>DUZK01000145.1 GCA_013349495.1 Deltaproteobacteria bacterium
GCAACCCGATTCGCAGACGTATGAAACTCGCACATAAGGGGGCGTAACACCGAACAGAGCACCGACTGAACCAAAGCATCGCGTTATATAACAAGCAGTTACGGCTTATAGCAGCACCTTCATACTGTTCGATGTAACGCCCCCAAATGCACTCAGACAGTCATACTGCTGCGAATCGGCTCACCTTCACCGCCTATTCCACAAATCAACTTGGCTTTTGTAGATAACCAGGTAACAATAAATGGACAATTGAGACTCGATTCTGATACATAATATGAACATGAAAATCGCTTTCATCCATTATCACCTGAAAACAGGCGGTGTGACCACCGTCATGCGACAACAGATCGAAGCGATCCAAAACCGGTGTGATGTCCTGGTCCTTTCCGGCGAAGCATCCGAAACACCCTTCCCTGCAGAGACATGCACCATCCCGGAGCTTGGTTACAGTGACCGTCTCAATTATACACCCGATCCTGAAATAACCGCCCAAAAAGTCATAGACGCCGTATTTTCAAAATGGAACCAGGGCTGCCAACTGATCCACGTACACAATCCAACCCTTGCAAAAAATATGCAATTCTTAAAAATACTGACGGCATTGAAGGATCGGCAAATACCCTTGTTTCTTCAAATTCATGATTTTGCGGAAGATGGCCGCCCGGCTGTCTATTTTTCAGAGGAATATGTTTCAAATTGCCATTACGGCGTCATTAACTCAAGAGACTATCATATATTGTTGAGATCGGGCCTCAAAAAAGAAGGGCTTCATAGAATCCATAATACCATAAATCCCATAGAGCAAGCTGAACAACATCAGAGTGAAAATGTCCGGGTATTGTATCCTGTGCGTGCCATTAGAAGGAAGAATATCGGCGAAGCCGTCCTGCTTTCTTTGTTTATGGATTCCGGCTATCAATTATCCATCACCCTTCCACCAAACAGCCCGAAAGACATAGTCAGTTACGAACGCTGGAAAAATTTTGTATCGGATATGGGAATCCGCGTCAAATTTGAAGAAGGGCTTCATCATGATTTCAGGGAACTGGTGGGATCCGCAAAATTTCTTATCACCACCAGTATCAATGAAGGGTTCGGTTTTTCATTTCTCGAACCCTGGACGGCAGGCAAACTGCTTTGGGGAAGAAAAATCCCGAAAATATGCCGAGACTTCGAGGCGCAGGGCATTCGGCTGGACCACTTATACGATCGACTTCAAATCCCTATCAAATGGATCGGAAAAGAAATGTTTTTTAAAAAGTGGCAGAATTGTATTCTAAAAGTCAGATCGTTATATAATTTCGATCTTAACCTTGGAGATCTTCAACACTGTTTTCATTCATTTACCCGGGATGGTACCGTTGATTTCGGTTTGCTCAGCCAAGGGCTTCAGCAGTTGGTAATCCGAAGAGTGCTTTCCGATCCGATAGCGAAGGATCGACTAAAGGATATTAATCCGTTTTTGAAACATCCGGGGAAAGTTGCCGGAGAAAATGAGATGATCGAGTATAACAGGAAACTCATCCTGAAACATTACAATAGAGAAACCTACAGAGACACGCTGCTTTCAATCTATCAAAAGGTAGCGTCCACTCCGGTAACGCATCGTATTGACAAGAAAAAACTCCTGGCGGAATTTTTTATTCCGGATAATTTTAGCCTCCTGAAATGGAGTGACGAATTTGAATGAATCGATTATTGCCAGATTACCGAAATCCTTGGTCCCCATTCCCACTGGGTTAGAGCCGGTCGGGCAGCTCGAAATACCCGTAAAAGCGGTATTGTTTGACATTTACGGCACATTATTTATCAGTGAATCCGGAGACATCGGTATTGCCGAGGAAAAATCCCGGATATCAGCCGGCCTTAAAGACCTCCTGATAAAGAATCATATCGATACCCCTCCGGACACTATCCTTAAAACTTTTTTCAGTGCCATACGGGCCACCCACAAACGGCTCAGGGCAATTGGAGTGGATCACCCGGAGGTTGAAATCGACCTCATATGGTCTGAGGTGCTCGGAATCAATAATCGACAATCGGTTCGAGAATATGCTGTTGAGTTTGAGCTGCTGGCCAACCCTGTTTATCCCATGCCGCACCTGAAAGAAATACTCGTCCATTGCAAAGACAGCGGCATACCCATGGGGATCATATCAAATGCCCAGTTTTACACCCCATTGCTTTTCAACTGGTATCTCGGATCCGACCCTGAAGATCTCGGTTTCTTCACAGATCTAATTATCTATTCATATCAGACCGGCCATGCAAAGCCGTCCATGGTCTTGTTTGATATTGCGGTAAAACGATTGAGAAAATATAACATCAACCCTCGATCCGTAGTCTACGTGGGAAACGACATGCTCAATGACGTTTATCCTGCAGATCGAGTCGGATTTCAGACCGCACTATTTGCAGGTGATGACAGGTCGCTTCGCCTCCGGGATAATGACCCGAGATGCAGCGATATCTCTGCGAATCTTGTGATAACCGATTTGATTCAACTCATTGAATATATTGGATGAGTTCAGGATACAGAATCAAGAAGCTTGAAAAATGAGGTGTTATTGGAACGAATAATCAGCTTTTCCCTCGGAAATATTTGGCGATGGTCAACTTCCCCGGATCGAAGTAACTTGATCCGATACCTAAAAACACTGGATATATCGGGTGTTGAAATCATTTTTCCGACAGAACAGGAACTCACTGCGTTTCGTTTATCCGGTATCGACGCTCAGTGGTTGAGAGATCTTCCCTATACCACCATACATGCACCGTTCAATCTGTTCCTATCCCATGCAAGTAAAGAAATGATCCTCAGACAACTGAATGTCATATCGGCTCTGTGTAAGAGAATTCATGCGAAATCCGTTGTGTTTCATCCTGCCCCATGTGAACAACTCGCTCTATTAAAGGATCTGGATTTTAATATAACCGTTGAAAATCTTCCCCCCGGCAGACATACGAGTATTCCTGAACTTCGCCGGATCTTTAACGAATATCCGGAATTTTCATTCTGTCTGGACATATCCCACGCTTATTTATGGTCTAAATATGAAACCGCAAGGTTAATACGTGAATTTGGAAATCGGCTGTCTCAGATACATTTGAGCGGAACGTACCGAAGAAAAAGCCATCAATCATTACAATCCGTATCTCGGGATTTCCTGGAGACGATAGAAGATATAAAACATTTAGAAGTACCGCTGGTGATTGAAGAAGATTTCAAAATAAAGAGTGTTGCCGGTGTAAAAGGAGAGTTAACATTCATTCGCGGGTTATTTAATGATTCATGTGACGTAACTATCTAATATCTAATATTTACTTATTAATTTCCAAATTACGGCAAAAGATGTATGATCATCTGCAAGAATCTCGAGATTAGAAATTAAATTGAACTTTGACATTGCATTCCTAAAAGCCAAAGCTGAGGCTGTTCATTATGAATGAAAAAACACTGCAAGGTACTATCGAAAGCAAGGTTCGGGAAGTTCTGTTTCCGTTCTTTGAACGGTATGACATAGATTCCAGTAATCTTGATGCCATATTAAAATGGAAACCGATTGTCTTGATATTGGGGAACTACTCATCGGGCAAATCCACATTTATCAACGAACTTCTGGGAAAACAAATACAGCGTACCGGCCAGGCTCCGACGGACGATTCATTTACGATCATAACTGCGCCGGGACCGGAGGATAAGGCAGGAGAGGTCCGCGGAGCCGCGCTGGTTAACGATGATCGACTGCCGTTTTCCTCGTTAAAATCTTACGGTGAACAATTGCTGGCGCACTTTAGAATGAAGTTTGTCGAATCACCGTTACTTGAAAATCTGGTTATCGTGGACAGTCCGGGCATGATGGATTCGGTTACGGAAAAGGGAAGAGGATACGATTTTTTAGGAGTCGTTGGGGACTTAACTAAATTGGCCGATTTTATTGTATTGATGTTTGATCCCCATAAAGCCGGCACTATTAAAGAAACCTACAGCACCATTCGCAATACCCTTCCTGGCACTTCGGGTGAAGATCGTATCGCCTTTGTCATGAGCCGTATCGACGACTGTGATAATCTTGCCGATCTTGTTCGATCATACGGCACTTTGTGCTGGAATCTGTCACAGATGACGGGGCGAAAAGATATCCCGCGTATCTATTTGACATATTCCCCAAGTGCTACGGGCAGGTCAGAGCCGCTGGAAGTCTGGATGGATGAGAGAAAGGAGCTGAGTGAGAAAATCCTTGCTGCACCGGAACTCAGAGTCAGCAACATTCTTCAACGTGTTGACAAGCAAACCAACGAATTGAAGATGGTCATGGAAGCAATGGTCCGTTTCTGCACGGGAGGTAGACGTTTGATCAAAAGAATGGCCTTGATAACCCTCGTCCTCTCTCTGTTGTCTGTGTCCCTGATGGACATCATCCTGAAAAATTTAACCGGCTTTCCTGCCGAAACCCTCGTTTCCGCAGTCATTTCCCGCTCCGTGGATATCCGCCATGCACCCGTTCCTGCGGTCGGTTTGGGTTTGATTATCATCATTATGGGCTTTCTGTTCAGCAGGATTCTCTTTCCTATATATTCGAAAAAATTTCAGAAAAACGTGGACCGGTTTGTTCTGTTTGATACCCCGTACAAAGAACACACATGGGAACGGGCTAAGGAAAGCGTGCTGAATCTTGTAAAAAGAGCGACATGGGGGGATATATTTTATTCACATCACAAAAATATTGAAAAAATTGAGATATTTATAAGCCATGATTTGCAAGGATACTTTAAGAACATAAAATAGGTTCAACCCTATGAGGATTTTTAATTTGGTGTGCTATTTTTCCACTACTAATTTTTGCCCGGGATAAATAACCTCCTTGGACTTCATTTTATTTAATCGTAACAACTCCTCCAAGTTTAAGCCGTAACGTTTCCCGATGCTGTACAGGGTCTCACCTGCACGTACCTGATGGTATTTAGGGGTTGCTGTTGTTTGGGCCGGTTTGGTTGCTGTGGTTTTTTTCACATCAGTTGCAGAAATCCGAGGGGTACCAGAGGATGACGCTCGTTTTTGAATGCGGTTCATCTCTGCTGCGATTTGATCCATTCTGAGGGCAACGGAGGCTTCCAGTCTCGAAATTTTGTCATTAACCTCCACCAGTTTACTGTTTTGTTCTGCGATCTGCTTTCCACTGCCGGTATTCAGTTCAAGATTATTTAATCGGTCTTCAATTTGGCGAAGCCTTTTCTCTATGGATGCCACCTGATTATCGAAATTTTGGTTGTCTTTACTGGAAATGGAAACAGCAAACAGAATTATCAAAACAACGAGCCCCACCCCCATGGCAATAAATGGAATCTCAATTTTTTTAAATAACTTATCCCCGAACAAACTTTTTTTAGGTTTCTGCCAGACGGGATAGTCTTCATCCTCCAAAAAATCGCCCTTAGGATCTTTTTCTAAGCTTTCAGCATCTTCTGAATCTTTCCATTCCATGATTCGACCTCCAAAGAAAAAATCAGCCGACGAGATGTTGATATTGACGGACCCGTTATACGTTTAAAAATAAACCTTAAAATCAATGGCAACGTAAAAAGCGTTAATAATCTTAAACCAAAACCTTAATCATAATTCAAGATGTATAATGAGTGCGGATCAGTTTTTCGACATTTCCCCTGTATTTATTGTATGCATATACGCTAAGATTAAGTAGTCTTGAAAATTTAGATGCAATCGGCCACCGATTTTGGAGGTAACCCAATGACGATCCACTCTCATCGATTTGTCGAAACCGTTAAAGGATTCATAGGATTAGGATATGATCGTGAAACGGATGAAAAAACAATCATGTACTATCTTCAGAAATTCTCAGATGATAGGCTTCTGGAAACAATTATACCACGATTAACGGATGATGAGTTGAGCCAATTATTCGAGATGTTATCCAGTTTGATGAAAAATCATTTATCGGACAATGAATATCACCACCTGTTTTTAAAAGATCTATCGGAGTAAGGGGGGTTGATAAAGTATAAAAGGCCCGCCTTATGACGAGCCTCGAAGATGGAATCAGGTTTATCAAGTAGTGCATCAGACATTGCCGGAACGGCCGTCGTCGCAGGGCTCGCCAAAATCGTCATCAAGTCTTGCATGTTCCGCAGTTGCCGATACTTCACAAACCGGTAGCGGGTCAGTTTTTTCCGCCATTGGCTTTCCGCAGCATTCGGGCGGACAATCTTTCAGCGCTTCTGATTCATTTCCACAGATTTCACAGTTAAAGATACATTTGTCGTCCATTCGATCCTCCTTCAAATTTAAAAGCACATTTCAATGTGTCACATGAGCGATTTGTCTTCTATCATTTATTTTAATTATATAAACTGGAGGTTAATGTGTCAAGGTGGCCGGGAAACCCATTGCATCGTAAAAGGGCGATTGCGCTATCCACTTCCATATATTTTCGGTTGCCATACCAAGGGGAATCCTATACAAGTGAAATCTTGTTAAAATCGGACAAGCACTATCAAGGCATCCAGATAAATAAAAAAACCATCATAATATCCTGAGGAAAACTCTGATGCGGGTATTAATCACAGGCGGCGCCGGATTTATCGGCTCCCACTTAGCAGAAGCCCATCTCGAAAACGGAGATGAAGTCTATATCATTGATGATCTTTCGACAGGCTCATTGAAAAATATCACATCTTTTCAAAAAGACGAGCGATATAAATCGCGACTATTCGTATTTACGGATACCATATTTAACAATGATGTGATGCTGGAGCTCACAGGCACCTGCGAAGTGGTTTATCACCTGGCTGCAGCAGTGGGGGTTCGTTACATACTGGAAAATCCCCTGGAATCGATTCGAATCAATATTCAAGGGACTGAAAAAGTCTTGGAGCTATGCTCCAAGTTTAAGAAAAAAGTATTAATTGCTTCCTCTTCAGAGGTCTATGGAAAACACTTGCACGCCCCCCTTGTGGAATCCGACAATATCATTTACGGGCCTTCCAGCAAATTCAGGTGGTCTTATGCCGCATCTAAATTGATGGATGAGTTTTCCGCTCTGGCATATTATCGAACCTCGGGACTCTGGGTTGCCATTACCCGTCTGTTCAACACGGTAGGGCCGAGACAGACCGGCGCTTACGGTATGGTTCTGCCCCGGTTTGTGGATCAGGCGTTGCATAACCAGCCGCTCACAGTATATGGTGAAGGAAAACAGACCCGAACATTTACTTATGTCAAGGATGTGGTACAGGCATTAATGGGGCTGATGCAGGCCGATGCCGCTGGCGGCGAGGTTTTTAACATAGGGGGCATTGAAGAAATCTCCATATTGGATCTGGCACAGCGCGTGGTTCAGGCAACCGGTTCGAGCTCAACGATCAGGTTGATTCCCTACGAGGAGGCGTTTGAAAAGGATTTTGAGGACATGCAACGGCGGGTGCCCAGTATAGAAAAAATTAAATCCCTGATCGGCTTTGAACCAAAAACAGACCTAGATGCAATTATCGAGAATGTCAT
This sequence comes from Deltaproteobacteria bacterium, assembly GCA_013349495.1. Classification (GTDB taxonomy): domain Bacteria; phylum Desulfobacterota; class Desulfobacteria; order Desulfobacterales; family SURF-15; genus DUZK01. The sequence continues at coordinate 7,520 of DUZK01000145.1, forward strand.
TGAATACGCAAAAGAAACTTAAGGGTTGGGCAAAAAAGCTTTTGCGGGTGGGCATTAATTAACTGTTGCCGGCACGAGGGTCCGCACCGTATCGAGCAGCGCTTTAATGGGAAACGGTTTTGATAAGATTGAATCCACACCGCTGCCTTCCATCATCCACGGTGTGCCTGAAATACCGATGATAGGGGTTTTTCTCTTCTTGGAATTTCTTATGTGATCCACCACTTCTTTGCCGTCTGCATTGGGCATGATAAGGTCAGTGATCACCAAATCATATAACCCCTCGTCAAATTTTCGGATTCCCTCTTCGCCGTCCTCCGCCAATTCCACATAATGACCAAAGGTGGTCAAAGCAGTCTCAATAATCTCCAGAACCATTTTTTCGTCATCTATAACCAGTATGGTGCTCATAAGAAGATCCCGGCTGTGGAAGGAAATAAGAAATATAAAAAGTGGTATTTTTTCTACAAAAACATCTAGGTGATGTCAAAACCGACAAGCTTCGATTTTCAGAATTCTTTTCTTGGCAGATATAGATGCCGTATCTATCTGTTATAGCGAAAATAATACATTTTTGTCCGTACAAGACCTTACAAATACGACAATTTTATTAATATGGCATTTCCTTAACCATTTCCGATACATTCGTATTCCATACTGATTTTCTATCAAAATCCCAATCTACGAAAATCTCAGATTTTCTCATTTTTTCTCATTTTTTCAAAAAAAATTCCACCGAATATTCTCATGAGATAATATACCGATATTCATGCTAATAGTATAAATGGGATTCTGAGAACCGATTAAGGAGGATTAGCAACCTTAACGAATGGATGGATTTTATGTGATGCGTCCGCACTTGTTTGGCTAAAAGCTATACCTTATATTTTCCAAAATCGTTCGGTGAGAGTTTTTCCAGATATTCCGCCCACTTTTTGCCTTCTTCACTCTCGTCAACCATTTCGGAAATACCCTCGGTCAGTTTCGATTTTTCAATCACCTTATCGTCCAAATAGATAGGCGCTTTAAACCGAAGAGCAATGGCAATGGCATCGCTGGGGCGGGCATCCATGCTGAACGAGCGTTCTTTGGAATCAAAATATATTTTTGCATAGAATGTATTGTCTTTCAGATCACAAACTTCGATACGGCTTACTCCCATATCAATGCTGTCCAGAAAATTCTTGAACAGATCATGAGTCATAGGGCGATCAAATTGTATATTCTGAAGCGCGGACGCTATGGATGTCGCTTCGAGCAGACCGATCCATATGGGAACAGCCTGATCATCTTCCTCTGATTTTAATATAATGATTGGGGTGTTTGACGACGGGTCCATGGTCATTCCCGCGATGGTCACCTTACGCAGCATATTAGTTTTCTCCTTTCGCACTATGTAGCGTCGAGGTCCGACTCCTTCTTCCACAGAGTGAATTCGGCAAGACTTCATCGATTCTAACCCGGATCAACTCACCGATCAGACCTTCACCGGGATCAAGATCATGATTGTAGCAGGTAAAATTGACAATCTTGTTGGTTGCTGTCCGCCCGCTCCATTGCCTTATTTCCGAATCCCGGCTCTTTTTACTTAACCCATCGACAAGAACAACCTGTGCGGAATCGATCAGAACCTGGTTTTTCTCTATCGTGATATCTTTTTGGAGCCTCAGCACCTGCTCAAGCCTGTTCTTTTTTTCAGATTCTGATATCTTTTCCGGAAGCCGGACGGCAGGTGCATTGGGTCGATCTGAATACTTGAATGCGTATAGACTATCATATCGGATGGATTTAATCAAATCCAGCGTATCTTCAAAATCCTGCTGTCGCTCTCCTGGAAAACCGACGATAATATCCGAAGTGATGGCTATTTCAGGGCAGGCAATCCTAAGTTTATCTGTTTTTTCCAGGTATTGTTCCCGGGTGTACTTGCGATTCATCAATTTTAAAATCCGGTTCGAGCCGGATTGGACCGGCAAATGAATGTGTTTGCATAATTTATCAAAATTTCGGAATGCATAAATAAGCTCTTCTGAAAGGTCCTTTGGATGTGAGGTGGTGAACCGGATTCTCTTAAGTCCTTTGATGTCATTCACTTGTGCCAAAAGTTCAGAAAACGAGCAGAGTCCCTCTTTGAGACCATAGCTGTTCACATTTTGACCAAGCAATGTAACTTCCTTAACACCGGACTCTGCCAACCCTTCGATTTCCTTTATAATGCTCTCAGGATGGCGACTGTTCTCCCTGCCACGGACATATGGAACTACACAATAGGCACAATAATTATCACACCCCCGCATAATTGTTACAAATTTCGAAATCTCGGATAAATTCGTATCCTCAAAAGCTTCCGGAAAGTCAAGCTCAGGAACTTGGTCCAACATATCGATGTCAACAATTCTCTCCCCGTCTTTTACAATCCGGTTTACAATATCAGGGAGCCTGATGATTGCCTGGGTTCCAAAAACGAAATTTATATGCGGCATTCTACCAAGAATGCGTCGTCCCTCTTGCTGGGCTACGCACCCGCCCACTCCGATAATCAGACCGGGTTTCTCACGCTTTAAACCGGCCAATCTCCCCAAAAAGCTAAACGCCTTTTGTTCGGCTTTACCTCGGATGGCACAGGTATTGATAATCACCATATCCGCTGCCGCAAGGGAGGATGTTTTCTCAAATCCCATGGGATGGAGAACTCTTGCGATAGATTCGGAGTCATACACATTCATCTGACATCCGATGGTGTTGATAAACAATCGTTTGGAATTCATCGGTGACTAAACCTAACCCGGACAAGCCGGAAAAGTGCCTAAAAACAATTTGCCACAAAGTCACAAAGTTATTATTTTTTCTTCGTGCCCTAGTGTCGTGGTGGAATCTTCCCGAACCACCGCTTCCATCAGGATTCCGGAAATCTTTAAATCCTGCAAAATATCCAATACATCCGTTTCCGCATCGGTAGGTATGATCAGCCTAATTAACCCTCTGTTCGGATCGACCGTGGACATTGTTGCAAGTCCGTCATAACCTTCTATAATTGATTGAATGAAAAAGATCTCTCTGCGGTCAACCCGATAGTATCGTTTTATAGTATCCATTTTTACCAAGTGTCGCATAAATAAAACGCCGACCCATCTGCCTAACTTAGTGCTCTAATTCGTAAATTCGATGACGTATTTTTACCAGGACGACTATCCTGTATAAGCTGAAGTCGAAAAGTTTAA
>DUZK01000146.1 GCA_013349495.1 Deltaproteobacteria bacterium
AAATTTCAAAAAAAAGTTGACATGCCTCTCATTCTTGACTAAAAAAGTCAAGAATTTTCTTGACCAAATCAGTCGGGAATCAGAATCAGCCAAGGGCGAAATGCTCATTACTCAAAAAAAGAATCAATATGCAATTCGGGCAATATTTGAGCTTGCAAAGCATATGGGTAAAGGCCCTCGTAAAATCTCCGACATCGCTAAAGCCCAGGAAATTCCGGTGCGGTTTCTGGAGGTTATTTTGGGTCAGTTAAAAGGCAGCGGGTTTGTGGAGTCGAAACGAGGATTTTATGGCGGCTATACGCTGGTTATACCTCCAAACGAGATCACGATTGGGGATGTTATCAGATTCATGTCAGGGAAAGATAAGACGGTGGATGGGATGATCGATCACTCGAAGGACAATTTTTCATTAAACGTCGATGTCACATTTTCATCCATGATGAATAGAGCCCGGGAAGCGGTGTTCGATGTTTATGACCAGACCACCATTCAGAATTTATTGGATAACGAAAAGGATCAACAATAGTCAATTCCAATAAGCGCCTGTGAAGAAAGTACCTGAAATCAAGAGGGATGCGAAAATGATTCATAAAAGGACATTGCGACGATGGTTTGCGATCATCACCCTTGCTTCATTGTTTCTAATCAACAGCGTGGCAGTCTATGCGGTGACGGCTCCGAAAGGCGGGAAAGCCGCCGGCCGAGCTGATATTATCACCATCGACACCATGAAAAGTTTTGGTAACCTCCAGAGACCGGCGGTTGTTTTCTATCATGAAAAACACTCCGCCGCAGTCGAAAAGAAAAGCAAAGACTGCACCGTCTGTCATCTTTCAGAAAATGACGGACTTTCTCTAAAATACATGCGGCAGAAGGACGAAGCGCCTGAAGCCGTTATGAACATTTACCACTCCAATTGCATCGCCTGTCATAAAGAGACGGCAGCTGCAGGGGACAAGAGCGGTCCGGTGGAGTGCGGTGAATGTCATAAAGAAAAAATTGAACTATCAAGCACATGGAAGTCCATGGGATTTGATCATTCTTTGCACTATCGGCATTCCAAAGCACAGGAAGAAAAATGCGACGTCTGTCACCACGCATACAATAAAACAACCAAAAAACTCTTTTACGATAAGGGCAAGGAAGGAACCTGCCGATATTGCCATAAAGAAAAAACAGAAGAAAACCGAATTGCCGGTCAATTCGCCGCACACATGGCCTGCATCGACTGTCACCGTAAGACCCAGGCTCAAAACAAAACCGCAGGACCTGTTACCTGCAGCGGCTGTCATGATCCGGCCGAGCAGGAGTTAATAGAGAAGGTTGATCGTGTTCCGAGAATGAAGCGGAACCAGCCCGATGTGGTGTTGCTGACAGCCGTCGGAAAAGCGCAGAAGAATCCGAATTTGATCCGGATGAACCCTGTACCGTTCGATCATAGGGCTCATGAAAAATACGGCAACTCCTGTCGAGCCTGCCATCATGCAGACTTGAACGCGTGCGTAAGCTGCCATTCGCTGACCGGCTCAAAAGAGAGTGAAAACGTCAAACTGGAACAGGCCATGCATCAGTTGGGGGCGGAATCGAGCTGCATGGGCTGCCATTCCCAAGCCCAAACAGATACTCGCTGTGCCGGTTGTCATTCATCCGTTCCAAAAAATAGAATGCAAAACCCCAATGATTGCGGTACCTGCCATGTGCCGGGCCCGGCGGGCGGCACGGCGGGTTCCGGCAAGTCAGATGATACCGTCATCGCCGCCGCGCTCCTGAAATCCAGAACTCCCGTAGCCGATACTTACGCTGAAGAAGATATCCCGGAAAAGGTGGTCATAAAAAGTTTGGCATATGAGTATGAACCCGTGGAACTGCCGCACCGAAAAATTATTTATACCCTCTTGAACAACATTAAAGACAACAAACTGGCGAGCTATTTTCACCGTGAAAACGGCACCATCTGCCAGGGATGCCATCACAACAGTCCCACGGCCAAAAAACCGCCCAGCTGCTCAAGCTGCCATGGCATACCCTTTGATGAAAACAATATACTCAGACCCGGCCTAAAGGGAGCATACCATCGGCAATGTATGGAATGTCACGATGCCATGGGAATTGAAAAACCGGTTGCAACGGATTGTACGGGTTGTCACAGGAAAAAAGTTTAAGATTAAAGGATGACACACACCTTGCAAAGCCATAATGAGGTAAACTTATGTCCATCTCCCGTAGAAAATTTCTTGGTTGGTTAGCAGCGGCAGGCGGCGGTGCCGTCTTAGGCAAAAGTGCCGATGCGGCATCGAATAAACACTTTACGGGTTATCCCGGAAGCAAAGGGGTGCTGTATGACAGTGTTCTGTGTATCGGATGCCGCAACTGCGAAACCGGTTGCAACAAAGTCAACGACCTTCCCGCACCTGATAAACCGTTTGATGATTTGACCGTCATGGATACGCATCGTCGAACCGATGACAAAACCTATACCGTGGTCAACAAGTATCAAAATCCAAATTATCCCAAGAGCCCGTTGTACCGAAAAATCCAGTGCAACCATTGCCTGGAACCGGCATGCGCATCGGCTTGCTTTGTTCGTGCATTTACAAAAACACCGGTTGGGGCGGTCACTTATAATGCTTCGGTATGTGTCGGATGCCGGTATTGCATGATCGCCTGCCCTTTTGAGATTCCTGCCTACGAATATGACAGCGCATTTTCCCCCCGCATCATGAAATGCACCATGTGCTATCCGCGTATTTCCAAGGGCCAGCTGCCCGGTTGCGTGGAGGCCTGCCCCACCGAAGCCTTATCTTTCGGGAAGCGCGATCAATTGCTCAAATTGGCCCGAGAAAGGATTCGGAAATATCCGGGGCGTTATGTGGAACACATCTATGGAGAACGGGAAATGGGCGGCACCAGTTGGCTGTACCTCTCAGCCGTTCCCTTTAAAGAGATCGGAATGCGGGAGGACTTGGGGGTTACACCGGCTCCGGAATTGACCGCCGGGGTGCTCAATGCCGTACCGATGGTGGTTGGAATCTGGCCGGTGCTGCTCACCGGTATCTATGCCATCAACAAACGAAATCAAAAGGTAGCTGACGCAGAAAGTGAAGCGGCGGTTACGGTTGCTCTGGATCAAGCAAAGTTGGAAGCGGAAACGAAACTCTCCGAGGCCTTGGCGAAAGCCGAAAAAGAAAAGGCGGAAGCCATTGAACAGGAAGTAAAAAAGGCCCTTGAAGAAGCTGCAAAAGCCCAAGAAGCTGATGATAGTGATGAGGGAGAGGAAGGGACTGGCGAGACCAAAACCGAGGAGGATGCCTGATGTCTGAGGAAAGCACTACCACCAGCCGATCATACCTCACGCCGTTTAACATGATCGCTGGGATTATCATTATCCTGGGTCTGATCGTAACGGCGCTGCGGTTTACCAAAGGATTAGCCACGGTTACCAACCTATCCGATTATAATCCGTGGGGCATTTGGATCGGATTTGATTTAATGGTCGGCGTGGCCCTGGCAGCCGGTGGATACGTTACTTCAGCCGCCGTTTATTTGTTCGGCATGAAAAAATATCATTCGGCGGTCAGGCCGGCCATCCTGACCGGATTCTTGGGATATGCTTTGGTGGTCCTCGCCCTTCATTATGATGTGGGCCGCCCCTGGAGACTTCCCTATCCGTTTATCGTCCAGCAGGGAACCACATCGCTGCTGTTTGAAGTGGCGGCTTGTGTGGCCTTGTATTTAACTGTACTATTTCTTGAGTTTTCACCGGCAGCACTTGAGTGGCTGGGCCTTAAGAAAGTTCGCCGACTGGCCATCCGATTCACCCTGATTCTGACGATTTTCGGTGTCATCCTGTCCACCCTGCACCAATCATCTTTGGGAGCCTTATTTCTCATCGCACCTTCAAAACTCCACCCGCTTTGGTATTCATCGTATCTGCCCATCTACTTCTTCATCAGCAGTATCATTGCGGGGCTCTCCATGGTGATTTTTGAAGGCACTCTGGCCCACCGATATTATGCCCACAAGATGGATTCCGCTCATATGGAAGAGAAAGACCATGTGGCGCTCGGCTTTGGAAAAGCCGCATCATTTGTGCTGGCAGGCTACCTTATCACCAAGGTCATCGGGATATCCGCTGGAAACCACTGGCATCTGCTCGGTACGGGTTACGGCATCTGGTACCTGGTGGAACTGCTGGGATTCGTGGGGCTGCCCTGTTTTCTCTATGCTCTGGGTGTACGGGAGAAAAACCTGGTTTTGATACGGTGGACCGCTGTGTTGACGGTGATCGGGGTGGTACTCAACCGGCTGAATATATCCCTTATCGCCTTTAACTGGCACCTGCCCTCGAGTGAACGTTATTTTCCGCACTGGATGGAAATCGTCATTTCAGCCTTTATCGTGACCATCGGGCTTGTGGCGTATCGGTTTATTGTCAGCCGGATGCCCATATTTTATGAGCATCCGGATTATAAGGAGAGCCATTGATGGAAGGAATGCTTCATACACTTCATGAATTTATGGTTTATACTAAAGGGATTACCTACATCCTGATCGTACTTGCACTTTTTGGAATTACCGGTTTCTGGTTGTTTTTAACCGGAGGAGATGAAGAGAAGAAGTAAATTTCTTCTCTAAAAAAAGGGATACAGAAGGGTTAAGGAGTACAGTATGTATGAATTTGTTACCGGACCGCTGGCGTGGATATCATTCGGTATATTTTTCATTGGATTAATCTACCGGTTGGTGTGGTACATCCGGGGCCTGAACTGGCAGTTGGACCGGGTGGCCTATACGCAACACGTCTCATACGGAGTAAAAGGGGCTTTACGATCCATTTTCTATTGGATGATGCCTTACGGGACAAGGAGCTGGCGTGACAATCCGGGTTTTACGTTTCTGGTTTTTATTCTCCATATCGGATTGCTGGCCACCCCGATCTTCCTCAAAGGTCACAATATCCTGCTCATGGAACGGTGGGGGTTCAGTTTCTGGACCATTTCCGAATCCACAGCCGATGTCCTGACCGTTGTTGTGATTGCCGCAATCGTATTTCTCATTCTCAGACGGATAGCGAAACCGGAAGTCAGGCTCATCACGGATATCCATGATTACCTGATGCTGCTGATGGCGGTGGCGCCCTTTATTACCGGAATCCTTGCCCATTATCAGGTGGGCAATTACCGATTCTGGTTGATCTTGCACATGCTTTGTGGTGAAATCTTACTCATCGCCATTCCGTTCACCAAGCTCTCCCACTTCGTTCTGTTCTTTGCCTCCAGGGCCCAGTTGGGTATGGACTACGGCATCAAACGCGGGGGGATGAAAGGCAAGGGATTGGCTTGGTAGTCTGATGATTTAACCCGTAAATATTTAAGGGAACCGAAATGCCTGAAGGAAAACTGTGCAACAAACAAACCGTCGATGCCAAGGAACAACTCGATGCCCTATTGGCAGACAAAGGGGGCAAACAATACTACGAAGAGATGAACCATCTCGATGTAGATAAAAAGGCGCTGCGCGCGACACTAAAGAATGTGGTGCGATCCCGTTTTAAGACATGGCTTGAAATATGCTCCCATTGCGGCTTGTGCGCCGAAAGTTGTTTCTATTTTCTGGCCAATGACCGGGACCCGAAACAGGTGCCCTCTTATAAAATTCAGGCCACCCTCGGAAAACTATTAAAGCGAAAGGGCGATGTGGATAACGCTTTTATGCAGGAGTGCATGGACTCGGCATTTTCCAAGTGCACGTGCTGTACGCGTTGCGGCGTCTATTGCCCCTTCGGCATCGATACGGGCCTGATGTTCGCCTATATGCGGGGAATCCTCTTCTCCCAGGGCTTCAGCCCCTGGGAGATGAAAATCGGAACCGGCATGCACCGGATTTACAGGGCTCAAATGGATGTGACCACTGAAGACTGGGTGGAAACCTGCGAGTGGATGGCGGAAGAGTATGAGGATGACTGGCCGGGTCTGAAGATACCCGTGGATGTGCAAAACGCGGATATTATGTATACGGTGAATGCCCGGGAACCCAAGCACTATCCGGAAGATTTGGCGGAAGCCGCCATACTGTTCCGTGTAGCGGGAGAAAATTGGACGGTCCCCTCCGAAGGATGGGAAGAAACCAGTCTGGCCATGTTCGCCGGTGACGGGGCAGCCTGCAAGATGCAGGTGGAATCCGTGTATGACGCCATGGATCGGCTGAAACCCAAGCGAATGGTGGTAACCGAGTGCGGACATGCCTACCGGGCCACCGTCATCGAAGGACCTTATTGGGCCGGTATTAAAAGCGGGCAACCCCCGGTGGAAAGTATTCACTATGTGGAATGGGTTGCCGAAGCACTGAGAACCGGCAAACTTAAAATCGATCCGTCAAAAAAAATCAAAGAGCCGGTCACTTACCAGGATTCGTGCAACTATATCCGAAACGGCGGCCTGGGCGACGTTGCCCGGGAGATCATGGGCTATATTGCAGAAGACTTCAGAGAGATGGATCCCTGCCGGGAACACAACTTCTGCTGCGGCGGCGGCGGGGGACTAAACGGTATCGGACGGTACCGGGAACAGCGGAACGTGGGGCTTAAAATCAAACGGGACCAAATATTGGCCACGGGCGCGAAGCTTGTGGTGGCGCCCTGCCACAACTGCTGGGACGCCATCCGGGATCTGGAGGAAATCTACAAAATCGGCATCCGATGGTCCTTTTTGAAACCGCTGCTCATCAGTATGATAGATGTGCCGGAGCATTTCAAGCCCACAGAAGAAGAATGAACATCGTAACATTGATACCCGACGGCACGATGGTTCAAAACCAGAATGCCATCAACGATGATCCTTTAAGGTTTCTCGGTTTCGGGGTCCGGCTGGACCAGGGGTATACCCTAAGAAGTTATTTCCAAATGTTGGAAACCTATCCGGTCCTTGCTAAACTGAACGTGTTTATCCCGGACTATTTAGAGCAGGTTCACAAATGCCCCGGGACCGGATGCGTGTATCAGGGTTTCGAGCATTTGGAGTTTGGTAAAACAGTAGAAATGATCGGATATCCGGGAGAACCCCGGTTGGAAATCTATCATTCCCTTCAGGGAGTCTCCGGAGCTGATGCCGAGCAATTGAAATCTTCCAGTTTGGAGGGTCTGCTGGATATGCCCGTAAAGCTTGGGAAACTCAAACATGTGATTTTGGGAGACCCGGTGGACGTATTTGAATTCGAAACCGTATTCAGCCTCTTTGAATATATTGACGGGATTGCATGGGAGCTCAGCTTTCATGGCACTCCCGAGGCTTGTGAAATAAGGAGATGAAAAATGTTTGATAAAATTCTTTTTGCAACAACGGCTTCACCCACCTGTGATAATGCGGCCAAAGTTGCCTTCGATCTGGAATTAAAATGGGATGCAAAGCTATTCATTTTTCATGTCTTTGGCGTTCCGACCCGCGGATACAGCCCCTTTGTGACCGACGTCCGAACCGGTGAAACCGAACAGATTGACCCCGATTATGTCGAATGGGTCAAAGAGGAAATGCGAAACACCTACGATGTCCTCCTTAAGGACAGTGAAAATAATGTCATTGAGGCGGTTGTGGGGGTCCCCCACAGGGAGATTTTAAGGAAAGCACGTAAAGAAAACGTGGACATGATCATCATGGGCGCCCACACCCGGGATGAGAATGTGGGTGCCGCCCGGTATCGTGCGGTGGTGGGGAGTACCATGCAGCGGGTCGCCAAAGCTGCTCGCTGCCCGGTGGTCATCATCGCCAGGCCGTGTACCACATGCTGGAAACTGTTTTCCAACATCGTCTTTTGCACCGATTTTTCCAAAGCGTCCGATTATGCATTTCTCTGGGCGCATAAGCTGGCCAAAACGGTCGGGGCCAGGCTCCACATCTTCCATGCATCGGACATCGGTATGGGCAGCACCGGGCAGGCCCAGGGCCAACAGGAAATCGAGGAAAGAATCGCATCTGCAAAAGAAAGAATCGAAAAAAAATATGTCTCCAAAATCAAAGATTACGATAACTACGGCATCGAAATCTGGGAGGGAATTCCATATGTAGAGATTTTGAAATATGCCAGGGAGCATAACGGGGATCTTATCGTTATGGCGCACCATACACGGGAAATCGATCCGAAAGATGCGGTTCTTGGAAGCACCGTCGAGCAGGTGGTCCTGCGCGCATCTTGTCCCGTGGCCAGCGTCAATCATCCGGAAAAAGTCTCGGAAGAACCGGAATAGCAGCGAGCTTTGCATCACGAAGCCAAAAAAAAGATTCTGATTGTCGATGATGAAATGGACATGAGAATCTTCCTGACGACACTTTTTGAAACCAGTGGATATGAGGCTGTCGTCACAAAAAACGGGAGGGACGGTTATCGGATCGCCAAGGAGATTGAGCCCGATCTCATCGTTCTCGATATCATGATGCCCGGAGAAGGCGGGGTGCACATGTACCGGCACCTCAAGACCGACAAGACATTGAAGGAAATTCCCATCATCATGCTTTCTGCCGTGGAAGAGAAAACATTCTTACATTACATAAAAATGCTGAGAATACGTCTCAATGACACCATCCCTCAGCCCGATGCTTACGTTGAAAAACCACCCGAACCCGAAGAACTCCTAAAGATTGCCGAAAGCCTCTTATAAAGCAGGCTGTTGAATATGAAAACAAAGCTCTTATTAGCCGACGACGAAGCCGGTATCCGCAAGGTACTGGGAATCTCCCTGGAGGACTCCGGCTATGACGTGCTTTTGGCTGAAAACGGTGAAGAAGCCCTCCGCCTGTTCAGAGAAACACTTCCGTCCATCGTGCTTACGGATATAAAAATGCCCGGCGTCGACGGCATCGAGCTTCTGGAGATCATTAAACAGGAGAATCCGGACACCGAAGTCATCATGATCACCGGCCATGGTGACATGGATTTAGCCATTGAAAGCCTCAAGCTTGAAGCCACCGATTTTATCACCAAACCCATCAACAACGATGCCCTTGATATTGCTCTGAAACGGGCCAATGAGAAGATCGATATGCGCAATCAGCTCAGAGCGTATACGGATAATCTCGAATCATTGGTCAAAGAGCAATCCGCACGCCTGGTGGAAATCGAACGGATGGTGGCGGTCAACCAGGCGGTTGAGGGTCTTTCATCAGCCATCAGCAGTATGGCCGGCGATCTTGAGGGCGGGATTAAATATTTCAATGAAATGCCGTGTTTCGTTTCGATTCACAACCGGGACCTCAAGGTGGTGGCTGCAAACCAACTCTACCACCAACGTCTCGGAAACCCGGTGGATAGTGACAGTTGGGCCATATACAAGGATAAAAGCGTGGATGAGACCACATGCCCGGTGGGGGAAACATTTAAATCCGGTATGGGCCGGCGCAGCCGGCAAACCATAGTATATGCCGACGGCCATGAACTTCCGGTAATGGTTCACACAGCCCCCATACGGGATAAAGACGGAAACCTCGAACTGGTCCTTGAGATATCCGCAGATATCTCGGAAGTCCAACGCCTCCAGGAAGAGCTTCGAACCACCCAACAACTATACCAGCAGCTTTTCGATGAAGTCCCCTGCTACATCACGGTACAAGATAAAGATTTCAGGCTTGCGGCAATGAACCGGCAATTTAAGGAACATTTCGATCCCAAGGGTCGCTCTCACTGCTACGAAGTCTATAAAAACCTCAACCAACCCTGTCCCGATTGCCCCGTGGCCAAAACCTTTGAAGACGGCCTCTCCCACCAGGCGGAAATGATCCTCACCGATAAAAACGGTCAGGAGATCACCGCCCTTGTCGCCACCGCACCCATCCGCAATGCAGCGGGAGAAATCGCCCGAGTCATGGAAATGGCAACCGATATCACCCAGATCCGCATGCTTCAGGACAATCTCTCTTCCCTGGGCCTGATGATGAGCACCCTCTCCCACGGAATCAAAGGCGTTTTAACCGGCCTGGATGCCGGCCTGTATTTGCTCGATTCCGGCCTGACCAAAGAGAACACGGATCGGGTCCACGAAGGGCTCGATGTGGTTAAAATGATGGTGGAACGGATCCGTAATGTGGTTCTCAACATCCTTTACTATGCCAAGGAACGGGAATTGAAATGGGAACCGGTGGATGTATTGGAATTCGTTCGGGATATTGTGGGCATCATCGAGTCGAAATTAGACGGAAAGGGCATCGACTTCAAATATCACGTTGAAGACTCCCTGAATCGTTTCGAGATCGATCCCACACTGATCCGGTCCGCACTCATCAATATTTTAGAAAATGCCATTGAAGCATGTTCGGAATTACCCTCCGGCAAAGCCCGAATCACCTTTGATGTAAAACAGAACCCGGAATTCATTGTCATGGATATTCAAGATAATGGCGTGGGCATGACAGCAGAAGCCATAGATAAGGCATTTACACCCTTTTTTTCCACAAAGGGGCACACCGGAACGGGACTGGGCCTTTTTATCACCCACAAAACCATTGAAAAACACGGCGGAACCATCGCCATCATCGACTCCTCCCCTGAACAGGGAACGCACTTCCGAATCCAACTGCCAAAAACCCTAACCGAATCAACCAAAAATAACCATGTGGAGTTAAGTTTGGAAAAAGATTAATCAAATCTCATCATTTGTCAGATTCATCCATTAGTGGTAAAATAATTAAATTTGTGGAATTTTAAAACTCTCTATTTCTATAGGGAAATGATGTTTAATTAAT
>DUZK01000147.1 GCA_013349495.1 Deltaproteobacteria bacterium
TATAAAATCATTTTTAATGAACATCGAACGTCCAACATCGAATGGCGAATTGGAAAAAATGAAGAAACAGAAGAATTGATTAAAATTCTTATGATGATTATCAAAACAGTTTGAAAAAACAGAAATAGCTGTTGAATGTTCGGTTCTTGGTATTTGTTTTCATTCAGCGTTGGACGTTCGATGTTCGATGTTGGACGTTCATCTGTTACGAAAACCCGTATGGCATGAAATAAAAATGTCCGACACCATTTCGGAAAAATTAAAAAGAGTTCCGCATTCACCCGGAGTCTATTTGATGAAGGATGACCAGGGTGAGATCATTTATGTCGGCAAGGCGAGAGATCTCAGGAAACGACTGGCCTCCTATTTTAAGAACTCAAATCAGTGGAACATGAAAGTTGGGGTCCTGTCCCAAAAGATCGCCGATTTTGACACCATCATTACCCGGACCGAAAAAGAAGCCCTGATTCTGGAATCGAACCTGATCAAACGTCACCGGCCCCGGTATAACGTGGTGCTCAAAGACGACAAACGATACCCGTCACTGAGATTGGACCCATCCACTCAGTATCCGAATATTGCCATCGTTCGAAAGCCCCAGAAAGACGGTGCGCTCTATTTCGGGCCCTATGCCTCGGCACAGGCGGTTCGGGAAACCCTCAATATCGTAAATAAAACCTTCAAATTACGTAAATGCAAGGCAAAGGATTTTAGAAAACGCGCCCGTCCCTGCCTTCACTGCCAGATGCAGCGATGCTTAGCCCCATGCTGCACGGATGTGGATCCGGGCTTCTATGACGAGATGGTAAAGGAGGCCATTCTGTTTTTAAAGGGTCGGACTTCGGATTTGATCCGGAAGATAAAGGCGGACATGGTTTTGTCTGCAGAAAAGCAGAACTATGAAAAAGCAGCCCGCCTCAGAGACAAGGTATTTGCACTTGAAAAAACCATTGAAAAACAGGTTGCAGTAACCACCGATTTTAAAGACCGCGATATCGTAGCCATTGCAAGAAGTACAGAGATTTCACTCATCACCCTTTTGGTGGTCCGGCGCGGGTATTTGACCGGGGTAAGGCATTTTGATTTTTCTGAAACCATCGCCACAGATGACGATGTGATCCGGGCATTTATCCGGCAGTATTATGAAAATAGCCCGTGGATTCCCAAAGAAATCCTTCTTTCCGCGGCCGTAGAAGACGCTGCATTACTGGAGGAGTGGGTAAGCAGCCTAAGAGGGCGCCGAGTGAGAATATTGACACCCAAAAGGGGAGAGAAGGCCCGTTTGATCGCCCTCGGCCTTCAAAATGCTAAAAAGGAACTCCAAGAACGTGAAGCAACCCGGGAAGCCGAAACCGACCTGCTCATGCGAATTCAAAAACGGCTCCGGCTTCAAAACATTCCGAGACATATTGAATGCTTTGACAATTCCAATATTACCGGTACATCGCCTGTGGCAGCCATGGTCGTGTTTAAAAACGGCAAACCGGATAAATCAGGATACCGAAAATACGGAATCAAAACAGTCGATACCCCTGACGATTATGCGTGCATGGCAGAAGTGATGAAACGTCGTTATGGGAAAGGAGAAGAATCCAAACCCTATCCCGATCTCCTGATGGTGGACGGCGGGAAAGGGCAGTTGAACATAGCGGTTTTCATTTTGAATGAGCTGGGTCTCAGCGGCATTTTTGATGTCGTCGGTATTGCCAAAAAAGATGATAAAAGGAATGAAACCGAAGACAAAATTTATAAACCCGGCCGAACCAATCCGATCATATTCGGAAGGGAAGGGGATCTCTTACTGGTTCTCCAGCGCATTCGGAATGAAGCCCATCGGTTTGCCATCACATTTCATCGCAAACGACGGCAGAAAACCGCATTTCGTTCCGAGCTGGATGATGTTCCCGGCATCGGAAAGAAACGAAAGGAGGCATTACTTAAACATTTCGGAGGCTTAGAAAACATTCGGGCAGCAACGTTAGAGGAGTTAAACACCCTGCCCGGAATAACAGATACGGTTTCTGCGTCGATCAAGTCCCGTCTCAAACAATAAGTGAAGTGTTTGGTGTTTAGTATTTAGTGTTTGGTCTGAACTATTTCACATCACATTAATAGTACGCTAAACACTAAACACCATATACTCAACACTCTCTTAACAGCTTAATAATCCATCGTTTTCAAGAGATCTTTGAGACCTTGAACGGCATTTGCAGAGTTTGCCAAGGCTGCTTTTTCTTCATCGGTGAGGGTGATCTCGATCACGTCTTCAATGCCGCTTGCACCCAGTTTTACCGGCACACCGATAAAGAGATCGTTAAATCCGTACTCACCTTCCAGATATGCGGCACAGGGAAGAATTTTCTTTTTGTCTTTTAGAATCGCCTCAGCCATTTCGCATGCTGCGGATGCCGGCGCATAATAGGCGCTGGTCGTTAACAACTTGACGATTTCCGCTCCCCCGTTTCGGGTTCTGTCTACAATGGCGTCAATCCGGTCTTGCGGAATCAATTCGGTAATGGGGATTCCTGAAACAGTAGAAAACCTCGGCAGGGGCACCATAGTATCTCCATGTCCACCCAACACAAATGCATGGGTGTTTTCTACAGATACATTCAGCTCCATGGCGATAAATGCTCTGAAACGGGCAGAGTCGAGAATGCCGGCCATCCCCATAACGCGATTCTTCGGAAAGCCGCTGGCTTCATAAGCCACATGGCACATGGCGTCCAATGGATTGCTGACGATGATCAGAATCGAGTCGGGAGAATATTTTACAACCTGCCCTGTTACCTTTTTCATGATTCCGGCATTGGTGGAAATGAGATCGTCTCGGCTCATTCCGGGTTTTCGAGGAACGCCGGCCGTAATGATAACGATATTCGAATCTCTAGTGGCCTCATAATCGTTGGTTCCGATGATTTTCGCGTCATGTTTCTCCACGGGGGCGGCTTCAAGAAGATCCAAGGATTTCCCCTGGGGCACGCCTTCAACAATATCCACCAAGACCACATCACACAGATCTTTCTCTGCCAGGCGTTGCGCCAGGGTAGCCCCGACATTTCCAGCACCGACTACCGTTACTTTTCTATCCATAACTCTCATCTCCTTCTTTTTTTGTTCTATGAAAGAAAAACGGTAAAACCGAACCGGCTTACCGTTCAAAATCGTCTATGCACGTAACCGTTGCACACTGAAGACTCTTAGTCAGAGTTTCTCGGATTGTCAATACCTTTGTAATCGGAACCAAATTGAAATGATCATTGTCGTGGGTTTCAATGTTTAAGCGTAGATTCTTACTCGTTCATTTTAAGTATTCATCTCTCACATTTGCGATATGTTGAAATTCAAGATTGTTTTTGAACCGCGGAATCCTGAACAAGGAATGTCGAATTTCGAACTTTTTCTATCACTTCTGCGGTTCTAAATTTCTTGCTCGATACTCGATATTCGAAATTTTAAATATTTTTGGATAGAACTTCTGTACTGGTGTTTCCTGACACCTGACACCTAAAACCTGAAACCATACTTGATATTGACATCATTCAAGGAAGGGGATAGGTACTAGTATTTTTTGTTCGTGAATTAACAAAATAATAGAAAAATCAATGTAATAAAGGAGAGCAGCTTATGGGACCGGCGGTATATCAAACTGATTTTCCGAATCTGAACCTGCTGAAAAAAGGTAAGGTAAGGGACGTTTATGACCTTGGAGAGCATTTACTCATGGTGGCATCAGACCGGATTTCTGCATTTGATGTGGTGATGCCGAATCCCATACCGGATAAAGGAAAAATACTGACGAAGATCTCTTTGTTTTGGTTTAATGTCATGACGTCACTGGTGAAAAATCACGTTGTCTCAAGCAATGTCGAGGAGTATCCTCAATCGTGCCGCCCTTATGCAGAATTTTTGAAGGATCGGAGCATGCTGGTTAAAAAGGCTGAACCGCTTACCATTGAATGCATTGTGCGGGGCTATCTTTCCGGATCCGGTTGGAATTCTTATCAACAAGACTGCACGGTGTGCGGTATCCGGTTGCCCGAAGGACTGAAGGAATCCGAGAAATTGCCGGAACCGATCTTTACTCCGTCAACCAAAGCGGATGTGGGGCATGATATAAATATCGACTTTGAAGAAGCAGCCAAGCTGATCGGTCCCGACCTGGCTGAAAAGGCAAAATCCCTGAGCCTGGCGGTATATCAGAAGGGTGCCGAATTGGCTGCTGAGAGGGGCATCATCATTGCCGATACAAAGTTTGAATTCGGAACAATCGGCAACGATCTCATCCTGATCGACGAGGTGCTTACCCCGGACTCATCCCGGTTTTGGCCCAAGTCCGCCTACGAACCCGGCCGGTCACAAAAGAGTTTTGATAAGCAATATTTGAGGGATTACCTGAATACCCTGAAGTGGGACAAAACACCGCCCGCTCCCACACTTCCGGACGATGTTATCGAAAACACACGAAACAAGTATCTGGAAGCATTAACGATCCTAACGGATACTGTCCATGGAATATAAAGCGGAAACCGTAACGATAGACCAAATCGATGAAAATGATTTAACGTACCGAATCACCACTCAAACCAACAATGATGATCTTGCCGCTTCCATAAAGGAAATCGGAGTCCTGAATTCACCGATTATAGAAAAACGGGATGCGGATGCACATTTTATCATTTTATCGGGTTTTCGCAGAATCAATGCCTGCAAGGCGCTGAAAGTAAGACAAATTAAAGCAAGAATCGCCTCCTCGAAACTCACACAACTGGATCGTGCGAAAATCGCCATCAGCGAAAACAGTTTTCAAAGGGCCCTTAATCCTATTGAAACTTCCAGGGCTCTCAACCTTTTATCCGGTTTAATGGATAATAAAGACCGCCTTTCAAAAACGGCATCAAGGTTCGCCTTGCCGGGAAATCCGAAGCTGATTGACAGCATCATGCAGCTAACCGTTTTACCCGACCCCATTCAACAAACGGTTATTTCCGGGACCGTGGGGTTGCCTGTTGCCCTGCACCTAGGGAAAATGGAAAAAACGGTGGCATTGATGTTATTGGAAATATTTGAAAATCTAAAATTCAGCTTGAACAAACAGAGAGAACTCATTCTGTTTTCAGAAGAAATATCTCAGCGGGAAGATAAAGCGTTGATAGACGTTTTGAAGGATCCCCGGATTGATGCCATTATTAACAACAAGGATATGGACCGCTCCCAGAAGGGCAGGGAATTGAGACGATATCTAAAGCAAAGGCGGTTTCCGGAACTCTCGCATGCCGAATCCGTGTTTGAAAAAGAAAAAAAAGCGCTGAAACTGGAAAACCAAATTAGATTCCAACCTCCATTGCATTTTGAAGGTGAAACATATACTTTTCAATTTCAATTCAGAACGGTAAGAGAATATAAGAAACGCCTGGAAACCCTTAACCGGCTTGTCGATCACGCCAGTTTCACGAAGATCATGACCCGACCATAACCGTAATCAGGGATTTATCCGAGAAATCGCCCGGTTATTTTGAGGTTGAAATAAAAGCGTTTATCCGTTACAATCGTTCATATTTTATTTTTAGCGCTGTTTATATTTGAAAGCTTTAGTTATTGGAAATAGGAGAAAGCAATGTCGGTTATTGCAATTTCAAGACAATTCGGCGCCGGGGGAAAAACATTAGGAGAGATGGTTTCTGAAAAACTGAACTATACGTTCGTCGATAATGATATTATCCAAATGGTTGCCAAGCAGGCCAAAGTTTCGACCAATTGGGTAGAGTCCATAGAAAAGGAAGCAGGTGGAAAACTGTTAAAATTTATCTCCGGATTGGTTCGTAAGGATTTTGTAGAGCGAATCCTGTCTGATGAACATGGTTATATTGACGAGGAGATTTATGTGGAGTTACTCCATAAAATCATCAATCAGATTGCAGATGAAGGAAATGCAGTGATACTCGGTCGAGGCGGGCAATATATCTTAAGAGATAGGGCCGATGTGTTTCATGTATTGCTGATAGCAGAAAAACCGGATCGGATCCGCTTTATGGAGGAACATTACAATCTTAATCCTACTCAGGCAAAACAATCTGTAAATCAGGAAGATAAAAGACGCATAAACCTTTATAAGAAATTCGGAAAGGAAGACTACGATAGTCCCGGTCTCTACCATCTGGTTTTGAACATGAGCAGGCTGAAACTGGAGGAAGCAAGCGCACTCATTTGTGAACTTCCAGTCCAATAGATCCGTAGATGTTTTCGTCACACCTTCGAAAGTTATTCATTCATAAATCTATCGTTGATTTACCCCAAGTAGCCGCTATCCGGTCGCGAATGGACGTCCCTGCCGAGGTCGTCGGAAACGCTCAAGATGTATACGAAGAAATTTCGGGTTTCGATGATCCCGTTGAAGCCGGCAAATCGATTTTATTTCTGACTGCAAACCAAGGCCGATTCATACGAAATTGTCCGGGTACTCGATATTACACCTGTTGTGGTTATCAAATTCTCCACATCGGAACATTTTGCACGTTGGACTGCTCCTATTGCATCCTCCAATCGTATTTCCATCCGCCTGTGCTCCAGTTTTTCGTTAATTATGAAGATATGTTCTCTGAACTGGACCAACTATTCAGCAAAAGGAGGTTATCTCGAATCGGAACCGGTGAATTTACAGACAGCATGATTTGGGAATCGATCACAGACCTTTCCGGTCATTTGGTTACACGGTTCGCCCGACAATCGAGTTCGGTTTTAGAGCTGAAAACCAAAACCGTTGCCATTGATGAACTGAAACATATCGATCATAATCGAAAAACCATTCTCTCCTGGTCTCTGAATACCCCTCGAATCATTCAATCGGAAGAACGATTAACGGCAAGCCTTTCCGAGAGGTTTGAAGCCGCCAAACGATGCGAATCGTGGGGATATCCTGTGGCTTTTCATTTTGATCCCATGCTGATTTACGAAGGGTGCAAGGATGAGTATGCGGATGTGGCGGAACAGATTTTCAACCACGTTTCTCCGAAAAACATTTCTTGGATCAGCTTGGGCTCTTTCCGATTCATTCCTTCCTTGAAACCGATTATTCAGAAACGGTTTCGGAAATCAAAAATTCCTTACGGAGAGTTTATATCCGGTTTGGATGGAAAAATGCGATATTTCAAACCCTTGAGAATCGATCTGTATCGAGAGGTGATATCCAAAATCAAACAGTCGGCACCCGAGGTATGTGTTTATTTCTGCATGGAGGATGATGAGGTTTGGCGGAAATCCATGGGGCTCATTCCGAAAGAAAAGGGAGGGCTTCCTACCATGTTGGATCAGAGCGCCGTTCGAGTCTGTAAACTCGAGAGCGATGGATGAATCGAATTTTTTTATAGAATTCAGGAGCCAAAAGCCAAAATCCAGAAGTAAAAAAGGGGAAGGCGGCATATTGCCACGTTCCCCTTAAATGTCTGATGTTGAGGTGAGGCTACTTTTCCTTCTCTTTTCGAATCTCTTCCACGATCTTCTGAGCTGTTTGCGCCGGTACTTCATCATAGTGTGAAAACTCCATGGTGTACATGCCGCGCCCGCCGGTTATGGAATTTAGATCCGGTGCGTAGGTCTGAAACTCGGATAGGGGTACTATAGCATTAATGACCTGGTTCTTCCCTTTGTTGTCCATTCCCAACACCCGGCCACGTCGACTAATTAAATCGCCCATGATATCCCCCATGAATTCCTCGGGAGTAATGATGGCGACATTCATAATAGGCTCCAATAGCACGGGATTTGCATCGACGGCCGCTTTTCTAAAGGCTAAAGAACCGGCGATCTTAAACGCCATTTCCGAAGAGTCCACAGCATGAAAGGATCCGTCATCCAAGATCACCCTGAAATCCACACACGGAAACCCGGCAAGAACCCCTTTCACTGCAGATTCAATAACCCCTTTTTCAACCGCCGGGATATAAGTCCTTGGAATCGAACCGCCAACAATGGCATCCACAAATTCAAACCCTTTACCTCTTTCCATGGGCTCTAACTGAATCCAACAATCACCGAATTGACCGTGACCGCCGGTCTGTTTTTTATGCTTGCCCTGAACCCGGACCTTTTTCTTAACGGTTTCCCGATACGGCACTTTGGGCGTGTCGAGGGTGACTTCCACGTTGAATTTACGTCTCAGTTTTTCAAGAGTGGTTTCAATATGAACCTGTCCCCTGCCGGAAAGAAGAATCTGTTTGGTTTCGGAATTTCGATCCAGTTTCAAAGCCACATCTTCTTCAAGGAGTTTGGTTAAAGAGCTGAATACCTTATCCTCATCTCCTTTGGATTTCGCACCGACTGCAAATGAAATAAGCGTTGAAAGCGGTTCGACGGTTTGAAATTTCAGATTTATATTCTCACCGCACAGCGTGTCTCCGGTGGTTGTATTCTTTAGCTTTGCAACCGCCATGATATCTCCCGGACCGGCTTTGGAAACGGGCTTTTGCTCTTTTCCGGCAGGTTGCAACAATTGAGTGAATCGTTCCTTATTACCTTTGCTGGCATTTAGAAAGGTACCGTCGCTCCCGAGAGAGCCGGAAACGATTCGAAAAATAGAGAGACGTCCGGAATAGGGATCGGCTACCGTTTTAAACACAAACGCTGAAAACGGGGCTTGGGGATCCGGTATCTGCTCGACTTCGTTGCCATCGGCATCCAAAGCGATTTTTGCAGCTCGCTCATTTGGGGCCGGCAGGCAATTGACCATAAAATCCATTAGGAGGTCGATGCCGATATTTTTTACGACAGATCCGCACAGAACCGGAACAAATGTTCGGGAAAGGGTTCCTTTCCGCAAAGCGTTTTTTATATCATCATCGGATAAAGCATCTCCCTCGAGATATTTTTCAATTAAAGCATCATCCGCTTCCGCCACATTTTCGATGAGCGCCTCTCTCTCGGTGTCGACAAGGTCCTGCATTTCCGATGGAATCTCCACCGCTTTGGCTTTCCCACTGTCGTCGTAGGCGTAAGCCTTAAGGCTCACCAAATCAACGACCCCGTTAAATGAAGCTTCTGAACCGATGGGAAGCTGTAGAATGATCGGCTTGGGATCGAAGATACCAGCGGCGCCCTTAAAGGTTCGGGAAAAATCACCCCGCTCCCTGTCCATTTTATTGATAAAAATAACAGCGGGTTGATCGAATTCCTGCGTAAAGTCCCAGGCCTGTTCGGTTTGAACCTTAACGCCATCCACGGCATCGATAACCACTACGGCAGCATCTGCGGCCTGCATGCAGAGTCGGGTGTCTGTAAAAAAATTTTGGTCGCCAGGGGTGTCGATGATATTAACCGTATGTTTTTTCCAATCGAATTGATGAAATCCGCTACTGATACTGGCCTGCCGTTTGAGTTCTTCAGGCTCGTAGTCCATAGCGGTATTGCCGTCTTCTATACGTCCGATCCGGTTGAGAATGCCGGATTTAAACAGCATCACCTCGGCCAGCGATGTCTTACCCGCACCGCCTTGTCCCACAAGAGCGATATTTCTCAGTTTCTCAATGCCTTCTGCCATTTACGTTTCCTCTCTGCATCGGTTATTGAAGACTTAAATAGTATCATGCTTTGCGGTTATGCTTTATTCCAAAAGGTAAATTACATAGATGGATACCGAGAAAAAAGCAAGCTTAAAATACGGCGATCCACGCGAGTCAGAATGCGGTGAAAAGAACGATTCGAAAAATCAGAGGAGCAAAATGAAAAACTCTTTGTTTCCCTTAGGACCCCTGATGGGAGAAGGAACGACCGGGCCGGCCTTATAGCCTATTTTAGTAAAGAAATCAGCCAACTCATCTATTACGGATTGATGCATCAGGGGATCACGTACCACACCGCCTTTCCCCACTTGCGCTCGTCCCACCTCGAATTGGGGTTTGATTAAGGCTATGATTCTGGCATCGGCACTTAAAAACTGTTTAACCTGGGGAATCACAAGTCTAAGAGAAATAAAGGAAACATCGATGGTGGCAAGATCGATGGGGTCTGGAATCGTTTCCTTATTCGTTTGCCGGATATTGGTTCTCTCTATGACGACAACCTTGTGATCCTGACGCAGTTTCCAAGCCAGCTGCCCATATCCCACATCCAGAGCATAAACGGTTTTTGCTCCTCTTTGAAGCAGACAGTCGGTAAACCCGCCCGTTGAAGCTCCCACATCGAGACAAATCAAATCGGTGGGATCGATCTTAAAGGAGTCCAATGCAGCTTCGAGTTTAAGCCCGCCACGACTGACATAGGGAATATCTTCGCCTTTTAGGCCGATTACATCCGACTCTGAAATTTTAGTGCCCGGCTTGTCCATGAGTTGGTCATTCACCAAAACTTTTCCGGCCATAACCAGGGCACGAGCCCGTGGCCGGCTTTTGACCCAGCCTTTTTCCACGAGCATTTGGTCGAGACGTATTTTGGAGGAGGTCATTAGGATTAAGCGCTAAGCTATAAAGATGAACGTCCAACATCGAACATCGAACGTCCAATATTGAATAAAAAAAACAAATTAATTAGTGGTACACGCTGAATAAGTTTTAACTATCTCTGGGTCTCCCTCAGCTACTTTAATGAGATGCTTTCCCTTTTTTTAGTCTTTCACTCAACATTCGAAGTTGGACGTTCGATGTTCGATGTTCATTCGGCTTGTCCGGCCA
>DUZK01000148.1 GCA_013349495.1 Deltaproteobacteria bacterium
AAGTTAAGGTATCGCTTTGCTCTATCTTTTTTTATAAAAAGGATAGAATTCCACAACTTTAGGCATTTTAGGCACTTTTAATTTTAGGCACTTCTTTGAGCAGCTTATTATTGCATTCAAAAAGATTCTGCCAGAAAAAGCACAAAAATAATTATTAAGGCACTAAAATATTCCATGGAAACCACATATTCCACTGAAAAAGGTGAGATTATTATCCGAGGCTACAGCACGCCTGAAGCGATTCGAAGTTTAGAATTTGACGACCGATTCGGTACCTACGCCCACTACAAGTCCTTGTACACAAAACGGGAAAGCATTGAAAATATAGCTAAAATTAAAGATACCAACGTGGTGCTGGCCATTGCGGACAACCGGAGGATCATCGGCTTCGGGGTCCTGGCCTATCCCGAATCGGGTGAGCGGTGGGAAAAGCTGGGACCCGAAATGATGATGGAGATCAAAGCGTTGGAAGTCAGTCGCAACTGGCGGACATCCAAGATAGCCAGGCAAATACTGGAATTGCTTCTTTCAAGCCCGATAATAGAAGATAAAATTATCTATCTTGTGGGATACTCTTGGACGTGGGATCTGGATGGAACGAATTTATCAAGACAGCGGTATCGTTCCATGCTTGTCCATCTCTACGAATCGTCCGGATTTGAAGAATATCAAACCAATGAGCCGAATATTTGCTTAAAGCCGGAAAATTTTTTCATGGGGCGGATCGGAAAAAATGTCTCTGAAGAGATGGTAAAAAACTTCAAGTGGTTGAGGTTCGATATCTATCCGGAAAATTAGGAACCATACCTGCCGGTCTAGTCTTGGAGGGGCACGCAAGGTATGAACTCCCACCTCTGCAATTCACAAAATAAGATTCGTGCCTATATTAAATTCATTGCATCAATGAATCAAACAGCAAATAAAAACGCAAAATAGAAAGTGAAAGTATTGCCTCTGTGATACGACACATAGGTAAGAAATTAAAGGATCAGTATTTTAAGAATACAGACAGGAGGAGCACATGAGCAAACTTCTATATATCCAAGGATCTCCAAGAGGCGATCGTTCATCTTCCATAGCAGTGGCCGATGCCTTCGTGAATACATATAAAGAGAGGCATCCGGATGATGACATCAACGTGATTAATCTCTTTCAGATGAACCTACCGTCCTTTGACGGACCTGCCCTTCAGGCTAAGTACACCATTCTACACGGCCGGCAACATTCCGATGCGGAGTTGACCGCATGGCGGGCTATTGAGGCTGTCATCGGGGAGTTTACATCTGCTGATAAGTATGTTTTTGCCGTTCCCATGTGGAATTTTAATATTCCTTACCGATTGAAGCAGTATATCGACGTCATTGTGCAGCCGTCATACACCTTTAGCTTTTCCCCGGATGAGGGATATTCGGGGTTGGTTACGAATAAACCCGTGTTTATTGCATATGCCCGCGGTGGTGAATATCCGGCCGGAAGCGATTTCGAGTCGTTTGATCTACAGACCAAATATTTGGAACTGATACTCGGTTTTATCGGGTTTACCGACGTCAGAAAGGTCGTTGTCGAACCGACCCTGGGAGAATCGGATTCAACAGATGAAAGGCTGGAAACCGCCATTAAAAGGGCACAAACCATGGCTGAATCCTTTTGAAGCGATTATTGTTGTCAACTACGAGAAGACAGAGCATCAGGATGATCTGCAAATGACCAATGCAATTCAAAAAGGGATTGTAAAGGAGTTCTTAAAATGAAATTATGGATAGGGCCGCGAGTTCAGTTCATTCTATTAATATCTGTATTACTTGTCCGTTTAGGCGGTGCCCATGCCGCTGTAGATCACTCCATTTATGGGGATTTGCTTCGGAGATATGTTAAAGACGGTGTGGTGGATTATGCCGGTTTTAAGCGGAACGAAGCCAGGCTGGACCAATACCTGAAGGTACTTGAGAATACCAAAACCGAGTCTTTGGATCGAAATGACCAATTTGCTTTTTATGTCAATGCATACAACGCATGGACCATAAAATTGATCCTTTCCGGTTATCCGGGCATCGATTCCATCAAGGATCTTGGAAATCTATTGAAAAGCCCCTGGAAGAAAAAAATTGCCCGGATTGACGGGGATATTGTGACGCTGGATCACATTGAACACAATGTCCTTCGGCCCAGGTATAAGGACCCCCGGGTTCATTTTGCCATAAACTGCGCATCCAAGAGCTGCCCGCCGCTGATATCCGAACCCTATAATGGAGCCGTTTTGGAACAGCAACTGGATGCAGTGGTAAGAGCCTTTCTGAACGATCGCAAACAGAATCGATTGGAGGGGAACACCCTGTATGCGAGTAAAATATTCAAGTGGTTCGAGGATGATTTTAACAAAGACATTATGGGATTTTTCTTGAAATATACCGAAGGCGCCTTCAGGAAAGATTTGGCCGCCAACCGGGATAAAATAAGGATAAAATTTCTGGATTATGACTGGTCGCTCAATGGAGTTTAATGGGTAAAGTTTAAAGATTACCGCAATTAGACGTCTCGGAAATTATAGAACCTATTGGTATTATGTTTTTAACTGACGATCAACATTGCAGTGCAACATGGAATAATGGAATATTGGGTGTAAAAGCGGAAACGATCTTTTTTATAAAATCGATAGCATTCATTTAAACCCATCATTCCAGCTTTCCAATATTCCAGTATTCCAATTGGGGCGAAGCCCCTAAGTTCTTGATAAGGAGGTTCCCATGGCAAATTTTGAATACGATATGGGGGTGATAGGCGGAGGGGCGGCCGGATTGACGGTGACTTCCGGTTCGGCCCAATTGGGAGCCAAGACGCTGCTTGTTGAGAAAGAACATACGCTGGGTGGCGACTGCCTCCATTTCGGATGTGTGCCGAGCAAAACTTTAATCAAGACCGCACATGTCTATCATTTAATGAAAAATGCCGGAGAATTCGGTCTTCCCCAAGTGGATCTACCGCCCGTGGATTTTAAATCGGTGGCCAACCGGATCGCATCCGTAATCGGAACCATTCAGGAGCATGACTCTGAAGAAAGATTTTGCGGACTCGGTGCAAAAGTCGTTTTTGGAGATGCCCGGTTTACGGACGCCCACACCATCACCCTCGATGGAGCGAACTATTCAGCCAAGAATTGGGTTTTAGCCACCGGGTCCTCTGCCGTCATACCGCCGATCAAAGGGTTGGACAAAACACCTTACATCACCAACAGGGAAATATTCAGTTTGGACCATTTGCCCGCGTCTCTAATCATTCTCGGCGGCGGTCCCATCGGAACCGAGATGTCCCAGGCTTTTACCCGATTGGGAACCCGGGTGACGCTGGTGGATAAGGGGGACCAGATCCTTCATAAAGAAGACAGAGACATGGCCGACGCCGTCAAGGCGGTACTTGAAGCCGAAGGCGTTACGTTCTATCTTTCGACCAAGATCGTGGGTACCAGGGATCTTGGCAGTGAGCGGGAAGTATTTTTGGAAGACGCAAATGGAAAGGCCTTCAGCATTACCGGCGAAACGCTGCTGGTGGCTTTGGGAAGAGTTGCCAATGTCGACGGATTGGGACTTGAAGATATCGGGGTGGAATTTGACCGGCGGGCAATTAAGGTAAACAATCGGCTGAAAACCAGCCGGAAGCATATCTACGGCGCCGGTGACTGCATCGGCGGGTATCAATTTACCCATGCAGCCGGTTATGAAGGCGGGATTGTGGTCAGCAACGCGATTTTCCGTTTGCCGCGAAAAACAAATTATACCAACATTCCCTGGTGTACATACACGGATCCCGAACTTTCCAGTATCGGGATGAATGAGAAGCGGGCAAAGGAATCCGGAATCGATTTTACGGTATGGACCGAGCAATTCAAAGACAATGACCGGAGTCTGGCTGAAGGTGAACGGGTGGGAAAAATCAAGATGCTTCTGGATAAAAAGGAAAAACCCATCGGCGTTCAAATATTAGGTCCCCATGCCGGGGAGTTGATCAGCGAATGGGTCGCCATCTTCAATGGAAAAGTCAAACTATCCACCCTTGTTTCATCGGTTCATCCTTATCCCACCATTGGAGAGATCAATAAAAAGGTTGCCGGGACTTTCTTTTCTCCTAAGATTTTCTCGGAAAAGATTCAAAAAGGCTTGAAGTTTTTCTTCCACCTCAAAGGACGGGCCTGCTAATCGGATGAATGCAAGTAAGGAATTCATCATGACGCAAGACGAAGATAAAATAGAAGATAAAGTAAGGGAAACACTGGTGTCTGCGGTGGCTCCGGATTTGGGAATGGAAATGGGTGAATGCGTGTGCGACCGGGAAATCGACCCCTGCACCATCAGCATTTTTGGAGCCACCGGAGATCTGGCATCAAGGAAACTGATTCCGGCACTTTATAGTCTCTATTTAAATGGGGGCATGCCGGAGACTTTTGCCATTGTCGGAGCCGGACGGACCGACCTGAACGATGATACGTTCAGAAAGCGGATGGAAAGGGTTTTACGGGACAAGAACCATTATGATGCCGGAAGGTGGCCTGAATTTGCGCAAAGACTTTACTATCGGCGTATCCGGTACGAAGATGGAAATTCTTACGAAGCACTGGCTGATGATCTTCGGGTAATCGATCAAGACCATCAAACAAATGGGAATCGTATATTCTATCTTTCTCTTCCGCCATTTCTTTATAAAGACGTGTCGCAACTGCTGGGAAGGGCGGGCTTGGGAGCAGAACACGGCGATGGCAGCAGATGGTCCAGGATTGTGGTTGAAAAACCTTTCGGCCGGGATCTGGATACAGCCACCGAACTGGACCGTGCCATTCATGAACACTTCAGGGAACACCAGATCTTCCGCATCGATCATTACCTGGCGAAGGAGACGGTCCAGAACGTTTTGATGTTCCGGTTCGCCAATTCCATTTTCGAACCGATATGGAACCGAAGGTATGTGGACCATGTGAGCATTATGGCCACTGAAACGTTGGGCGTTGAGATGCGTTCCGGATATTATGAACAGTCCGGCGTGCTTCGGGACATGTTCCAGAACCATATGATGCAGCTGTTGTCACTCATTGCCATGGAACCCCCGTCGGTATTTGAAGCCGATCGGGTAAGGGATGAAAAGGTAAAGGTGTATCGATCGCTCAGACCTTTCCCAATTGCGAGTTTGCAGGAATACCTGGTTCTGGGCCAGTATGAAGCCGGTGTCATCGAAGGCGAACCGGTGCCCGGTTACCGGGAAGAACCGGGCGTTGATGCATACTCTGTGACATCCACATATGCGATGATGAAGGTATTTCTGGATAATTGGCGCTGGCAAGGGGTGCCGTTTTATCTGACTTCCGGAAAGCGATTGGCCGATAAAATAACAGAGATTGCCATACAGTTTAAAAACGTTCCACATTCCTTGTTCCGAAACGTTCTGGGCGAGACCATTACCGCCAATCGGCTTATACTCGGTATCTTCCCGGAAGAAAAGATCACCATGACATTCCAAACGAAGAATCCGGGTGCACGGATTGATCTGAGAACCGTTACAATGGATTTCGATTATCACCAGAATTACTCCGGGCCCGCTTTGGATGCCTATGAAAAAGTGCTAATGGACTGCATGCTGGGGGATCAAACCCTGTTCTGGAGGCAGGATGCGGTTGAATGCTGCTGGTCAT
Organism: Deltaproteobacteria bacterium; assembly: GCA_013349495.1. Lineage (GTDB taxonomy): Bacteria > Desulfobacterota > Desulfobacteria > Desulfobacterales > SURF-15 > DUZK01. The sequence continues at coordinate 5,675 of DUZK01000148.1, forward strand.
TTCTCACCCCGATTTTGGAAGGGTGTGAAATGTGCGGTGATCGAGCGGAGGCGCTCCATTTTTATGAGGCCGGGAGTCGGGGTCCTTCTGCTGCCGAAAACATGAAAAATGGAATGGACAGTATCCGGGCCTGATTCCATTAATAAACTTTCCAAAGAAGTGCCTAAAGTTAAAAGTGCCTAAAATGCCTAAAGTTGAGGATGAAAACCATTCTATAAAAGATAAAATTCCACAACTTTAGCTCACTTCACACTTTAGTTCACTTTTTCGGCTTATCCGGGTTAGGAGACTTTATATGGAAAATAGAGTTGAACAATCTGCCAAGAGTTCGGGAAAAGCCTTGATAAAAGCAGGTATTCTCGTGGCCTTTATTGCGGCGGCCATAACCGTGGTTCGTTATACGCCGGTTAAGGGCTATCTCAGTCCCGAAGCACTGGGCAGATTTTTGGATGCTGCCGGTTTTTGGGCGCCCGTGGTTTTTATGTTCATATATGCTGTGGGGGTCTGTCTCTTTCTACCGGGGACGCTTCTGACCGGCCTTGGGGCGGCAATTTTCGGTGCATACTGGGGATTTGTATATGTGTGGTTCGGCGCCATGCTGGGAGCCGGCGCCTCCTTTCATATCGGCCGGACTTTGGGACGGGAGTTTGCCGCATCCCTTGTCGGAAATCGCCTGAAAAAGTACGACGATGCCATTGAGCGCAACGGGTTTGCCACCGTCCTCTACCTGCGGCTGGTTTACTTTCCTTTTACCCCGATGAATTTCGGTATGGGTTTGACCAAGGTGCGCTTCCGGGATTACATCGTTGGGACCGGGCTGGGCATTATTGTGGGCACCTTTATTTTCACTTTCTTTATCGGTACGCTGAAGGAGATCTGGTCATCCGGAAACTGGGGGGAACTTGTCTCCTTTAAGGTGTTTTTTTCAATCGGCCTGTTTGCCTTCTCATTCTTTATTCCGAAAATCATCAAGAAGATTCGACCAGAAAATGAACCTGAGTTCTAATAGAGCGAAAGTCGTGGATTTCCCAATATTATCATAGGTTTGGGTAAGGTAGTGATCGCCAAAAGATATCTCAAGCGGGCCTGGTATAAAAAATCGGTATTGTTTGGCTCCAATTTAATAGAAACTTAAAAACCTGGGAGCGTCCCTCTCCTTCGCTCTTCCGTATACAACGTGTGGCGTCGGGATAGCCGAGTTATCCGGCCAGCCGGGCGACCACGGGCCGGTAATCTCCCTTGACATGACACCCCAAATTGATAAAATTACCGACAGAAAGAAACATGTGAAGGTAAAATTATCATGAAACCCCAAAATACGAAAAACCGTGGTTCCCGGTTCGACAGAGCAGTCGGTATCTTCAAGAAGCATGGCGGAATCCTTCGCACGGCGCAGGCGATTCGGGCAGGTATTCATCCCGGAACGCTCTATGCCATGCGGGACTCAGGGGCATTGGAGGTGGTAAGCCGCGGCGTGTATCGTCTTGCAAACAGCCCGCCGCTGGGCAACCCAGACCTGGTGACCGTTGCAGCCCGGGTTCCGGGCGGTGTGATCTGCCTCATTTCCGCGCTGGCCTTTCACGAACTCACCACCCAGATACCCCACGAGGTGCATGTGGCGCTACCGCGCGGCGCGGAAGAACCCCGCCTGGATCATCCGCCGATCAAGACCTACCGCTTTACCGGCGAGGCTTTTACCGAGGGAGTGGAAGCCCATGAACTCGACGGCGTGAGTGTGCGCATTTACAGCCCGGAAAAGACGCTCGCCGACTGCTTCAAGTTCCGCAACCAGGTCGGCCTTGATACGGTGGTTGAGGCGGTCCGCTTTTACCGCGAACGCAGAAGCATCAAGGTGGACAACCTCATGCGCTATGCAGGGATTTGCCGCGTGAAAAAGATCATCCGTCCCTACCTCGAGGCAATTCTATAATGGCGAAGAACATCAAAAACACAGCCGCGTCAGTGCATCAGCGACTTCTCAACATGGCCAAGGATACCACCCGGACTTTCAATGAACTCCTGCAGCACTTCGCCATCGAACGGTTCATCTACCGGCTCTCCAAGAGTCCCCACGCGGACAGGTTCCTCCTGAAGGGCGCCTTGATGTTTTCGGTATGGACTGGACCGGGGTCACGCCCCACCATGGACATCGATCTCCTGGGAAGAATCGACAACAGCCTCGAAGTGATTGTCGCCGCGATGAAAGATATTTGCGAAATGGAAGTCGAACCTGATGGCATGGCTTTCCATTCAGAGACGGTGACAGCCGCCAGGATTACCGAAGGCGCTAAATACGAGGGCGTGCGTTGCCGCGTCCGGGGCAGCCTCGGCAAAGTACGGATCTCCCTGCAGATCGATATCGGATTTGGGGATGTGATCGTTCCGGGCCCCTGCAAGGTCGCGTATCCTGCGCTTCTTGACTTTCCTCCCCCTGAGTTGAAAGGCTACACCAAGGAGAGCACCATCGCCGAGAAGTTCCAGGCCATGGTCAAGCTTGGAGTCCTGAACAGCCGGATGAAAGATTTCTACGATATCTGGTTCTTGTCCCGCATGTTCGACTTCAGGGGCGAAACATTGGCCGAAGCGATCGAGAAAACATTCAAGAACCGAAACACGCCGATAACAGTCAACCCTACGGTCTTCGATCTTTCTTTCACGAAGGATGAGGACAAAAAGGTTCAGTGGTTGGGATTCATCAAGAAGGCCAAACTTACCGACGCACCCGGGTCCTTCGAGGATGTCGCCGCGGCCGTCAAGGTTTTTCTCGAGCCTATTGTAGCCTCTATTGTCGATCGACAAAGGTTTCACGGCACCTGGACCGCACCTGGCCCCTGGCGGTGACAAGCACACTTTCATTCATTCTTTCAAATGAATACCGGGGAAAAATCCGGTACGCACATTAGATTATAAGTTTTTAGCTTATTCTATTTTGAGAAGAGCCATGATGAAAAAGAAAATGTTATAAAATGATGTACGTCCCTGATCCCTTCTCCATTTTTATCGGAACCCTGAAGGAGGTCTGGTCCTCCGGAAACTGGGGAGAACCTATCTCTTTTAAGGTGTTTTTCTCCATCGGTTTGTTCATTTGCTCTTTCTTTATCCCAAAAATCATCAAGAAGATTCGACCAGAAAATAAACTTGAAACTCGGTTGACTGATAAGCCCGTTTCTTAACACGGATACCCTTATCCTCACTCTTTAGTATCAGCCGTAAAGCCGAGGCCTGATACAAAATAATCATTCTTTTTGTTTGCAATCTTTCCGTTCTCCGTAAATCGGAGATGGCAAAGCCGTCGGGAGTGATTTTATTCATGCGGGAGGCGAAATATAAGCAATCCGGTACCCACCTCTTTTCTTAATAGGTGATCTCACGAATCCTAGCATGCATATATATTCAATAATTGATTGAAAAATCCGGTCTAAGCCGGTAATCTGATCAAAACTCAATACCGTATCGAAACCGAAACCCGGAACACACCGAAAAGACAGTTGATTTCTATTTGATAGATTGAATGGCTGAGAATATATTAATTAATCCCAATTCTCAGTGCGAAAACTGGACCCCAGGATTTTGTATACGCTATATTTGCTCCAATCAGGACGGATGCAATCCGAAAAGATCTTTTGATATTTTAAAGTAAAAGATACCATTGGCATGCTTGATTGTGATGGAATTCAAGATAATGCAAGAATCAAGAAACCGATAGGTTCCAAATCCTAAAAATTGAAACTGCTAATAAGGAGATTCCTTATGTTTTGTTACCAATGTGAACAAACCGCTAAAGGCACAGGTTGCACAGTACAGGGCGTTTGCGGAAAATCACCCGAAATTGCCGCTTTGCAGGATCTACTCCTTTATTCACTCATGGGACTGTCACAAGTAGCCGTTGAAGGGCGAAAAGTTGGTATCTCAGACAATGACGTAAATGTTTTCACGGTCAAGGCAGCCTTCTCTACACTGACAAATGTAGATTTTGACCCTGATCGATTTGTAGACTTGATCAAGCAATCCACCACCCTGCGTGAAAAATTAAAATCACAAGTTGACGCTTCCGGCGGCAATATTGGCAGTTCTGACGGGCCTGCCACCTTTCAACCCAAATCCAGCTTGGATGATTTGGTTAAGCAAGGGGAGCAAGTCGGAATAAAATCCTACCCCGGTGATAACCCGGACATCCTATCATTAAAACACACAGTTCTTTATGGCATTAAGGGCGTGAGTGCTTATGCCGACCATGCACTAGTTTTAGGTCAGGAAGATGACAGCGTTTATGCATATGTGCATGAGGGACTGGCGGCCATTCAAAGCGATGATCTGGGTGTTGAAGACTGGGTCGAGATGGCGCTCAGGTGCGGTGAAGCAGCCTATAAAGCAATGGAACTGCTTGATGCCGGCAATACGAACACCTATGGTCACCCTGTGCCAACAAAGGTGCCGCTGGGTTATAAGAAGGGGAAAGCCATTCTTGTGTCGGGTCATGACCTGAAAGATCTCGAAGAATTGCTAAAACAAACTGAAGGGAAAGGTATTAACATATACACCCACGGCGAGATGCTCGCAACCCATGGTTACCCCAAGTTGAAGGAATATCCACATTTCTACGGCCAATTCGGTACGGCCTGGCAAAAGCAAATTAAAGAATTTGCTGATTTTCCTGGAGCCATTTTGATGACCACCAATTGTATCCAGCGGCCTAAGAATGAATATAAAGACAATCTTTTTACCAGTGGCATGGTTGGATGGCCGGGCATTCCCCATATTTCGGATCTGAATTTTCAGCCAGTCATCGATAGAGCCCTTGAGCTTCCAGGCTTTGATGAAGACCACGTCAAGCAGGAGGTTACAGTCGGTTTTGCTCGAAATGCCGTTCTCGGTGTCGCGGACAAGGTCATCGAAGCCGTGAAATCAGGAGATATTCGACATTTCTTTCTGGTGGCCGGTTGTGACGGTGCCAAACCGGGACGAAATTACTATACT
>DUZK01000149.1 GCA_013349495.1 Deltaproteobacteria bacterium
AGAAGTAATCGATGAGATAAAAGAGGCTGGTGGAGAAGCCTTTAAATTATGCTTTCAGTGCGGATTGTGCGATACGGTTTGTCCGTGGAACAGGGTCAGACCATTCAGCATTCGCAAGATCATTCGGGAAGCTACCTTTGGTTTGACCGAGATAGAAGGCGAGGATATATGGCGATGTACCACCTGCGGAAGATGCCCTCAGCGCTGCCCCAGGGGAGTAAAACAAATAGAAGTCGGCGTATCCTTGCGCAGGGTCGCTTCGGAATATGAGGTGTTTCCTGCTTCTGTCCGCTCTGCCCGCACTGCAAGAGCGAGTCTCATTTCCGAAGGCAATCCCCTGCAGGAAGAACGGAAAAAGCGGGCGGATTGGGCAAAGGATCTATCTGTAAAGCCGTTCGCAGAAGGAATGGACGTGTTATATTTCGTCGGCTGCTACCTCAGCTATGACCCCAGAATGAAAAAGGTAGCCACCGCCACAGTCAATATCCTTAACAGCGCCGGGATCGGTTTCGGGATACTCGGAGACAAGGAGAGCTGCTGCGGCGAAAGCATCCGCAAGACAGGCAGTGAGAAAGTATTCAAAAGCCTGGCCAGGGAAAACATCAAGACGTTTATCGACAATGGCGTCAGGAAGATTCTTGTTTCTTCTCCCCATTGCTTTCACACGTTTAAAAACGAGTACCCCGAATTTATGGTGAATTTCGAGGTGATTCATGCCACCCAGTATTTTCTCGAACTTATGAATGATGGAAGGCTCGAACTCACCAAGGCGTATGAAAAGAAAGTGACGTATCACGACCCCTGCTACCTGGGCCGACACAATGACATATATGACGAGCCCCGGGACATTTTAAAGAAAATACCCGGCCTGGAAATGATTGAGATGGCTGATTCGCGAAAAAATAGTCTCTGTTGCGGCGGGGGAGGCGGAAGGATTTGGATGGATACACCAATGGAAGAAAGATTTTCCGACCTCAGGTTAAAACAAGCCAATGAGGTCGGGGCTCAGGTGCTGGTGACGTCCTGCCCGTACTGCATCACCAATTTTGAAGAAAGTCGGTTAAACCTGGAGTATGATGACGTCCTGGAGATTAAAGATATTACGGAAATTGTCAATGATGTGACTTAGTGCTCTAATTCGCAAATACGGTCACGTATTTTTATCAGGACAACCATACGGTATAATCTGAAGTTTGAAATTTAAAATTTGAAGTGAGCTAAAATTGAGGAGGGCGCTTTTGGCGCGGTCAATATAAAATTGATAGAATACCTTAACTTTAGGCACTTTAGATCATTTTAGGCACTTTAAACTTTATCATAGATGAGGTGATCGAAAGTGGAACACGAAGTATTGCCAAAAGAAGTAATCCGAGAATTATCTTCAAGTCTCGAAGGCAATAATTTTGGAGACGTAATGGTTGTCGGGGGAGGGATCAGCGGCATTCAAGCTTCTCTTGATCTTGCCACTGCCGGTTTTAAGGTTTACCTGGTCGAGAAGGGGGCGAGCATCGGAGGCCATATGGCCCAGCTCGACAAGACCTTTCCCACCAATGACTGCTCTATGTGAATTCTTTCACCCAAACTGGTCGAGGTCGGCCGGCATCCAAATATAGAGATTCTTACATTTACCGAAGTCTATGGTGTAGAAGGGGAAGCAGGAGACTTCAAGGTCACCCTGACGAAGAAACCCAGATACATCATAGAGGATAGATGCACGGGTTGTGCGACCTGTGTCAAATACTGCCCTGTGGAATACCCTGATCAATTTAATCAGGAAATATCGAAGAATAAAGCCGTTCATGTATACTTCTCTCAAGCCATTCCACTTATCACCTATATTGATGAAAGCTGTCTTTACCTTAAAGACAAGAAATGCCGTATCTGCGAAGCCGTATGTCAGAACAAAGCCATAGATTTCAAACAAACGGCGGAGAAGGCAGAAGTAAAGGTCGGAGCGATAATTCTTTCCTCCGGCATTGAGCCGTTTGATCCCACGGCGAAGGATGAATATGGCTACGGAACCATGGAAAACGTGGTCACCAGTCTCGACTTTGAGCGGTTGTTATCCTCCACCGGGCCGTATGATGGCGAGATATTGCGCCCTTCCGACAAAACGCATCCCCAAAAAATAGCCTGGGTTCAATGCGTTGGTTCCAGACGGGTTACCCCGGGCGAGAACAGCTATTGTTCAGGTGTATGCTGCACCTATACCCAGAAACAGGTAATTTTGACAAAGGATCATAACGCAGAGGCAGAGTGTACGATATTTCATAACGATATTCGTTCCCATGGCAAGGATTTCGAACGATACTTCCAAAGAGCGGAGCAACTTCCCGGGGTTCGATTTATCAGAAGCTACGTATCAATAGATAGAGAGATCCCGGAAAGCAGGAATGTCGTTATAAAATATGCGACTTCAGACGATGGCGTAAAAGAGGAAGAATTCGACATGGTGGTATTGTCCGTTGGATTGAATCCTCCTGCTGATGCGAGGGGGCTGGCAGATCAGTTCGGAATCGAGCTGAATTCACACGGATTCAGTAAAGCCATTCATTCCAATCCGATGAAGACCAACAGGCCCGGAATCTTTGTAAGCGGAGCTTTCCAGGGTCCTACGGATATCCCGGAGTCGGTTTATACAGCCAGCGGGGCCGGCTCCCAATGTGGTGAACTCCTTGACTACCGGCGGGGGAAGCTGGCCAAAGAAAGGATATATCCGCCGGAAAGGGATGTCTCCAAAGAGGAGCCAAAAATCGGCGTCTTTGTGTGTCATTGCGGGGCGAATATCGGAAGTGTCGTAAATGTTCCTTCCACAGTCGAATATGCCTTATCCCTACCCAATGTTGTCTACGCTCAGGAACAGCTGTTTTCATGTGCAACGAATTCTGCCAAGGAAATAACCGACCTGGCGGAGGAAAAAGGGCTCAATCGAGTGGTTATTGCTGCCTGCTCTCCGAGGACCCTTGAACCATTATTCCGGGACACCCTTCGGGAGGCGGGACTCAATCAATATTACTGTGAAATGGCGAATATCAGAGAACATTGCTCCTGGGTCCATTCCAAGCAAAAGGAGGAGGCCACCCTAAAGGCAAAGGATATCATCCGGATGTCGGTAGCACGGGCACGCTATTTGGAGCCATTACAGGAATTTGATCTGCCGGTAGACAAGACGGCCTTGGTGGTTGGTGGCGGTATAGCCGGCATGACCTGTGCGCTCTCCATAGCCAACCAGGGACATGAGGTCCACCTGGTTGAAAAGGATAAAGACTTGGGAGGAATGGCACGGCGACTTCACACCACCATCGAAGGGATGGATGTCTGCGCCTATTTGGATGACGTGATACGCGCGGTTTATAACAACCCCTTGATACACGTATCTCATGAAGCCACCATCACGAAAGTTTCCGGTTATCTGGGAAATTTTACTACGACCGTGGAAACTGAAGGCAGGGTCAAAGAGATAAAACATGGTGCATCCGTACTCGCTATAGGTGCCGACGTATATGAACCTACCGAATACCTTTATGGAGAAAACGATAAGGTGTTCACCCATATTGAGTTGGGAGAGCAGATCGCCAAAGGAGAAGAAACGGTAATTAATGCCGAGAGTCTGGTGATGATCCAATGCGTAGGCTGCAGAAATGAGGACAGAAATTACTGCAGCAGGGTTTGTTGCAGTCATGCTATAAAGAACGCATTGAAATTAAAAGAGATAAATCCCAAGATGAATATCTACATTCTCTTTCGGGACATGAGAACGTATGGGTTCAGAGAGGATTATTACCGTGAGGCGTCGGATAAAGATGTCAAGTTCATCCGTTATGAGCCGGATGACAAGCCCGGGGTGGAAGCTGCCAAAGAGGGTGGTAAAGAAATTTTACGGGTAACCGTACCGGATTCCATTTTAGGTCAACGGCTTGAAATCGATGCCGATGTTCTTTCTTTGGCTGCCGCTATTATTCCCTCCACGTCAACCCATGAAGTATCCGGATTATTCAAGGTAACATTGAGTCCGGATGATTTCTTTAAAGAAGCCCATGTTAAATTAAAACCTGTCGAGTTTGCTACAGATGGTGTTTATCTGTGCGGAACGGCTCACTATCCCAAGCATATACAGGAAACGATTAACCAGGCTTATGGGGCTGCCGGCCGGGTATTAACGCTTCTCTCACACGATACCGTCACCGCCTCCGGGTCTGTTTGCAAGGTAAAAGAGAACGATTGCGTATCGTGCGGGGCATGTATCACGGCGTGTACATATGATGCCATAGAATTTATTGATACACCAAAAGGCAGAAAAGCATGGGTGAATCCTATTCTCTGTAAAGGAGACGGAGTCTGCAGCGCAAAATGTCCAACACATGCGATTGTGCTGAAGCACTTTACCGATGAAGCGCTCTGTGGCCAGATTGATGCGGCGGTTACAGAGGAAGAGATAATACAACAAATTGATGCAGCAGTTGGAGATGCTTAGTGCTCTAATTCGTAAATAAGGTAACGTATATTTATCCGGACAACAATCCTGCATAAGTTGACATTTAAAGTTTGAAATTCAAAGTGCCTAAAGTGAGCTAAAATTGTGGAACGCGCTTTTAGCGCGGTCAATATATAAAAATTGATAGAATACCTTAACTTTAGGCACTTTAGATCACTTTAGGCACTTTAAACTTTTTCATAGAATCAACAAAACCGGGATGACTCGCAGAGGAGAATTGATCGAATGAGCACAGAATTTGAATTCAAACCCAGTATATTAGGTTTTGTCTGCCATTGGTGAGCATACGGTGCTGCTGACCTGGCTGGAGTTTCCAGACTACAATATACAAGTGAAATCAGGCTTATTCGCGTCATGTGTTCCGGTAGAGTCGACCTGGAATTTATGCTCAGAGCCTTCTTGAATGGGCAGGACGGCGTGTTTATTGGCGGCTGCCGGTTAGGTGAATGTAATTATATTACTCATGGAAATTACGATGCATTAAGCAATGTGCATCTTTGTAGAAAAATAATGGATTATATCGGCCTGAACCCGGAAAGGTTAAGGATCGAATTTATGTCCGGTGCTGAAGGTAACCTCTTGGCCGAAGTTACAAATGATTTTACCCGGAAGGTGAAGGCGTTGGGACCACTTGGCAGGGGCGAAGGAATAGACAAAAAAGAATTGAGGTTCAAACTTGAAGCGGTCAGAAAATTAGTCCCCTACATGAAACTCGTGGAAAGAGAAAGGCTGAGAGTACCTTCCAAATCAGAAGAAGCGTATGCGGCATTTTTCGAAAGTGACGAGGTAAACGCGTTATTTCATGAATTATTTTTGAATAAATTGGCAATAAGCCAAATCATGTTGCTCCTTAGGGAAAAACCCCTTTCAACGGTCGAGATCTCAGAGAAATTGGGCCTGAATCCGTCTGAAGTATCAAGACACATGAATCGTTCATCGCGGCATGGATTGGTCAGGTACGATGTAACCAGTAAGTGCTACGCTCTGGCATAAGGTGAAAGAGTAGGAAGTGGATTAAAGTCTTTGTTTGTATCTTCTTCGCAATATGCGAAGATGTTTTATTGAGGCCGAACTTTTAAGGTGTCAGGTTTCAGGTGTCAGTGTTACGTGTAGCCTATTCCTGACACCTGAACACTGAAACCTGACAACTCAAATCTTAATACTGTTTTGGTTGCGGCCGAAGGCCTGCATCGGGGGAAGGGAAAAGATCAGGAAAGCGGTTATGGATATGGATAGAGTCGATCAGATTATTGACAAACATCGGGGCGAAGCCAGTTCACTCATTCAAGTATTGCTGGAGATCCAGAGCGAATATCATTGGCTTCCCAAGGAAGCAGTGCAGCGGGTCAGCGAGAAATTACAGGTTCCTTTAAGTCGGATACAGCATATCGCCACCTTTTACAAAGCCTTCAGTCTGGTTCCCAAAGGACGCCATGAAGTTCATATCTGTATGGGGACTGCCTGTCATGTTCGGGGTGCGACGCGTGTCCTTGACACGGTGCAGGATCTGACCGGAATTAAACCCGGTGAAACGGACATGGATTTGAAGTTCAGTCTGGAAACGGTTAACTGTCTCGGCTGCTGTGCTTTGGGACCGGTGATCGAAGTCGATGGGAAGACTCACGGTAAGATGTCACCGGCCGAGACAGCAGGCGTGTTAAAAAACTATGAGTAGGGGAAAATTATGGCGCGGTTGAATTCGCCTGAAGCACTCGAGAATTTCAGAAAAGATCTATTATCCAAAAGAGACCCGAATACGCCCTGTATTTCAATATGTGCGGGCGCCGGTTGTCTTGCCTCCGGCGCAAGCGACGTCATCGCCGCCTTTAACGCCGAAATTGAAAAACAGGGCCTTAAGACGGATGTGGATACCAAAGGAACCGGGTGTCCCGGATTTTGTGAGAGAGGACCCGTGGTGGTGATTTATCCCGAGGAGATATGTTATCTCCAGGTCGGGCCGGATGACGTTCCCGAAATTGTCTCGCAGACCATAAAGGAGAAGAAGGTCGTCAACCGCCTGCTCTATGTTGATCCGACCACCGGCGAAAAAGCAACCCAGGAATCCGAAATCCCCTTTTATAAGAATCAAGAGCGACACTTAATCGGCAACAATATTAAAATCGATCCGAAGAACATCGATGACTATATGGCTCTTGGCGGTTATTCCGCATTGGCCAAAGCACTTTCCCAAATGACCGCAGAGGAAGTACTGGAGGAAGTCAAAAAATCCAACCTGAGGGGAAGGGGCGGCGGCGGCTTTCCCGCAGGAAGAAAGTGGGAAGGGTCTCGTAATGCCCCTGACGAACCAAAGTATGTGATCGTCAACGCCGATGAGGGGGATCCCGGGGCATTTATGGATAGGGCCCTCCTTGAAGGAAACCCGCATTCAATCTTAGAGGGGCTGATCATCGGAGGCTATGCCATCGGCTCCCACGAAGGCTATATTTACGTTCGACAGGAATACCCCCTGGCCGTTGAGAATGTGACCCATGCGATCAAGCAGGCTGAGGAATATGATCTTCTCGGGGAAAATATCCTCGGCTCAGGCTTTGATTTTATGGTTACCGTGCATAAAGGGGCCGGCGCTTTCGTCTGTGGTGAATCGACGGCTCTGATGACGGCATTGGAAGGTCGGGTGGGAGAGCCCAGGCCGAAGTATATCCGTTCCAACATCAAGGGCCTCTGGAACAGGCCCAGCGTGCTGAACAATGTCGAGACATGGGCGAATGTGCCGCTTATCATCAATAAAGGCGCTGACTGGTTTACGCAATTCGGAACGGAAGGGAGCAAGGGCACAAAGATTTTCTCCCTGGTCGGTAAGATAACCAATACCGGCCTTGTGGAAGTACCCATGGGCATTACTCTGAAAGACATTATCTACAAGATAGGCGGCGGCATCCCCGGCGGCAAGGCGTTCAAAGCCGTGCAGACCGGGGGACCGTCCGGTGGATGTATCCCTGAGGAAATGCTGGATTTGGAAGTCGGCTTTGATGAACTCGCAAAGGCCGGCTCAATGATGGGCTCCGGCGGGATGATCGTAATGGATGAAGATACATGCATGGTCGATGTCGCCAGGTATTTTATCGACTTCCTCACCGATGAATCTTGCGGCAAATGTGTCCCGTGCCGTGAGGGTTTGAGGCAGATGGCCAAAATTCTTACGAATATCACCCAGGGAGAGGGAAAAGCGGGCGACATCGAACTTCTGGAGGAGCTATCCGAAACAGCTGTTGAAGCCTCCCTGTGTGCGTTGGGCATGAGTGCCCCGAACCCGTTTCTCAGTACGCTGCGCTACTTCAGAGATGAGTATGAGGCACACATAAAGGAGAAGCGGTGCCCGGCTTTGTCCTGCAAGGAACTCATCGCATACCATATCGATCCGGATAAGTGCACGGCCTGTATGATTTGCGCAAGGAAGTGCCCGGCTGACGCGATTGTCGGAGAAAAGAACCAGATCCATGTAATCGACCAGGAGAAATGCACAAATTGCGGAACCTGCTTTGAAGTCTGCCCCCCTCGCTTTGGTGCGGTGAAGAAAATTTCCGGCGAGCCTGTTCCGGCGCCTATCCCTGAAGCAGAAAGAACCATAGTCAGAAAGAGCAAAGAAAAATGAGTGAAATCCGTTTACAGATCGATGGAAAAGAAGTCAAGGCAAGGGAAGGGATGACCGTCCTGGAGGCAGCCCGAAGTGAGGGGATAACCATTCCCACACTCTGCCACCACGAAAAACTGGAACCCTTCGGGGGGTGCCGAATCTGCATCGTTGAAGTAGACGTTCGCGGCTGGACCCGGCTCGTTGTGTCCTGCATTTACCCGGTAGCAGAAAATCTGGTGGTAAGAACCAGAACTGAAAAGGTGGATCGAATCCGCAAAATGATCCTGGAGCTGTTGCTGGCGCATGCCCCGGATTCCCCGGATTTGCAGAATTTGGCCAAGACATACGGCGCAGACAGAGACCGTTTTGAAAAAGAGGCCTCATTTTGCATTCATTGCGGTCTGTGTGTCAGATACTGTGCTGAAGTCAAGAAGAAGGACGCTGTGGGATTTATTGACAGAGGCATAAGGAAAGAGATCAGTTTCATTCCTGAAATTGCCGCCAAGGAGTGCTGGAACTGCAAAGAATGTTTTCCGCTCTGCCCGACATCCTATCTCCAGGCAGCGTACGTGTTGACCGAAGCCCTCGCGTTTCCCTCATCTTCTTCCGAAGCCGTGTCAGAGGAATAGGAAAAGATTAATACGCTTCCGGGACGGATTCAAAATACGCGTTCGCCAAAGATAAAAAAAAAGACTACCTTATGCCGGTGAGGAAGAGCGAAGGATTTCCCTTGAATGAATCATTCAACAATGACCCATCATGATTTTTTGAATACCAACATCAGAGGACACCATGAAAGATGATCTATTTTATCTGCCGGTAAAGATCGGTAACGTGGAATTGAGAAACCCGTTTATCGTCTCTGCCGGTCCCACCGTCAAACGGGTGGACCAGATGGAGCTTGCCGAAAAATGCGGTTGGGGCGCTGCCTCCATTAAGCAGGCGTTCAACCCCTATCCGTACATTAACTACCCGCCTCGATACCGCTGGTTGAAAAAGGAGAGGCTTCACACCTTCACAGCGGAATACCGTCTCGATTATGAAGCCGGCCTTCGTCTGTTGGAATCAGCCAAGAAAAAAGTCAAAGACATGGTCATCTTTGCCAATTATTCTTATGTCGAGGAAGGGCTGGAGGGATGGGCGAAAAGCGCCAAGGGCTTTGAAGCCGCCGGGGCTGATATTCTCGAACTGAACTTTTGCTGCCCCAACATGTCCTTCAACGTGGATATTCACAGCCAGGGGAGTGATGAAAAACGACCGTCCTCGGGCGCTAGCTTGGGGCAGGATCCGGATGCCGTTCGAGACGTAGTAAAGACCACTCGGGAGGTCACCGATCTTCCGATCATCGCAAAAATCACACCGGAAGGGGGAGGGATCGCACAGGTTGCAAAGGCCGCCTATGAAGCCGGAGCGAATGCGGTATGCGATGTGGCCATCCGACTGGGCATCCCACCGGTTGATATCTGGAACTATAAAAAATCCATATGGCCGCTTCAGGGGGAGAACACCATGGGCTGTCTGTGCGGCCCCTGGGTCCTGCCGCTTTCTTTGCGGGATGTTTATGAAATCCGTAATTTGGTGGGACCGGAACCGCATATCATCGGAACCGGTGGAATTGCCGGATGGCAGGATGCCGTTCAAATGATGATGTGCGGCGCCGATGCCGTCGGTGTTTGCACCAAGACCATGATCAGCGGGTTCGGTTTCTTGGAAGAATGGATGAAATCCATCAAGGACTACATGGAAAAAATGGGATTCAATACGGCGAGGGACATGCGGGATCTGCTTCTGAAGGAAATCGCTACTGCTGCTGATCTGACGGTATGGGCTGGCTATGCCCAGGTGGATCCGAAGAAATGCAACGCCTGCGGGCTCTGCGTGGAGGTGGGTCAATGCAATGCCATCTTTCTGATGGGTGCGGCAGCCGAGATCAGCGCCGAACTCTGCCAGGGTTGCCACACCTGCATCGACATCTGTCCCAAGAACGCCATCAAAATGGTGGATGAAAAAGCGACGGCCGAATCATAATTATTCCCAACCCGGTCTGTGCGATGGAACCCGCCGGACCGGGTTTCTATTTCACGACACACTTATATTTTCTCCATAACGTTATTCCAGCCCTCGGCCAGGATGCTCATCCGCTTTCTCTTGATATGGTATTTCCTGTTGATCATGGCCTTTTTTACGGAATCCGTTAAAATCAGAATGTTGCCTTCTTAAATCTATTGACAGTAAAATTCCGATCCGTTAATGGAATTGCAAGTTTCGATGGCATTCCGGCCAACCTATATCTTGTGGGTTGATCATATCGTAAAAACAATCGGGCTTTCGCAATGAATCCTCTCACCAAAAGCGAATTCGTATCAATACGAGAGCGATATATCCGCGACGTACATTATCAAGCAGAAAAATATTGACGGCACGTGCATTTAATGATTCGGATAACTTAAATATTGCTCTAAAAAAGAAGTGTCATCAATTGGAGTTACCAACGGTGAGGTTTTACAGGAATTAAAGCT
>DUZK01000150.1 GCA_013349495.1 Deltaproteobacteria bacterium
CCGCACACTATCAATAAAATGTCAAGTGAAAAATTGACTTAACACGCTGTTTTTTAACATTTTTCTACCTATTGTATGCAATTTCCTAACCGGAATTTACTGATTAATTTTGGGGAATTAAAAGGAATTATATTGAAGATGGTAACCGTTAACCGGTGGTTTTGGTAAGGTTGTAGGCTGGTGTTTTTGGTTAGGAATTAAATCGCTGTTTCCATAAAAACAGTAAGTTGCGATATTCTTGAAAAAACTTGCATTTTTTTTGATCCTTATATCGGAATTCCAGGTAGAGATGGGAATCCCCTTCTTTTTTGAAAACCATATGGAACTCATTTTCAACCCAACAGCTTTCTTTGCATTTTTTCCACCACATTGATATACTACCACTTCGTGACACTTAATCCGGCAGTACGGAGTTGAAATGAAAAAACGCAGAGAGTTTCTCAAAGCTTCCATAAAATGGATCACCGGCATCGGGGTTCTCATACACCCCCTGTTTTCAGCCATCCGATCGGCTTATGCGAAAATGAATAAAATCATTTTGCCAAAGGCCACAGATCGGGAGAGCCTCAAGAGCAAGGATCCGGCAGACCTGGACGCCCGAAACCTCGAACTCACACCGCTCAAAGATTTTGAAACCATGGGAACTGTCGATCATGCGGTAAACATGGACACATGGCGTCTTGAGATTACCGGACTTGTCCAAAATCCAATTAGATTGACCTATGATCAGATTATGGAACTGCCTTCCATTGAAAGAGATGTGCTTATGATCTGCCCCGGTGTGTTTTCCAATCATGGCCGCTGGAAAGGGGTCTCCATGAAGGCGCTGCTCAATCAGGCAGGCATAAAAAAGGAGGCCGCCCGGATCAATTTTAAGGGACCCGATATTCAATATGAAAAAACCGCCCGGTACCCAATCGAAGATGTATTGGCGGACACCGTCTTTTTAGCTTATACCATCAACGGTAGAATCCTTCCTCAAAAGCATGGATTCCCTTTGCGTGTGGTTGCCGAAGGCACCTATGGAAGCGATTGGGTCAAATATGTATATGGACTCGAAGTTGAAACCGCCTGACGGTTCAGTGGTAAATCTGCATTCTATTTAACAGCACTTTCCGCGCACTCGGTTTTCCCTCTCGGACTGGATTATGTAAACATAGATAGGCATAAACAAAAAAAGCCTGTCACGCCTCTGAATCGAAGGTAACAGGCTTAATATAAAAGGTGGCGGGGACGACGAGACTCGAACTCGCGACCTCCGGCGTGACAGGCCGGCGTTCTAACCGAAACTGAACTACGTCCCCGCAAAAAATTTTGTTTTTACATCTGGCTTTTAGCCAATGGCCGGTAGCCAAATGTAACCGCACATTTATCAGTGCGGTTCTGAAAGATCAAGACAAATTTGCGCTCTTTTAATGCGCCGGGAGTTTCCTCCCGGCGCTATCTAAAACTGGTAGGCGGAACAGGGCTTGAACCTGTGACCCCCGGCTTGTAAGGCCGGTGCTCTCCCAACTGAGCTACCCGCCCGTCAGTTGTTCTCCACGACGAGGGCAAGTGATCCCTCGTATAGTGGAAAGACTGACAGAGTTTAGAACCTGTCGTGCGTAGGCAGCTTCTTCACGAAAGCGATACTGCTAACAGTTACAATATGTGTTGTCAAGCGCAAACAGGAAATTATATTTGGTCACGGACCCGCCAGTCGGATACGGCAGGCAGGCCAACATCGGTTAATTCGATTTTCAAATTTATGAATAATTATTATCCGAACAGATCTGCGTCAATCTGCGTCCTATTAATCCGGTTTAATTCAGAGAAGTACGCCGCTCCATTTCTTTGGGTATTTCAAATTGGACATCATCCTGTTTAAAGAGCTTGTCGTCTTTACTCAGAATCAGGGAATGGGTTAGCACCTCGTCCATGTGTTCAACCAGCGTGATTTCCAGCTGCTTGGAAATGGTCTGGGGGATATCCTTGAGATCTTTCTCGTTGTCTTTGGGAATGATGATCTTTCTGATACCGCCCCGATGGGCGGCCAGGATTTTTTCCTTAAGCCCGCCGATTGGAAGCACCCGGCCCCTCAAGGTGATTTCACCGGTCATGGCGAGATCCCGATGCACCGGTCGCTTGGTCAGCGCGGAGACCAGTGATGTGCACATGGAAATGCCGGCCGACGGTCCGTCTTTTGGAATCGCACCTTCCGGAATATGAATGTGGATATCAGCGTTCTTGTGGAATTCGGAATTGATTTCCAGCTTTTCTGCCCTTGACCGCACGTAACTGACCGCGGCCTGCGCCGATTCCTTCATGACATCACCGAGCTTTCCGGTTACCGTCAGTTCCCCTTTGCCGGGCATGATGGCGGTTTCAATCAGGAGCAGCTCTCCGCCAACCTGGGTCCAGGCAAGTCCCGTCACCAGCCCGATCTGGTCTTTTTCCTCCAGCTGTCCCACACGAAACCGGGGAGGTCCCAGATATTTCTGTATGGAGCCCGCTGTCACCTTATAGTGGATTTCATTTTTCTTGTCCTTGGATACCTTCCGGGCGATCTTCCTGCAGATCGAGGAAATCTCACGTTCGAGGTTTCGAACACCGGCCTCACGGGTGTACCGCTGGATAATGGTGTGAATGGCATTTTTCGAGTACTTTGGCGGTCGTTCCTCAAGCCCGTTTACCTTAATCTGCTTGGGTACCAGAAAACCCCTGGCTATATGATATTTTTCATATTCTGTATATCCGGCCAGCCGGATGACTTCCATCCGGTCCTGGAGCGGCAAGGGGATGTCCGGCAGGGTATTGGCCGTGGTGATGAACAGTATGTCGGACAGATCGTAGTCGAGATCGAGATAATGATCATTGAAGGCATTGTTCTGTTCGGGATCGAGGACTTCGAGCAGGGCTGCGGAAGGGTCCCCCCTGAAATCCATGCTCATTTTGTCGACTTCGTCCAGGCAGAAAACCGGATTGTTGACACCGACCTTTTTCAGGGACTGAATGATCTTTCCGGGCATGGCTCCGATATAGGTTCTGCGGTGGCCGCGAATCTCGGCCTCGTCCCGGACGCCGCCGAGGGACAGGCGGATGAATTTCCGGCCCGTGGCCCGGGCAACGGATTTAGCCAGCGACGTTTTTCCCACTCCGGGCGCCCCGACGAAGCACAGGATCGGTCCCCGTATCTTTTTGACCAATGATTGGACGGCGAGATATTCCAGGATCCGTTCTTTCGGTTTTTCCAGGCCGTAGTGGTCTTCGTCCAGGATTTCTTCCGCCTCTTCCTGGTCGTCTTGGACTTCCGTGTTATCCAGCCAGGGGAGGCTGATGATCCATTCGATGTAATTTCGGACCACCGTGGCTTCGGCGGACATGGGCGTCATGAGCTTGAGCTTCTTAAACTCTGCGTGGACTTTCTCCTCCGCCTCTTCAGTCATTTTCTTGGCCTCAATTCGCTTTTCCAGCTCGCTGAGGTCCTCCATGACATCGTCCTCAGAGCCCATCTCTTTTTTAATGGCGCGCATCTGTTCATTCAGATAATAGTTCTTCTGGGTTTTTTCCATCTGCTCTTTGACCCGGCCCCGGATGCGCTGGTCCATCTTGTAGATGTCGATTTCCATCTTGATGAGGCTCAACAGAAAAGACATGCGCTCCTCAAGGTTGATGGCCTCGAGCAGGGTTTGCTTGTCCTCAATTTTGAACGAGAACTGGGCGGCCACGGTGTCTGCCAACTGAGAAGCATCGTCAATGGTGGCGACATTGTTCACCAGCTCTTTGGATATGTTCTTGTTTATTTTTGCATATTCTTCAAAACTATCGACCACGACCCGTCTCAGCGCCACGGCAGCAGCTTCGGGCAGTTGTTCTTCTGCAACCGGTTCCACTTCCACCTTGAAGAATTCTCTATTTTCCAGAAACCGGGAAATTTGCGCCCTGGCTTTTCCTTCCACAAGGGCTTTCACCGTTCCGTCCGGAAGCTTCAGCAGCTGAAGAATGGTTCCGATGGTTCCCACGTGGCTGATGTCTCCCTCCTTGGGATTGTCGATGCCGGCCCGTGTCTGGGTAGCCAGAAACACGATCTTGTCGTTGTTCATGGCATCGGTGAGGGCATTGACGGATCTCTTGCGGCCGACAAACAGAGGCGCCACCATGTGAGGGAAGATCACAATGTCCCTCAAGGGCAGGAGAGGATACACGGTTTTCGGGATTTCGGCATTTTCCGGATTGAAGAGTTTGGGTATCTGGATCATATCGGTTTAAACCACGCTTTGCTTTTATGCCTGTTTTTTGGACTGCTCGTACAAAAGAATCGGATCTTCCTTGTTCAATACCACGTCTTCACTGATCACGCATTCCTTGACATTTTCCACGGAAGGAATCTCATACATGATATCCAGCATGCAGGTTTCGAGGATGGCCCGCAGCCCTCTGGCACCGCTTTTTCGCTTGAGCGCTTCTTTGGCAATACCTGAAAGGGCGCTGTCCGTGAACCTCAGGTTTACGCCTTCAAGCTCGAACAATTTCTTAAACTGCCGAACCAGCGCGTTTTTCGGTTCGGACAGGATCCGAATCAGGGTTTCCTCACCCAGTTCATCCAGAGTGGCGATAACCGGCAGGCGGCCCAGAAATTCCGGAATCAATCCGAATTTGATCAGGTCTTCGGGCTGAACATGCTTTAATGTTTCGCCGACGCTTTTTTCCTTCTGCCGAACGATTTTGGCGCCGTAGCCCATCATTTTTTCACCCAGCCTGCGCTGAATGATCCGTTCAAGGCCGGTAAAGGTTCCACCACAGACAAACAGGATATGGGAGGTGTCCACTTTGACAAAATCCTGTTGAGGATGTTTGCGTCCCCCCTTTGGCGGAACACTGGCGGTGGTGCCTTCGATAATTTTCAGCAGGGCCTGCTGCACGCCTTCTCCGGATACATCCCGGGTGATTGAGGGGTTGTCGGATTTGCTGGCGATTTTATCGATTTCGTCGATATAAACGATCCCCCGTTTTGCCTTTTCCACATCGTAATCGGCGTTTTGAAGCAGGGCGAGGATAATGTTTTCTACATCTTCCCCCACATACCCCGCTTCGGTGAGGCTTGTTGCGTCTGCTATGGTGAAGGGTACGTTCAAGAATCTGGCAAGGGTCTGGGCCAGCAGGGTTTTGCCGCAGCCGGTGGGCCCGATGAGCAGGATGTTGCTTTTCTGAATTTCCACCTCTCCGGTACTCACGGTGGTGTCGAGCCGCTTGTAATGGTTGTAAACGGCGACTGCCAGGACCCTTTTCGCCCGCTCCTGTTCGATGACGTATTCATCCAGTCGGGCTTTGATTTCTTTGGGGGTCAGGGGCTGTTCCAGGCCTGCTGAGGTTTTTTCGTTTTCCTCTTCAATGATCTCGCCGCAGAGCTGAATACATTCGTCGCAGATATAAACGGCAGGTCCTGCGATCAGTTTCTTGACCTCTTTCTGGCTTTTCCCGCAGAAAGAGCAGAAGAGGTTTTCATTATGGTCATCTTTTTTGGCCATCTTATTCCTCCGACTCTTCTAGTTGATCCAGATCATCCCGGTCGGTGATGACATGATCTATGAGTCCGTATTCTTTTGACTCCAAACCCGACATGAAAAAGTCCCGATCCGTATCGTTTTGAACCTTCTCCAGATCCTGGCCGGTATGATGTGCGAGGATTTTACTTAAGGCGTCTTTCATCCGGATGATCTCCTTTGCCTGAATGGCGATGTCCGATGCCTGGCCCTGAAATCCCCCCATGGGCTGATGAATCAATATGCGCGAGTTGGGCAACGAGTATCGCTTCCCCTTGGTGCCGGCAGCCAGGAGGACCGCACCCATGCTGGCGGCCTGACCGATACACACGGTGGCGATATCCGGTTTAATGTACTGCATGGTATCATAGACCGCCATGCCGGCAGTAACAATACCCCCAGGGGAATTAACGTAAAAATTGATATCTTTATCAGGATCTTCGGACTCGAGAAACAAAAACTGGGCGATAAGAAGATTGGCAACCTCGTCGCTGATGGCTGTTCCCAGAAAGATGATCCGGTCCTTCAAGAGCCTGGAGTAAATATCATAAGCCCGCTCCCCCCTGCTGCTCTGCTCGATAACCATGGGTATTAAAGGCACAGTCTGACCTCCTTAGTTATAAACCTACAGCTTTCCGCTGCGGCATTCAATCCAAAGAATGCGTTGTTTAAATTTATTCTGTTTTTTCGTCGGTTTCTTCCGAAAGTTTAGATTTTTCAGGCTCCACTTCCTCTATGGTGCCGTTTTCAATAATAAGGCTGATGGCCTGTTTTTCAAGTAGCGCCTGCTTAAAATATTCAAGCTGTTCCTGGTTCTGCTCATAGTACCTTTTGATCTGTTCAGCAGACTGCCCCATGGACGCGCTCATCTCCTGAAATCCGGCGTCCTTATCCTCGTCGGACAGGGTCAGGTCCTCCTGGTGAATGATTTTATCCAGGATCAGATGCCGCTTGACCTGTTTTACAGCCAGATCTCGATATTGTTCCGAAAGCTTGTCTCGAGAGATGCCTGCCTCCTCCATCTGAACGTTATGATGGGAAAAGTAATTTTCCGCATCCTTTACGATTCCGTTCAACTCATACTCTACCATGGATTCCGGGACTTCGAAATCGGTTTTTTCCAATAGCGCCTCAAACACCTGTTCGTTGATTTCCTGCTCGGCCCGCTTTTTATATTCCCTGTCGAGGTTTTGGCCGATTGCGGTCTTGAGATCCTCCAGGGTTTCATAATTTCCCATTTTTTTCGCCAGCTCGTCATCCAAATCCGGTAGGATTTCCTTGCGAATCTCGTTTAAGGAGACTGTGAAGATGATCTCCAGGTTTGCAAGGTCCTTATTAAAATAATCCTCTGGAAATGTGACGGTGATGTCCTTTTGTTCGCCGGACTTCATGCCGATGATTTTATCGTCAAAATCTTTGAGAATCTGACCTTTACCGACCCGGATCAGGTAATTCTCGGTTTTTTGAAGGTCCGGAAACGGATTTCCGTCCTTAAAACCCTCATAATCGATGAGAGCGAGATCGCCATCGGTCAACGGGCGGTCCTCCTCGATTTTTTCGTGCTGCGCCATATTTTTTTGCAGCAGTTTAAGCTGGGTGTCCACCTCTTCGTCACCGATGGTGTATAGGGTCTTTTTGAGGTCCAGACCCTTGAAATCGATATCTTCGATATCGGGTCTGATCTCGATTGCGGCGCTGTATTTGTAGGGCGCCTTTGCCTTCAATTCAGGGGGATCGATTTTGGGGGTTCCGATAATCTTGAGATCGTTTTCCCTGACGGCTTCCACAAAGGACTCCTGTATCAACCGGGATGCAACATCTGCATGGACATCCTTTCCATAGTACCGCTCCAACATACCCCGGGGCACTTTGCCGGGGCGAAACCCCTTTATTTTCGCCCGCTTTTTCAGCTCCGCGTAGGCATTGTCTATTTCTTTTGTGATTTGATCTTCCGGGATTTCGATGTGCAGGGTTTTTTTCACACTGCTTTGTTCTTCAACTGTAACATGCATGCTCAACCTTCCTGTTTCGTATTCAAACCGATGCAACCGAGGCATCGGGCTTTGTTCCATATCCGTATTATAAAGACAGGATAAACAGCAGACATGATTCGATAACCGTAGGCTTGCCGCTTCCTAAAGAAAAGCGGTCGAAATCATGCTCATCCTGCAGATCCTGTCAAATATGAGGTGGTGCGAGAGGGGAGACTTGAACTCCCAATCTGTTGCCAGAGCTGGATCCTAAGTCCAGTGCGTCTGCCAATTCCGCCACTCTCGCACAAAATAGATGTCTCTCAGAAATAAATAAGTTCCGTCACCCCCAAAAAAACAGAACGCATTCCCGTCTTGATTCATAGATAAAGCCGCCTCAGAGGATTTTTGACGTCGAGTCAACTGGAACGGATTCCTCCAAGGTGAATGGGGGCCTGGAACCTTCTGCTTGACATTCTATTTGATTCAATTACATTCTGACCAATATTAGTGTAAAACAATAATATTAAACCTGTTGGGTGTCAAGGAAAATTGAAGAAACCGCCTGTTATGTCAGCATTTTCCGGCAAGTTGCCGGTAATAAGATCCACATGGACGGCTCTGGTATGGGTCCTGGTTTTGAGCCTGACCGCTTTTGCCGCTCCGGCCAAAAGACCGATCCCGGGAGCCTATCTCGGCACCGTTGCCATCGATCCCGGCCACGGCGGGCACGATACCGGCGCTAAGGGGGCTGAAGGCTATCACGAGAAAACCGTCACACTGATCCTGGCCCGACTGATATCCGATAGACTGCAGCCGGATTATCGGGTCATTCTGACCCGAAACGCCGACTACCGGCTCGACATACCCGACAGAACCGCTGTGGCCAACCAGGAGGGGGCAGATCTGTTTATCAGCATCCATGCCGGCGGAAGCTATCTCAAGGAAGCAACCGGCCTGTCGGTATTTTATTTCAAAGAGCTGCTCGAAAACCCGGAGGCTGCCGAAGCGGAACCGGCTGAGAATGAGGGCCGAAACCAGCCCCAACCCTGGGATACCGTCCAGATTCGTCATCAAACCGCAAGCATCGAACTTGCCGGGCATTTTTATTCTTTTTTCCAGAATAATGGGATCATAACCGTGAATCCCATAGAAGGAATGCCGCTTCTTGTGCTTCTAGGGGCAGACATGCCTGCCGTCTTAATTGAAATCGGTAATCTGACCCATCCGCTTGAGGGAAAATCTCTAAAGGATACGAGTTTTTTATCCGAGCTTGCCGATCAGATCAAAAATGCCATCGATACCTATATAAAAAAGAAATAGAAGCGAGCCCGTTTCTCGATACTGGATGCTGGATACTGGATACTGGATGCTGGATACTGGATACTCGATGGACCACAATCGTGCAGAGAACTCTTGCTGTCTGATCGCCCGCTTTATCTTGTAAGTTGGATCAATCCGTGGTAAACAGACCCCCTGTGATTAGATCGGGGCGTGGCGCAGCCTGGCAGCGCGCCTGCTTTGGGAGCAGGAAGTCGGAGGTTCAAATCCTCTCGCCCCGACCAATATTCTCGTAGCAGTCATGCTGTGATCACACTATACGTGCTTAAAGGGGGAACCGGTAAACGGTACGTTGGAATCACCAATGACCTTGCAAGACGTCTGAAAGAGCATCGATCCAATAGATCGAAAGGGAGCCAGGTCATCGGTGAATTCGTTGTATTGCATACTGAAAAATACCCGGACTACAAAGCAGCACGGAAACGAGAAGCGTTCCTGAAGTCAGGAAAAGGCCGAGAATGGCTCAATAAATTGGAGTCTCAGTCGGAGCCCGCCTAAGGCGGGTTAAGCAACCCTCCAAAGGAGGCTTGTGCGCCTCGGGCGCATTCAAATCCTCTCGCCCCGACCAGATAAGTTAAACAATTTTAGCGGGTTAGCAATCAGGCTGATTCGCTTTTTTTATGAAAAAAGCTGTTTGTCTACCCAATGTCTACCCCACTATAAAAGCTTGCAAGCTGCTCCTGTTTTGACAATTGGTGCAGTGATGTGAGGTGGTGTACTATCTGAACTCTTATAGATATCATTAACCAAATTAGATACTTTTCTTAATGCCGCATCCCTAAGATGTGCGTACCTTTGTGTCATTAGCGGAGATTTATGTGTAAGAAGCTTCTGCAGGGTATACATATCAACATGACCGGTTGATGCCAACGCTGAAGCATAAACGTGTCGCAGGCCGTGAAGAGGCCTGAAATCTTTTGGAAGTCCTGCTCGTTCTTTTATCCTGTTTACTTGGTGGTTGATATCAGTTCTTTGCCTTCCTCCACGGCCAGGGAAAACATAAGGGCTCCCCAATTTTGGGTGAGATTCGAGAACAGATCTAGCAGCATCATTGAGTGGTATCTTTTGATCCGGTCCGCCTTTTGGATCCATTATCGAGATGAAACCCCTATGAAAATCAATGTGTTCCCACTTCAATTTAAACATCTCACCTCGCCTCATCCCTGTAAAGATCGTTAATTTCATCAGATTCTTAGCGATGATATGTTCATCCTGTTTATCGCATCGAGTAATTTCTCCAGCTCTTCAGGGGTTAGATCCTCAATTTTAATATTGTTCACTTGAGGTTTATCAATATGGAATGAAATATCCGCACATAGATTTCGTTTTACACCATAATGCACAATCTACCCTTCGATGACCCTAAGATCAGTCCTCGATTCTTCAACCGTAATGACAATCTCTTGACATAATAGCAACTTAGGCGTTATGTCAGTAAGCAATTCCCCAGCAAATTATTAATACCCATTTTTTTATAGGAGAATATCGACCATGACTCTGACGAGAGCCGATATAATCGAATCTGTTCAAAACCAGCTCGGGTTTCTGAACAATGAAAAGGCAGATCAGAGATACTGACCCGCCTTTTCGGTTGTCTATTAGAGCCAATTTCAAAATGGTTTAGCGTCAATCAGTTTCCATAATTTTGAAGCATTAAATGTTCTTTGAAAGCATGCATTTGGTCATTGGCAACTCAAGCAAATGAGCATA
>DUZK01000151.1 GCA_013349495.1 Deltaproteobacteria bacterium
AGTTCTGACACATTGTGGTAGAAAAAGGGATCTGTTCAGCCTCAAACGATCGGGCGAGGGTATTGATAATATTAATATATGTGCCGAAAGGGGAATGATTATGATAACCATGTGTGAATTTGAATTTTTTATTGGGATGCAAGAAATATATCCTGAGAAAACGGAATGGTTTAAGTGTTCAGTTCTTAAGCACGGATGTTGCCTGACACCCGAAACCTGACACCTGAAACCCACAATAATGATCATTTCAATTACAGAAACCGACACCCATACCGACCGAAGCAAAGTAAACGGCCAGATTTCATTGCTCTGGATCTATGAACTTTTTTCAGGATTTGTTCAAGGGTAGTCTGATAATGAAAAGAGAACCTTCGTTTTCCCTGGTTTCAACATCGATGACACCGTTATGCTCGCCTACAATTTTTTTTGTCAACATGAGTCCGATGCCGGTTCCCATTTTTCCTTTTGTGCTGAAGAAGCTTTGAAACAGGCTGTCCTTGACGGTTTCATCCATTCCGCCGCAGTTGTCCTCCACACGGTATTCAACCGCCCAGCCTTTCGATTTCTGAGTTTTGATCACAATCTTTCGCGGATGTCTTGAGGCGCCGCATTCTGCGCAGGCATCCAGGGCATTGGAGACCAGATTCAATAGACAGCGGTGAATTCCATCGGGGTCGAAGGCAAACGATTTCAGGTCCGAACAAATTTGGGTCTCAAGGAGAACCCCCATCTCATTCGCTTTGGCGGACATGAGGTCGGCTACCTCTCTGGCCGGCAAATTCGGATCGCAAGTTTTAAGTTCGATTGCCGAAGGTTTGGCATAATTGAGGAGATCGAGGGATAGGTGTTTGATCTTGTCCACATTGTTCTTTACCATCTGCCAGCCCTGGTCCAGGTATTTTTTTTCGTCCAGTTCGATCCCTTTTTCCAACACAAAAGCGCCACATCCCAGACCGCTTGCTATATTTTTGATAGCGTGAGACAGGCCGGCAACTGTCTGACCCACGGCAGCCAGCCTTTCTGCGGCAATGAGCTCCCGTGTTTTTTCCTCCACCAGTCCCTCGAGATTTTCAGTATATTCCCGCAGCTGCCGCTTTAACGAGATCCGCTCTTCCGCCCGTTTCAGTGCGATTTCGAGGGTATCCGGATGAATCGGCTTGGTGATAAAATCGGTGGCTTCATACTTGAGGCTCATGATGGCAAGATCCATCTCGCCATGCCCGGTGATCATGATGACTTCCGTTTCCGGGCGCTTTTCCTTGATCTTTTTTAAAAGATCGATTCCATCCATTCCGGGCATTTTAATGTCGGTCATGACAATGGCGGGGTTTTGCTTAGAAAAAATGCGCAGAGCTTCATCTCCATCGTTGGCCGTATGGACGGTGTACCCCATATCGGTTAAAGATATGCATAAAACCTTACAGATTCCCGGTTCATCGTCCACCAGTAGGATAGTATGATTATCAACGGGTATATTCATTTATTGCGCTCCGGCCGCTGGAAACGTCAAAATAAAACAGGTGCCTTCTCTTTCCCGGGAAACCGCTTTAATGGTTCCATCGTGGTTTTGAACGATACCGTAGGTGATGGAAAGCCCGAGACCCGTACCTTTGCCCACGCCTTTGGTGGTAAAAAACGGTTCGAAAATCTTTTCCCGGACAGCCTCGGACATGCCGATACCGGTATCGCATACCTCAATGATTATCCGATCTTCTGCTGAAGCGGTTTTAAGTATTATTTTCTTGTTCATATCCGAATCCGGATTTACTTTTGCGTGTTCTTCGATGGCATCCCGGGCATTGATCAGGAGGTTGATGAAAACCTGCTCCAATTGAATGTTGTCGGCCATTATTTCAAGAGGCGAATCTTCGGTCTGCCATTCGATTTCGATTTCCCTCAGTTTTAACTGCTGGCTGAAGATTTCAAAAGCCTTTTGCAGCACTTCGTTAACCCGGACCCTTTCGCTGGTCATATCCGATTTTCTTCCGAACTGGCGCATGTGGGTTATGATCTTGGTGGCACGATCCACATGGCTGTCCATTTCTTTGGACAGTTCCATAATGATGTTGTCTTCGATTTTTTCCTTTTTCATAACTTTTTTCATAAAAAAACTGCTTGCCGTCTTAATGACCGAAAGGGGTTGGTTGAGTTCATGGGCAACACCCGTGGCCATTTCACCCAATGTGGCCATCTTGCTGGCCTGGATCAGTTGCTGTTCCGCCTCCAGGAGTTTAGTGATATCGCTGGTGGTCACCAGAAGAACTTTCTGATCATGATATTCAGACGGTGATATCCGAATATTGACATAGAGATTCTCGCCTGTCTTATTGATTTGTTTGGCATTATTGATGAGTGCGGCAGTTCTGAGCTTGGTGCCGTATAATTCCCTTTCTTCTCTTTGGAACAGTTCCAAAAATGATTTTTGGAGGGTCTCATTTCGGTCAAACCCGCAAACCGATTTCGCACTCTCGTTACAATCCAGTATGGTCAGATCTTCAACATCCAAAACGAATACCGGATTCGGAATATTGTTGAATATCTCATAGTATTTCTTTTCAGATCTTCGGAGTTCTTCTTCCAGTTGTTTGACCTGGGTGATATCAATATTCATCTCCATGGCTGCGATGATTTCGCCCTTGTCATTTTTTACCGGTGTTGTTCTTACGATCCAATGAGTGAGGGCGCCATCTTTACCGAAACCGGTTTCTTCGCTGGTGTGTGAACGGCCGTCTTCAAAAGTTTTTTCAACCGGGCAGACAACACATTTCTCATGCCGTCCTTTATATGCATAATAGCAGTAGTCACCCGGTTTCGGATCAAATTTTTCGGCAAATTCACGATTGTAGCTGATTAGTTTGTAATCTCGATCCTGTACCGTAATGATGCAGGGAACCTCTTCGAACAGATTTTGATATTCAATCCGCTGCCGTTTGAGCTTGGTTCTGCTTTCTCCGATTTCTTCCGCAATTTCATCTATGGCCTTGACCAAATGACCCATTTCGTCATTTTGATGGGCCCAGACACCCTTTTCATAATCTTCCTTTCCGATACCCCGAATACCTTCCAGTAGTTTTGACAGTGGTCGGTTGACCCATTTTATAATGAGAATACAGAGGAAAGCCGTCAAACAGACGAAAAGCAGGCCGGAAAAAAGCAAAGCTTTTTCTTGATACCTGATGCCGATCATCGTGCCGCCCATAATCGCGAGCAGTGTAACCACTGCTATTGCCACGATAAGCTTTAATGAGAGATTGTAATATGGAGTAGTGTTCGGTTTTTGCATGATGTTACAATACTCACCTGTCTTTACAGTCGGCGGTTTATGCCGCTTGGTCGGTATAATAAGCTTTGGCTCGGCAAATTGTCAATGAAATGCGATTTTCCGGGTGAGTCGTTGCTTTGGGATTGAGCCGGCTGAACGAAGATGGGCGTGGAAGAGTGGAGCATCAATAGAAACACCCCACTACTTCTCCACCGTTACAATCTGTTTGGATGTTATGTCGGTTTGATGACTAAAATCTTAGTATGGCAGCCATTGCCTCATCATTCCGGGTTCTCATTTGTTCACGGGTCTCGTCGACCTCTTAACGGGCTCGAACTTTTGGGGAAATTTGAAGGGGTGCTTCAGGGTCTGCGGGAACCCGTTTAATCAAACCGGTAATCTCCTTCTGAATTGTTTTGATTTCGTTTTCCGTTATGAGCATCGCTTTCATCTGCTTGGACACACGGTCTTTTTCTTCCGCATATTTTGCTTCCAGATTTCTCAGCTGATGCTTCATCTTTATAAGGACATCCTTATTCCCCGGCGCCAAGAGGTCACTGTTTTTATCTTCAAGGTCTGCGACGAAATACCAGTTTTCGGTTTTTTGGCTGTGCCATGCTTCACCGTTTACATGCTTTCCTTTCACCCGTACACCGGCTTTCCAGATTTTATAATTACCTTCCTCCCGGATTTCTTCGTAGACTCGCGCCTCTCTCCGGCGACCGTCCTCACACTGAACATCGTGTCTCTCCATGGCAATAACCTCCCTCCTTTTAAAAGTAAGGTCGAAACCATTTTTAAACAGATAGTCGACACTGAAGCCTGGGATGCTTGTCACGGCTGTGCAAACATCCCCGAAGGCTTCAATCCGCAATTACAGTAAGTATGACCTTAAGCACTGGTTAGACCACGGCGTCCGGTTATTCCTCATCACCGTTTTCGCCGCCGCTTTTCAACCTTCCCATGGCCTTGGTCAATTCGATCATTACACCCAGCCCTTGCTTGACTTCTTTGCTTGAAGCGGCCCCGAGCATGCCGAACGGGCCGATTTCTCGGGCGTTTTTCAGATCCACCTTGGACGGCAAATCAGCCATGGTCTCCAAGAATTCAATGGCCTTGGGGTCTGAAATTTTCTTTGCCAGACCCAACATCGCCACAAGACTGTCGCCGATCTGTTCGATATCCTCAGGTGTATATGCAGCCGCCACCTTGGCACGGATATCCAGCATGGATTGAATGATGCGAAGCACGCCTTTTTGTTCCAGATCATCCAGGTAATTGATGATCTGGGGGACTGCCGATTTCAGCAAGGGTTCGATGGTGTTTACAAAGTCGACCATATTTCCAAGCTGGGTCAAGGCAAAGTTGATGTGATGGATACTCGCCAGAGACTTCTTGATTAAAGCCAGAAAATCTTCCAGCTGAAAGCTCGATTCAACATCTTCCAGTTCTCTGATGAGGAGTCGAATTGCCTGACCGCTTAAAGGGGTTAAATCATCCCACAACTCACCGATTCCACTGGCGGTTTGCGCCATGGGGGTAAGCCGGGCCTCTATCCGATCCAGTCTTTCCAGAATTAATTCTTCATTTGTCATGGCCACCTCCCTACTCGGTTACAAGGCTGTGACGCATCTTGCCCGCCATTGTCATTTGCTGTTCCAGCGGTAACTCGACCCCTCGCATCATCATATTCCAGTAAACCCACTTGAACATCATTTTCCCCCAATAGTTGAGATAGCTGTCGCCCAGCAGGCTGAAGGGACCCAATCCCGGAAACGGAAATTTCCCCGGCAGCGGTTCATATTTATAATTAAAATCGATGAGAACCGCTTTTTCATAACCGGAACAGATAAAACAGGTGGCATGGCCGTCAAATGTCGATTTCGGCTCCTGACCGTCTATCTCCCGGATAATGTTTTCAATTACCGTTTCTGACTCGTAATGGGCTACTGCCCCGGCTTTGGAGGCGGGAACATTGGTGGCGTCGCCAATCACGTAGATATTTTCGAAATCCTTGGCCCTTAAGGTGAAATGGTCGGTATTGACAAAGCACAGGGGGTCGCCCATACCGGAATTCTCAATGAATTGAGCGCCGAAGTTGGGCGGGATCGAAATCAGCAGATCATAGGGAACCTTTTCACCCTTGTGAGATTCGATGGTCTTTTCCTCTGCATTGACCTGTGCGATATCCCAGTTTGGGGTGACCGTGATATTTTTTTTCACAGCTATTTCTCCCAAGATCCTGGAAGCTATCGGTTTTGTAAAGGCGCCGGAAACAGGGGTGACCAGTTCGATTTCAATGTTTTCCCGAACGCCGTTTACCTTGAAAAACCAATCGGCCATGAAGATGAACTCCAGCGGTGCCACCGGGCACTTGTAGGGCAATTCCGCGATGTTGAGAACGACCCGGCCCTTCTTGAAATATTTCATCTTTTCATGCAGGGCCTGTGCACCTTCGAGGGTGTAGAAATCATGGATGTCACCATGCCAGTCATCCATCATGCCTTCGACCTCACCGGGCATGATCCGACAGCCGGATGCAACGACCAGCCAATCGTAATTATATCTTCCTCGTTTACCTTCCACGGTTCGCTGTGCCGGATCAACACCCACCACTTCATCGAAAATAAAATTTACGCCTTTGGGTATGAATTCCCTCTTCGGTTTTTGGCAGTCTGCCGCTGTGTAGACGCCGAATGGAATGAACAGCCAGCCGGGTTGGTAGTGGTGGATTTCATCATTATCAATAATGGTGATATCCCACTCCGATTCACTCAATTTTTTTCTCAAACCGACCGCGGTCATGGTGCCTGCGCAGCCGGAACCCAAAATAACAATTTTTTTCATGAATACCTCCTCTATTTAATGTATTTTTCTCCAAATGCTTACATAGTCTCTTTTATCCTATCAGATCGGCAATAGTAGTTGCGTCCAGACTTTTGTAAAGCGCCTCGGTTGCATCTTGCCATGCCACCCGAATCCGGCAATTGGTCGAAATAGGACACATGTTTGGGTTGCCTACGCACTCAGCTAGGTCTATAGAGCTTTCTAATAACCGGACAATTTGCCCCAAGGTGATTTCTTCGGGTTTTTTTGCCAGCATGTGCCCGCCCTTGGGTCCTCGAACGCTGTTAATCAGCTCAGCCTGTTTTAGCGGACGAATGATCTGTTCCACATATTTCACTGAAATACTCTGTCGTCGGGAAATTTCACCGACCTGAACAGGCCCTTCGTTTTGCAAACGGGCTAAATCCATCAAGATTCTGGTACCGCAACGGCTCCTGGTAGATAATTTCATGCGTTTTGCCCTCATTTAATATAGATTTATTTAATCTATATTAAACAAGTATGATATAGCCCAACAAAAAAACATTTGTCAATCAAAAAATTGAAAAAAACCGATTAATTAGTTTGTCACGAAAATTAGAAAAAATAGAATGGTATCAGGGAGATAAATAAATTGTATCGGTTCCGGAAGGCTACAAAGAGGGGTCGTCTTCGTCGCGACAAGGGCCTTCCAGCAAATCGGCAATTGTGGTGTTGTCAAGGCTCTCATAAAGTGCTCTGGTGGCTTCCTGCCAAACCAATCGAACCTGACAGTTTGAGGCTCTATCGCAATCTTCCGGTGAGCTGATACAATGAACAAGATCGGTATGACCTTCAAATAAACGGACGATTTCACCCAGGGTGATTTTTTCCGGTTTTTTATTAAGGACATGTCCGCCTTTCGGGCCTCTCACGCTGTTGACCAGCTGAGCCTGTTTTAACGGTCGGATCAGCTGTTCGCAATACTTGACGGATATCTTCTGTCGGGTGGAGATTTCCGAAATCTGCACCGGACCCTTATCCTGGTTCATGGCCAGTTCAACTAAAATCCGTGTGCCGTATCTGCTTCTTGTGGATAGTTTCATTTATAACCGGAAATAATTTAAGTATTTTTGAATGGTGGAACTATTCGAAAAATTCTTAAATGTCAATAAGCGATTAAGAACATATAGAGACCGCAAAAAGACTTAGTCGGAAATATGCAATAAAGCGGTACCCCGGTGTGCTTTCACGGAAGGATTTGAATTTTTTACTTCAAATGGGTTTGATGTTATACAGATCAACGGAACCCAGCGATTGGCTTTCTGTATCTATAAAATCTCCTCTTTGATAACCGGGGGGAGAAGGAAGGAGTGGAATAATGAAAATCAAATATGTGGAGACCCTTGCCGTCGATGCCGGTTGGAGACCCTGGCAGTTTATTAAGGTAGAGACAGAAGATGGACTTGTCGGCTATGGAGAATGCAGTTCGGGCAGAGCGCCGCATGCCATTGCCGGGGCTGTTGAGGATATGAAGCCACTTCTAATAGGAAAAGATCCCAGGGCATACGAAATGCGCTTCTCGGATATGGCTCGAAACGCGATCCAGAGCCCTGGTGGGGTGATGGCAAAGGCCACAGCCGGGATAGAGCTGGCACTCATCGATCTCAAGGCGAAAGCCCTGGGGATATCCGTTGTCGAGCTGTTCGGGGGGCCGATCCGTGAAAAGGTCCGCCTGTACTGGTCCCACTGCGGTACTACAAGAGCACTATACCATGAAATGATGGGCACATCGCCCATCGCAACCATGGACGATATCGCAAAGCTGGGCAGAGAGGTTGTAAATAGCGGATATACGGCTCTAAAGACCAACATCATCTTTCCGGGTGATCCGGCAACCGTTCATTTCGACGGTTTCGGCGGCGGCCTTGGAACCACGGATCAGGTGGCATCCAATGAGATGCTGAACCACATCGAGACGCTTATTGGAACCTTCAGAGATGCGGTGGGAACAGACATTGATATCTGCCTGGATCTGAATTTCAACTTCAAAGTCGAAGGGTGCATCCGTATCGCCCAGATCCTTGAGCAGTTCAATCTGCTCTGGCTTGAAATTGAAATGTATAATGCAAAGGCATTGCGGCAGGTCAAAGAAGCCACCCGAACCAAGATCTGTACCGGGGAAAACCTCTTTTACATGAAGGAATATCTGCCTTTCTTCGACCAGCATGCGGCCCATGTCTTTATGATCGATGTTCCCTGGAACGGATTTGCCCAATCCAAGAAGATCGGCGATCTTGCCCAAGTATATGAACTGAACGTATCGCCTCACAACTACTACAGCCACTTGTCTTCTTTTATCGGTGCGTCTTTGTGTGCGGTGCTGCCGAATATCCGCATCATGGAGATCGATGTGGATGACGTGCCGCTGAGAGAAGAATTGACCACCAATAAACCGAAAATCGAAAACGGCTATATGGAAGTGCCCAGCGGACCGGGTTGGGGAACGGACCTGAATGAAGAAGTGGCAAGAGCAAACCCCTGGGGAAAAGCCAGGGCGCATTGGTAATGCTTCAATTTTACTACTCCGCGGGAGCTTCCTTTTCGTGCCTAACATCCGGACCCAACAACACGGACAGCCATCGGGTATCTTCTCTGGTGTCAAGGGCGATTTTAGCGGTCATGGTCAAGGGTACTGAAAGCAGCATCCCCACCGGCCCCAGCACCCATCCCCAAAACAAAAGAGATAGAAAAACCACCAGCGGTGAAAGTCCGAGGCGTTGCCCCATGAATTTTGGTTCTATGATATTTCCCATGACCACATTGATGACCAAATAACCGATTGCGACGATAACCGCCTTGAAGATATCGTACATAAGAAACGTGAGCAGAATTGCCGGAACGGCCGCTATGATGGATCCGATATTGGGAACATAATTTAAAACAAAGGCAAGCAATCCCCACAAAGTCGGATAATTTACACCCATGATGGCAAGCCAGACAGCCACTGCAACACCAACGGTAAGGCTGATTGCTGTTTTAATGGCCATGTAATTTTTAACATTGGAAATGAACTGATCGAATGTCGCAAGGGATTTCGCGCTGCCGTTGAGAATGGTGTAGAGTTTAGCCGGTAGATTCAGGGCTTCTATCAGCATAAAGAGTGCTGTCAGAAAAACCAAAAATCCGTTGGTTAGCAATTTTCTCAGGCTATTCAAAAAAGCGGTCGCCAGCTTCATGATTCTGCCCGGGTCCAGTAATCCCATGATATCGAGATCTCCGGTATTCACACCGCGTGCCTCGATCCATGCGATAATCGATGTGACGTGCTGTCTGATTTTCGAATCATAGACCGGAAGATCTCTGGTAAAAGCGGTAAGGG
The DNA here is from genome assembly GCA_013349495.1 of Deltaproteobacteria bacterium. Lineage (GTDB taxonomy): Bacteria > Desulfobacterota > Desulfobacteria > Desulfobacterales > SURF-15 > DUZK01. Next base: position 9,450 of record DUZK01000151.1, read on the forward strand.
ATGAGCCGACCATTCCGACCAGTAAGAGCCCGATCAACAAAATGATAAAAATTACAACCACCAGAGAAAGCCATGTGGGAAGGCCTTTATTTTTAAGCCAAAACAGGGGAGGGCTGCTTATTATTGCGATAAACCCGGACAGAAGAAACGGGACGAGAAGGACATTTGCGGCGCGCATTCCGGCGATGACGATCACAAATGCGGCAATGGTGATCAGCATTTGAGTTGACGTGGGTTTCGGTGACAGGGCATTCATTTCGGCAGCATCCGCTTATGGGGCCGGGTTTTTCCAGCTTGATTATTTTTTTCTTTTCTTCTTATAAATTCAGTTTCACATCATTGGTGCCCAAAATAAAGAATCCATGGCAAGGAGCCATCCTGAATCATAACTTAAATCATTTGGTTGTATTCGTCAAAAACCTTTCTCGAATAACCCGTAAATTCCAAATCACAAATATAAAATACCAAACAAATTGATGATCAAATATAGCAGAGGGACGAAACTCCAGTTTATACAAAGGGCTATTGAAGCTCAGCAGCGCTATTAGAAAGGGATACAGGAGGCTGCCACTATTCACCAATTATTTTCACTAATACCCGCTTCCGCCTCCGGCCGTCGAATTCCCCGTAAAATATCTGTTCCCAGGTGCCGAAATCGAGCCGGCCTTCTGTTATGGCCACAACCACCTCCCGGCCCATGATCTGACGTTTCATGTGGGCATCGGCATTGTCTTCACCGACATTATGTCGATATCGTGAAACCGGCTCATGAGGGGCGAGTGTCTCCAGCCAGTCGTCATAATCCTGATGCAGGCCGGATTCGTCGTCATTGATGAACACAGAGGCTGTGATGTGCATGGCGTTACAGAGCACAATGCCTTCTTTGATGCCGCTTTCCTTTAAACAGTCTTCCACCTGGGGGGTGATATTGATCATTGCCCGCCGCGTGGGGACATCAAACCAGAGTTCTTTCCGATAGGTTTTCATGGGTTTACTCCCTTATCATTTAGCCAGTTGGCCCGTGTGCCAGTCAGCCAGTTGATCAGTAGGATAAAATATAACTTTGAACGCC
>DUZK01000152.1 GCA_013349495.1 Deltaproteobacteria bacterium
CCGGTGATGCCGGCTATAAGGGTGAACAGCACCCCGCCTCCAAGGCAGTGAAATGCAGTGGTTTCAAAGGCATGAATCCCGGTTGCCAGGTAAAGTACATTAAACACGGCGGTTGAAATCATAAAGACGATGGGAAAATGCACGGTCATGGGATGGGGATGGCGCCGCAGCATGGGGTATTTTCTGATGAGCCATGACAAAAAAGCCGGCATTTTGGGTTCAATGACATCGGCTTTCACCAGTTCACCCACCTGAGGGAACCGCTCCAGCACCTCGGGTTCATGGGGAGCGGCCTGAATGTCCATGGTCAGATCCTGCCCGCTTTTGTGGCGCTTCATATGCAAACCGGTTTTCCAGAGTTTGCTCTCGCTCACATCATAGACTTTTCCATCATGGGCAATGTATACGGGCTTGCCGTTTTCGCCCTTATATTCCGTTAACTCCTCTTCCGTGAATCGCTTCATCTCTCCTCCCGGGCTCAGTATTCTAAGAGTTCATCTCTCACATTTGTAATATGTTGAAATTTAATACTGTTTTTGAACCGCAGAATGCTGAACAAGGAATTTCGAAGTTTTCCTACAGTTCTGCGGTTCTAAATTCCTTGTTCGATATTCAAAATTTCAAATATTTTTAGATAGTCTTTACGAAGACAGAAAAACCAGCTTCACCAACACCACTCCCAATAAACTCAAAGGATAGTAGCTGGCCTTGTTAAACAGGGCCATGGCCTCTTCTCTCTGTTTGGTTTTATAAAGCTGGCATGCAGGCATCACCAGAAAGAAAAACCCGGCAACCCCGGCCGCTAAGATAAAAATCGATTCATAGTCGATTTTTGAGTGAAAGAAACTGATCAAGCTCAAGCAAAAGGCACCCCCCAGGGTCACGATTATGAGGGCGGTGGATCGCACCGGTCCGAATCGGACGGGAATGGTATCAGTATTCAACTTCACGTCTTCTTCGATATCGGCCCAGTCATGGGGTATATTCTGGCCGCCGATCTCCCATAAAAACAACCACAAGAAGAGAAAAAACAAAAATATCATGCTTGGGTCCGGATCAACGGCAAATACGGCAGCTACGGCACCTGTGGTTTTTACCCCCCCGCTGATCACGGTTCGAAGGTAGCTGACCTTCAACATCAGGCAATAGACGATCTCCAGCAAGCATCCGCCGATGAAAATGAGGACACAAATCGGATTTAAGATGTACGCTCCGATAAGGGCCACCAACGACCAGGCAACGGTCCACAGCAACCCAGCCCTGAAACTCAACAATCCGTGAGCCATGGGATGCCGCACCAGCACATCGTCCAGATACGATTCAGATGCTCGCGGCTTTCCGAACTGAACCCTTTCTTTGTCCACCCGATAATCGATAATGTCGTTTAGAGCGTAAACGGCCGTATAGCCGGCAAATGCCGTGAGCAGTCCCAACACCACCACGGGCCAGGGCGGAAAGACACCCATCCACAGCAGCGCACCGAGTGCAGGCGTTGCCATATCCAGAATCCCGTGGGGGGTGCGGGACAATGCCAGGAATAGTCTGATACGATGAAAAAGCGGTTGTTGGCTGATGGATGTCGCGTTGCTCAAAAGAATAAATTCCTATGATTCTTCCAACACTCGATTCAGGGTTTCTTCCGGCAGCACTTTTTCTTCCATGGCGACCTCTCGAACGGTTTTACCCGTTTCGTAGGCGGTTTTGGCAATGGCGGCCGCCCGATCATACCCGATATGGGGAACAAGCCCGGTGACCATGGCCAGACTCTTTTCAACGTTGGCTTCGCAGATCTGCCGGTTGGCGGTAATTCCGCTGATGCATTTTTCGGCAAAGACTTTAGCTGCGGATGATAAGAGGTGGACGGACTGCAGCAGATTATGGGCAATGACCGGCAGCATCACGTTCAGCTCGAAATTGCCGGACTGCCCCCCCAGCATAATGGTGGTATCGTTGCCCATGACCTGGGCCGCCACCTGTATCACAGACTCCGGGATCACCGGGTTGACCTTTCCCGGCATAATCGATGACCCGGGTTGAAGCGAAGGAAGGGTTATCTCCCCGATGCCGCAACGGGGGCCCGATGACAGCCAGCGGATGTCATTGGCAATCTTGACCATGCTGACGGCCACTGTTTTCAAAGCGCCGCTGGTCTCAACCGCGGTATCCTGGGCAGCCTGTGCCTCGAAATGATTCTCCGCCTCTTTAAACGTGATCCCCGTATGCTCGGACACCAGCTCAATCACCCGCCGGGCAAACTCCGGGTGCGCATTTAAGCCGGAACCCACAGCCGTTCCCCCGATGGCCAGCTCCCTAAGCCCGTCCTGAACCGATTGCAGCCGCCTTATGCCCTGTCGGATCTGTCGCGCATAACCGGAAAACTCGTCTCCCAGACGCATGGGAACGGCATCCTGCAAATGGGTTCGGCCGATCTTCTTTACAGCCGCAAATTCGGCGGCTTTCTTCGCAAGCTCCCCGGAAAGCGAATTCAAGGCGGGCATCAGACGCCTTTCCATGGACACCAGGGTCGACAAATGGATGGTAGTGGGGATAACGTCATTGCTGGACTGCCCCAGATTCACATGGTCATTGGGATGGATCGGAAATTTCCCCCCTTTATTTCCGGTCAGGATCTCGTTTCCCCGGGATGCAATCACTTCATTCATGTTCATGTTGGTGGAAGTCCCGGAACCGGTCTGAAAAACATCCACGATGAACTGATCGTCATGTTTGCCGTCCATCACTTCCTGGGCGGCCTTTATGATTGTCTTGGAAATTTCTTCTTCCATCAGGCCCAATTCCCGATTCACCCGGGCCGCACATTTTTTAAGCAGCGCCAGCGCTCGGATAAAATCTTTCGGAAGGGTAAGGCCGGATATGGGGAAATTTTCGGCCGCACGGGCGGTTTGAGGGCCATAGTAGGCGTTATCCGGCACGCGCATGGTCCCCATGGTATCTTTTTCTTCTCTATACTTTTTAGGCATGGGCATCCAAATCTCACAGATAGGGTAATCGCAGTACCTTAAACATCATTTTTATGAATCTTGTGGCAAGAAAACTTGAATAACGAATGTAGAATATTGAATGATGAATGTCGAAGTAAGGTATTCTATCTTATTAATTTTAATCAAAAAGACAGAGCGAAGCGATTCTATCCCTCGATATTCAAAATTCCTTGTTCAATATTCGATATTCTTATTCCTCAGCAGTTCAACTAAAGTTCCAATTAAAAATGTAAAGATAACCTTTCCGGATCCTGCTTGCCCGGGTCAGGCCTTATGCTCTTTTAATATCGATACCACATTCTCCGACATCGGGAAATACCTGTCTTATCTTCTCACACAACTGTTCTGTATTATATTTCATGCTGTACTCCTTTCCAGGCGCTTCGCATTGGAAATTTCGGCCAAGAAGGATGACTGATGCGACAGTGCGATCTTTTGTGAAATTAAACATCAAATCCGCTGATGGCAATAATGTAATGAAAACAGGCAGAGTAAAGACTATAATAGCCACCGCCTCTGCCGAGGCGTGATTTCCGGCTGGGAGTTTACAATTGACACCAAATGGTCTTTCTCTTATGATTTTAACCCCTAATTGATTCGGTAACTAGAGCTACGGGACGCCTTAAATATGAATTATTCAGGCATCATGGATGCGGATTACATCGAGAAGCAGTATCGGTTGTGGAAATCCGATCCCGGTAAAGTGAGCCGTGACTGGCATTATTTCTTTCAAGGTTTCGAGCTCGGGCATGCCGAAACCCCTGAAGCAGCGCCGGCAGGCAGCGAAAAACAGATTGTAAAACAATCCCGGGCGGAATCCTTGATCTACCGTTATCGGGATATAGGTCATCTTCTGTCGTGCCTGGATCCTCTGGTAGCCTGCCCCACTGATCATCCCCTCCTCACGCTCTCTGCATTCGATCTTTCGGAAAATGATTTGGATAAGGCATTCCATGCCCCCGGGTTTTCGGAATCCGGCAAAGCCCCCTTGCGGGAAATTATCCAGGCGCTCAAGGAGACATACTGCCGTTCCATCGGTGTCGAGTACATGCATCTCCAGGACCCCTCAGAGCGACAATGGCTCCGGGATCGGATGGAGCCGGTCCGGAACAAACCGGAGCTGGATGTTGAGACTAAATCCCGCACCCTTCTTAAGCTTTATCAGGCCGGGCTTTTCGAGCAATTCTTAAACAAGAAATATCTGGGACAAACCCGTTTTTCACTGGAGGGGGCCGATGCCGTTATCCCGCTGCTGGACTGTCTCCTCCAGCAGGCTTCAAAACAGGGTTGCAGGGAGATTATACTCGGCATGTCCCACCGCGGGCGGCTGAATGTTCAGGCGCACGTTTTGGAGAGGCCTTACGAAGATATTTTCAGCGAATTTGAGAGCTGCTACGATCCGGAAAATATCGTCGGATCGGGTGACGTCAAATACCACAATGGCTATCTTGCGGATATCACAACGCCAGCCGGTTCGGAATTCCGTTTGTATCTGATAAACAATCCGAGTCATCTTGAATCCGTAAACCCGGTGGTTGAAGGATTCACAAGAGCACGGCAGGATCTATCCGCCCAGGGAGACAGGCAAAGGGTGATGCCGTTGCTGATTCATGGAGATGCGGCCTTTTCCGGGCAAGGCATTGTAACCGAAACATTGAACATGTCCCAGTTGAAAGGGTATAGCACCGGAGGCACGATCCACATCATCATCAACAATCAAATCGGTTATACCACATTTCCGGATGACGCCCGCTCCACACGATATGCAACAGATCCGGCCAAGATGCTGATGATTCCAGTTTTTCATGTCCATGGTGAAGATCCGGAAGCTGTGATCCATGCCGCCCGGACGGCCTGCGATTACCGGATGACATTCGGAAAGGATGTGGTCATCGATGTGGTCTGCTACAGACGCTATGGCCACAACGAAGGAGACGAGCCCTATTTCACACAACCGAAAATGTATCAGCGGATCCGCGAAAGAGACCCCCTGTTTAAGATGTACGGAAACACCTTAATAGCATCCGGCATTATTGAAAATGCAGAAACGGAACAGATCGAAACCCGAATCAACCGCCGGCTGGATGATGCGTACCAGGCCATACACGGCACAGAGTGTTCGTTTCCTCAAACCCGTTTTTACGAAAACTGGGACGGCTTTACCGGCCTATACTCCCATGATCCACTTGAAACGGGTGTGAACAAAAAGACCCTTGCGTCCATAGCCCGAAACCTGAACACGCTGCCGGAAGGGTTCACCCCGCACCCCAAGCTTGAAAAAATCTTGAAATCCCGGCTGGATGCCGTCATCAACGGCGAGGGGATCGACTGGGCAAATGCCGAGGCGCTTGCCTTCGGCTCTCTTCTTCTGGAGGGTTTTCCCATACGGTTAAGCGGCCAGGACTCCGGCCGCGGCACGTTCAGCCAGCGCCACAGTGTGCTGGCTGATACGAATACGGGTAACCGGCATATACCTCTCAATACACTGGCTAAGAACCAGGCCGCTTACACCGTTTATGACAGCCTGCTGTCCGAGGCGGGCGTGCTCGGTTTCGAATACGGTTATTCCCTGGCCCAACCCAATGGGCTGATCATGTGGGAGGCCCAGTTCGGTGATTTTGCCAATAACGCCCAAGCCGTCATCGATTTGTATATTGCCAGCGGTGAAGCGAAATGGCAGCGGCTCAGCGGTCTCGTACTGCTGCTGCCCCATGGATTTGAGGGCCTGGGTCCCGAGCATTCCAGTGCGAGAGTAGAACGATTTCTTCAGTTGTGCGCACACGACAACATGCAAATCTGTAATGCCACCACACCGGCCCAGTTTTTCCACCTGTTGCGGCGCCAAAGCAAACAAAAATGCCGTAAACCGCTGGTCATATTCACCCCCAAGAGCCTCCTGAGGCATCCCATGGCGGTATCCGGCCTGAATGAACTCACCTCCGGTTTTTTCAAAGAAGTCCTTGAAGATCCGGATGGAGCCAAATCCCCAAAACGGATTCTCCTTTGCAGCGGAAAAATATACTATGACCTTTACCGCCAGCGAGGAAATACAAAGGCATCTCATATCGAAATTATCCGCCTGGAGCAGTTATACCCGTTCCCGGAGGAACAGTTAACGAAGGCTGTAAAAAACCACCGGAAATCAGCGGAATGGTGCTGGGTTCAAGAGGAGCCGGAAAATATGGGAGCATGGCGATTTCTTCAGCCTTTATTGGAATCAGTCATCGGAAAATCGGTCTCCTATATCGGCAGGGAGCCGGCGTCCAGCCCGGCTACGGGATTTCCCAATATATATAAAGAAGAACAAGCCGCCATAGTGGAAGAAGCGATGCATTAGTTACTTAAAAATGATTTTTGTGGTTTTTGTGGCAAAATATTTATCAAAGCAATAATAACCAGCTCAAAGAAGTGCCTAAAATTAAAAGTGCCTAAAATGCCTAAAGTTAAGGATGATAACCATTTAATAAAAGACAGAATTCCACAACTTTAGCTCACTTGACACTTTAGCTCACTTCAAACTTATTTGAGCGGCCCGAAGCTTTGCGACAAAGAAATCATAGCGTGTTCCTGTTTGGTTCCGGCTTGTCCGGGTTAGGAGTGTCTATGTCCATTAAAATTAAAGTTCCGAGTGTCGGAGAATCCGTATCGGAAGCTGTTCTTGCCCAATGGTTCAAGCAAAATGGGGATCACGTACGAAAAGACGAACCGGTTTTTCTAATAGAGACCGATAAGGTCACCCTGGAAGTCGTTGCAGAATCGGACGGCGTTTTGAAAATCCTGGTACATGAAGGGGAAACGGTTCCCATCGGAGCGGTGGTCGGAAAAATAGAAACAAAAACCACAGAAGAACCACGACCGGATACAGAAAAACCGAAAGTGCCTGAAACCCATCCGGAACCCGAAGAAAAACCGGAACCCCGAGTCGCTGAGCCATCCGTTGAGGCCTTAAAAACTGCGGTTTCAGAGGAACCGATATTGCCCCCGGGATCACCGCCGATGGATATCGCAACCGCCACACCCGGAGAAGATCGTCCCGTGCTGTCACCGGCAGTGAGGCGGCTGGTGGCTGAAAACGATATCAACGTGGATGAAATTGTCGGTACAGGACCCGGGGAAAGAATAACCAAAGGAGACATTTTGCTCCATCTGGAAAAACCAAAGGCTCGAAAACTCCCGCAAAAACCGGAACCGGATCGCGTACAGCCCAAAGGGGTTGAAACAGGCGACGGCATCGTACGGAAGACCATGAGCCCCATCCGGCAGAGAATCGCTGCCAGGCTCCTGGAGGCCAAACAGAACACGGCCATGCTCACCACCTTTAATGAAATCGATATGAGCCAGGTCAAAGCTTTTCGGGCGGAATATAAGGAGATCTTCCGGAACCGTTACGGGGTTTCCTTAGGCATGATGTCCTTTTTTATCAAGGCGGCAGTGACCGCCCTCAAAGAATTTCCAGAGCTGAATGCATTCATCGAAGGGCAGGATATTGTGTATCATCAGTTCTATCACGTGGGAGTGGCTATCGGAGCGGAGCGGGGGCTTGTCGTCCCGGTTATTCGACATGCCGATCGACTCAGTTTTGCCGAATTGGAACAAACCATCGTGGACTATGTAGAAAAAATACGAGAGAATCGGCTCGAATTGTCCGATCTGGAGGGCGGCACCTTCACGATCAGCAACGGCGGGATTTACGGATCGCTGCTGAGCACCCCCATTTTAAACACACCCCAAAGCGGTATTCTCGGGATGCACAAAATTGAAGACCGTCCCGTGGTCATAAACGGAGAGATCGTGATTCGACCCATGATGTACGTGGCCCTCAGCTACGATCACCGGATGGTTGACGGCAGAGAAGCCGTGTCTTTTCTGAAACGGATCAAAGAGTGCGTTGAATCCCCTGAACGAATCATGGTGGAGATCTGAAAATGGCAACCAAGGAATCTTTCGACCTTGTGATCATCGGTACCGGCCCGGGCGGCTATGTGGCGGCTGTTCGGGCATCTCAACTGGGAATGAAGGTGGCCTGTGTAGAAAAAGAGAGCCGTCCGGGCGGCGTATGCCTGAATGTGGGATGCATCCCGAGCAAGGCGCTGCTCGATTCCAGTGAATATTTCCATCTGGCACAAAACCATTTGGCCGACCATGGCGTTCAAACCGGCAGACTCCGGTTAAACCTTCCCGTCATGATGGCCCGAAAGGAACAGGTGGTAAAGGATCTCACGGAAAATGTCGGCAAACTGCTGGCCGGAAATAAGGTCCAGGTATTCCAGGGCACCGGCCGATTGACGGGTAAGAATCAGGTGGAGGTAAAATCGGATACCGGCAACCCGGCCAAAAGCATTCACCTGGAAGCATCAGCCATTATTTTGGCCACCGGCAGTGAACCGGTAACGGTTCCGGGACTAGAATTTGACGGCAGGCACATCGTCTCTTCTACGGAAGCCCTATCCTTTGATACGGTTCCCAAACACCTCGGCATTGTGGGCGGGGGATATATCGGTCTGGAACTCGGTTCCATTTGGCGGCGGTTGGGATCCAAGGTAACCGTTATTGAAATGCTGCCGAAAATTGCCGCAACCCTCGACGGGCAGGTGGCAAGGACATTGAAACGGTTTCTCACCCAGCAGGGAATCGATTTCAGGCTCAAAACCAGGGTATCCGAAGCAAAGGTAGCGAAAAACGGGGCAACGGTTAAGGTTTTTCTGGAAACGGAAAAAGATAAAGATACCTTGACGTGTGATCGGCTTCTGGTGGCAGTGGGGAGAAAGCCGCTGACCCAAGGGCTGGGCCTTGAATCGGCCGGCATTGAAATCGACCCCCGGACCGGTCGTATACCGGTTGATGCATCCTTTCAAACCACCACCCCCGGTATCTATGCCATCGGAGATATCACAGAGGGACCCATGCTGGCGCATAAAGCTTCGGCTGAAGGGATTGCTGCAGCCGAGTGTATCGCCGGACTGCCCGGAGAAGTCAATTACGATGCCATTCCATCGGTCATATACACATGGCCGGAAGTCGCAAGCGTGGGATTAACAGAAGATGAGGTCAAAAAACGCGAAATTCCCTACTGCTCCGGCACCTATCCGTTTTTGGGGACCGGGCGTGCCAGATGCATGGGGGAAACCGACGGATTTGTAAAGCTCATTGCCCATGCAAGGACAGACCGCATTCTCGGCGTTCACATTATCGGCCCCCGGGCGGCTGACATGATTGCAGAGTGCGTTCTTGCGGTTGAGTTCGGGGCAAGCTCCGAAGATATTGCAAGGACGATCCACGGACATCCCACCTTCTCCGAAGCCCTGATGGAAGCTGCCGGCGCGGTTCGCAAATGCTCGATTTATGCGTCCTAGATACTGGATGCCGGATGCTCGATGCTCGATGCTGGATACTGGATACTTGATACTTGATACTTGATACTTGAATTAGGCTTTGGAGGTGATCCGATTCGTGCGCGTGTGACTGTTTGAGTGCATTAGGGAGCGTTACATCGAACAGCATGAAGGTGCTGCAAAAGGCCCTAAATGCTGTATTTTTCATGATGCTTTGTTTGTTTCGAAGCCCTGTTCGGTGTTACGTCCCCTTATGCGCGAGTTTCACACGTCCGCGAATCGGATTATCTTCAAAGCCGACATGGCTTAACGTGCACTTTCTCTATAATCAGATTGAGTAATTGCAAAATCGAAATCCGAAGCACGAAATACGAAACAAATCCTCATCCCATAACGAGTTGGAATCGAATTTAATTTATGTTACAGGGGGACAAATGAAAAATCTTATCTATTATCCAGCAGAGGTGCAGCATGATTAAAATCAACGAAAACTACCTGAAACTTCAAGCGTCTTATCTGTTCAGCGACATTGCCAAAAGAGTGGCCGGCTTCCAGGAGGCAAATCCGGACAAGGAGGTCATTAAACTCGGCATCGGTGATGTCACCCGTTCCCTTCCGGATGCCTGTATCCAAGCCTTCCATGAGGCCGCGGATGAAATGGCCGATGAAAGTACATTTCGAGGATACGGCCCGGAACAGGGGTATCCATTTCTAAAGAAGGCCATTGCTGAGAATGATTTTCAAGCCCGCGGGGCGGACATTTCACCGGATGAAATCTTTGTCAGTGACGGTGCAAAATGCGATTCCGGAAACATCCAGGAAATCTTTGCAATCGACAGCAAGATAGCGATTCCGGATCCGGTCTATCCGGTCTATCTCGATACCAATGTCATGGCGGGACGATCCGGTGATTTTGACAATAATCGGTACCAAAACATCGCTTACCTGGAAAGTACCAAACAGAACGGATTCATTCCGGATCTTCCGTTGAAACCGGTGGACCTCATTTACTTATGCTTCCCCAATAACCCCACCGGAGCCACCATATCAAAGGACCAGCTGAAAACGTGGGTGGACTATGCCAAAACCAACAAGGCCCTGATTCTCTTTGACGCAGCGTATGAGTCCTTTATCCGGGATGACTCCCTTCCC
>DUZK01000153.1 GCA_013349495.1 Deltaproteobacteria bacterium
CTGCCATCTGGAGCACTACGATTCCTGGAAAACAACACTCCATAGCCGCACCCTTATGGATGTGACCCAGAACCGTGACGCTCTGATCGTAGAGATCAATCCAGACACCATCCGGGCTGATTTGCAGACACATAAAGCGCAGTTAAAGCTGCCCGTGGATGAAATCTATATCCCCAGAACAGATGAGATAAAATACACCATGGGCATGCAGTGGAAGCAGAGTTTTCTGGTCGAAAAAAACGGTATGCTATATGTTGCTCCCATCCAGTACAACGCCAAAGCAGAGCATTGGATCAGTTATCACGAGGAGGATTGGGACAAGCGCCCATGGAACGAGTATTGCGGCGGGTGTCACGCCATGGGTGTTAATTTGAAGAAAAACACATTTTCAGAGACGAGTGTCGGCTGCGAGGCTTGCCACGGTCCCGGTTCCCACCACGTGGCGTTGCCGGAGGCGGCTGTCTACGATAAACGATCGACCATTATCAATCCATCCCAACTTCCCGCGGGATTCAGGACCCAGATCTGCGGTTCCTGCCACAATCGCGGTAAATCGACCAGGATGCCGGATATCGAATGGCCGATGGGCTATCAGCCCGGTCGGGCCTTGGGGCCGTACTTTAAATCCGCCTCTTTTGCCGCCGGGGATATCAAACACTTTTACGCCAACGAGTTTTCTAAAGGGCACCATCAACAATATCTCGACTGGCAGCAGTCCGCTCATTCCAGGGAAGGCGTCACCTGCACGTCCTGCCATTACGTTCATCAACTGGGTGTGGCCCCGACCCAATTCCAGACCAAAGGGGCCGGTTCTCAGCAGTGTCTGATGTGCCACCAAGTGATTAACAATAACGCTTCCCATTCCATCCACTCGTTTGCTAATTGCATCGGTTGCCACATGCCCAGAATTGCTAGGAGCGCCGAATCCGGGGACACCCACAGCCATGTGTTTACGACGCTGATGCCAAAGGACACTTTGAAAAACCCGGCCGTTCCCAACTCGTGTCAGACCTGTCATAAACACAAAGACACGGATCTCGCGACCTTGCAAAAAGTATTCGACGGCCTGGCCCAAAAGAGCCTGCTGCGGGTTCATCAGGTCCGTTAGCAGTTCTGAATGATTAGAATTTTTCGAAGAAGATGAGGCCTTTTTCATGATTTCAAAGCAGTTTCCGTTTTTGGGGTTTATGAGATATTTGATAGGACTTGTGATCGTTCTTGTTGTGTCTGCATGCATTTTTTCCGAGGCGGCTCTGGCACAAAAAGAAGTGACTTCAAATATTTATCGTTACCGCGAACGGAAGATGAGTCCCGGATATTATGAAGGCTATGAAGTTAAACCTCGTTCCAACCTGCCTTTTGTGGAAGTGCCGACCTCCCGCCAAGAATTGATTGCCCTGTCTCCGATAGCAGAGCGCGTTCGTCGCCGAAAATACCTGGCCGACGCGCATCAGGGACTCAGGTTTTACAACCGCCTCACCTGCATCAAGTGCCATCCCGGGCAGGCCCGGAGCCTGCACAATGTTAGGGCAAAAATCACCTGCCGCCAGTGCCACGGCCCGGAGCCGATCGCGGGTATCCACCACTATTATTCGTCAATGAACCCCCGACGGCGGTATGCCCAAATTTGCGCCAAATGCCATGAAGGAGCAAGTGCTTCCTTTGCCAAATATGTGGTCCACGAACCCAGCCCAGCTCTCATGAGCACCCTAAAGGCATTCCCGTTGCTCTTTTACGTTTTTTGGGCCATGGTCGCCATTGCCGTGGGTACCTTTGCCGCCTTTTTGCCACATGCGTTTATGTGGGGGGTAAGAGAATTGTTACCAGACACTTTCCGGTGGAACCTGAGGAAGTTTCGATCTAAAGGGAGAAAAAAGAATGAAACGGATTAAGCGTTTTACTCCCACTCAGCGCGTATTCCACCTCGTTCTGATGCTCAGTTTCTTTGTCCAATCAGCGACAGGGCTGGCCCGGATGTACGGTGAGACTCATTGGGGACATTTTCTGGCATCATTTTTCGGAGGTTATTCCGGAGTGCTCAATGTCCATAAGTTGGTCGGTATTTTTATGTTGGCGGCGTTTTTTGTTCACGTATTTTACGTTTTTATCAAAATCGACTGGCGAGGGTTTCCCAAAAGCGTTTATGGTCCAGATTCTCTGCTTCCCAGATGGGAAGATGTTGGTCAGGTGCTTCAGCATCTCGGTTGGATTTTAGGGTTGAAAGAAGCGCCACGATTTGACCGCTGGGCGTATTGGGAAAAATTCGACTACTGGGCTGTCTTTTGGGGCATCTGCATTCTTGGCGGAACCGGTCTGATTTTATCCAAGCCGGTTGTCTCCAGTCTCTACATGCCCGGTTGGGTGCTTAACGTTCTCTTGTGGATCCACCGCATTGAAGCGATCCTGGCCATGGGCCATGTTTTCATCATTCATTTTTTTATCGGCCATCTCAGGCGGCACAACTTTCCCATGGATCTGGTCATGTTCGAGGGGAGCGTTGACCTTGAAAAGGTCAGTCATGAACGACCGGCATGGGTGGAGCGCCTGGAAAAACAGGGAACCTTGGCGGGCAATCTGGTCAAAAGCGAACCGGTTGCTTTTCGCGTCACATATTATGTTTTCGGTTATGCCATGATTATCGGTTGTGTCTATCTTTTAGTCAACGGCATTGTCAATGTAAGCGGTTTGCTGGAATGATTTGTCTGTCATCCCATAAGCGATGTAATCGTTCTTCTGTGGCGGCCAATCCGATGGTAACACCAATTGCACTTTATCCTTCCATCAAGTGGGGACGGCGATGAAAATCAACAGACGTTTTTTTCTGGGGATAGGCGGTACCATGGTGGGCGGAGCCCTGATTGTCAGGCCGAAAAAAGCCCGGGCCGTCCGTAAGCCCAAAGCCCCGTCAGACCCGTACGGATGCTTGATGGACCTCACCGTTTGCGTTGGCTGCCGAAAATGCGAACAAGCCTGCAATCGGGTCCATGGTCTGCCCGCTCCCCAGGTTTCATTTGATGATCTGCGCGTTCTGGAGCACAAGCGCAGGCCGAATGTCACAGCCTACACCGTGGTAAACCGCCACTATACGGGCAAGCTTGACGAGCGAAACCTATTGATACCGACCTTTGTCAAGGTTCAATGCATGCACTGTCAGGATCCGGCCTGTGTATCTGCCTGCATTGTGGGGGCCTTGACCAAAAAGGATAACGGTGCGGTCCACTACGACGACTCCAAGTGTATGGGCTGCCGCTACTGTATGGTGGCCTGCCCCTTTCAGATCCCTGCCTATGACTACCATGATCCGCTCACCCCGCAGGTGCGCAAGAGCACCTTTTGCTATGATCGGATTATTAAGGTGGGAGGGAAACCGGCCTGCGCCGTCATTTGCCCGGTTGAGGCTATTTTATTCGGAAAGCGCAGCCAGATCATTAAGGTAGCCCGTCGGCGGATCAAGAATGATCCGGGCCGTTACCTGGATAGAATTTACGGGGAATACGAAGTGGGTGGCACTTCCTGGCTTTATATTTCCGGGGATCCTTTCGAAAAGCTGGGTTTTCTGGATCTGCCGTCTCGCCCCATACCCCATCTTGCCGAAACCATCCAACAGGGGTTATTCAGCTATCTGTGGGCGCCACTGAGTCTGTTCGCTATTCTGGGAGGCTGCATGTGGACCTTTAACCGCAAACAGATCAAAGGGAACTCCGAGCCTGAAAGAATGGAGGACAACTCATGAGTGCGCATGCAAAACCTGCACCGATTGAGGCCAGGTTCTGGACACCCGGGGTCTTTGTCATGGTTGCCTTTATGCTAACCGGTTTTCTTTTCGTAATCGCCCGCTACATCGGTGGCCTGGCGGCTGTGACCAATCTGGATGACGCTCATCCCTGGGGATTGTGGATCGGTATCGATGTGGCCACCGGCGTAGCTCTGGCCGCGGGGGGATTTACTACCGCCGCCCTGGCACACATCTTCGGACGGCACCAATATGAGACTGTAACCAGGCCGGCCCTTTTGACCGCTATGCTGGGTTATACCTTTGTTTCATTGGGCCTTGTCGTCGATATTGGACGCTCTTGGGCCATCTGGCACCCGGCTGTCTACTGGCAGGGGGACTCGGTTCTCTTTGAAGTGGCCATGTGCGTAATGATTTATCTGCACGTGTTGTATATTGAATTTATTCCGATTGTGGTGCAGCACTTCAAAGGAAAGATTTCCCTGCCGGGACGACTATCAATTTTTGATGATGTTATTGAAGGTTTACTGGGGTTAACGGATCGGATACTGGACAAGGTTATGTGGGTTTTTATCATTGCCGGGGTTGTGCTCTCCTGTATGCACCAGTCGGGGCTGGGATCCCTCATGCTCATTGCCCCGACAAAGCTGCACCCCCTCTGGTACACCCCTATCCTGCCGTTGCTCTTTCTCACTTCGGCCATTGCCGCGGGCTACCCCATGGTGGTTTTTGAAACCACCCTGGCCACAAGCTCCTTGGGGTTGGATGGTGAAATGGATATCTTGACTCCACTTACCCGAGTCACAATTTTTCTTTTGGGAATCTATATGGGTATCAAGATAGGCGACATGGTGGTCCGGGGGACCTATGTCTACCTCCTTGACGGAACGGTTCAGAGTAAAGCCTTTCTGGTGGAGATGCTTGTGGGGGTCATCATCCCCTGGTTTATGCTCCTTACTCCGGGCTTACGTCATTCCCGGCGGGCTCTTTTCATTGCCTGCACCCTCATCATAAGCGGGGTTGCCCTAAACCGGATAAACGTTTTTCTGGTAGGCTATCAGCCTCCATATGCTGAAACGTCCTATTTTCCTGCTATTGGTGAAATGGCGATCACTGCCGGATTTATTTCAGCCCTTATATTTATCTATAAAGTTTGTGTCACCTACCTGCCGGTGCTCAGTCCTCAGGATCAGGAGGTTATTCCATGAGCCTGAGGATGAAACCAAGCAAGATAGGTTTTTTAGTGACGACAGTGATTTTGGTTGCGGCAGCACTGTATTCAACCCTTGCCGTTACTGTATTCAAGAGCAGAACCCGAATCGATGATTTCGTCTCGACCGCACCTCGTGTGGCTCCCCCAAGCGCACCCCGCCCCTGGGAAGCTCGGCAAAGTGCGGCTGTCCAACGGTCTGTCGAGGTGGTTCCCCTAGTCAAAGAAGTGCTCAGGGAAACCCTTTCCCAGCGGAGAGCCCGCCTTGGCGTTAAAGCGCTGCAACTCGAAGATATGAAGTTCAGCTACTTCCTCCTGAACAACCCGATCATTAAGGAGGAAGAAAACCTTTACGGCACCGTTCGGTTTATGCACAAGAAACACGCAACGCTTCTCAACGATTGCATCATCTGTCATCACTACCGGCCGGCGGATCCCGCGGCTTCGGAAGCTACCCGGTGTTCCGCCTGTCACCAGACCGCTTTCAACCCCGAGTCGCCCGGGAGAATCGGGCTCAAGGGCGCTCATCACCGGCAGTGCATGGGCTGTCACAAGGAATGGAACAAGGGACCGGTGGGCTGCACCGACTGCCACGCCAAGAATGTTCCGGCCCACAGTGAGCTGATCAAGCTCACAAGGAAACCCGAACCCACAGAGGTGACCAAGGAGTGCCTCCGCTGTCACGATGCTCAGGCTAACGAGATGCTTACCAGTACCCACTGGTTGTGGAAAGGACCTTCCGCATTCACCGAGGGTGAGGAAAAGCGAATCGACCTTGGCAAAGCCACTAAAACCATCAACAATTTCTGTATAAACGTCGCCAGCAATTGGCCCCGTTGCACCAACTGCCATGCCGGCTACGGCTGGAGGGATGCTTCCTTTGACTTCACCGACAAAACCAGGATTGACTGCCTTATATGCCACGACACCACGGGGACCTATAAGAAAGATCCTCAAGGCGCCGGTATGCCTGATGTCAACGTGGACCTGATAATGGTAGCCCATAACGTGGGTAAGCCCAGCCGCAGGACCTGCGGCGAGTGTCATTTCTCAGGGGGCGGCGAAGATCCGGTCAAGCACGGCGGGCTCAATCCCTCTCTCGATTTCCACTCCACAAGCAGTGACGTCCACATGGGCGGCCTCGGCTTCCAGTGTCATGAATGCCACAAGACCCGCAACCACAAGATTGCCGGCCGCAGCCTCGCCCTGCCGGTGGCCGAAGGAAGCCGGACCTGCGAAGATTGTCATACCGCTGTTCCGCATCATGGCAGGGAACTTTTAAACCATCATCTTAATCGCCATACCGAGCACCTGGCCTGCATGACCTGCCACAATCCCGTATATGCCAAGCACAACCCCACCAAGGCCTTCTGGGATTGGTCAACCGCCGGGGATAAACAACGCAAGGTCAAGAAAAATGAGTTCGGTATACCGGATTACAATTGGCGATATGGCGACATTACCTGGGAGAAGAGTGTCAAGCCTGCCTACGCCTGGTACAACGGCAAGGTCAGGCGCTATATCCTGGGGGACAAGATCAACACCAGGGGAGTAACGTTACTCACCGAGCCTGTGGGTGATATTAATGATCCCAAATCAAGGATTTATCCATTTAAGGTCATGGGCGGCTTACAGGCAGTTGACACGGTGAACAATTACCTGCTTGTCCCGCACCTGTTTGGCCCCGGCGGCTACTTGGAAGACTTGAACTGGACAAAAGCTTTTGCGGATGGTATGGCGGCTGCCGGGCTTTCCTATAGCGGCCAGTACAAATGGGTAGAGACCCGGATGTATCTGGGCTTGCCCCACGAGGTTGTAGCCAAAAAGTTCGCCCTATCCTGTGTCCAGTGCCATGCAGGCCTGAAGACCGAGCGGTCGTGCGGGCGATGTCACCAAGACAAGCGCGATGTGGATTTCAAGAAACTCGCCTTTCAGGGCATCGACTTTAAGCTCGCCCACAGCAAGGAAAGCGACACCCAGGATTTGCTTCATCGTACCTACTATATCGATTTCGAGCAGCTTGGCTACAAGGGCGACCCTATTGAATTTGGGGGACGCTTCAAAAAACTGCCTTTGGGTTGGCGTTCGGCTTCGAAAAAGGAATGAAAGGCCTGTGTAATTAATTATACTTTGGTAAACTATTTTTCATTTCTCTTAAGGACAATACTGTGGCATTAAGCACTATCTTTCATAAAAAGGATACCATGTTTATACCATAATAACAAAGGAGGTATTATATGTATTTACCGAAAACATACGAAAAATTTTCTGAGAAATTTCCAGAAATCTTCAAAGATTACCAGCAATTGGGAAGGAACTGTCGGGGGGCTGGACCGTTAGATTCAAAACTCCAGGATCTTATCAAATTAGGCATTGCCGTTGGTGCGAATTCCAGAGGCGCTATCATGTCTCATACCCGAAAAGCATTGGCATCAGGCGCCAACCATGAGGAAATTATCCATACGGTATTACTGTCGCTAACGACTACAGGCTTTCCAAACATGATCGCCGCAATGGGATGGGTCGATGCAGTTCTTAAAGAAAATCTTTCAGAAAAAGGGAGAAAATAGTGAAACCTTTTGATGAACTCCTTCAAGCATCCGCTGCAGCCCACGGACATCTTTGCCCCGGGCAGGTGGTTGGCGTTCGTATGGCCATATTGGGTTGTCGTCTGATCGGCCTGGATGATCCCAGCAGCCACGACCAGATCAAAAAGCTGATTGTGTATGTGGAAATGGACCGCTGTACCGCTGATGCCGTTGCCCACGTAACCGGTGTCAAATTGGGTCGACGTTCTCTAAAATTTATGGATTTCGGTATCATGGCTGCTACCTTTGTGAATCTTGAAACCGACGTGGCCTTTCGGGTGCTTTCCACCGAAGAAGCCCGGGATCTGGTTCCCTGTTATGCCCCTGAAATCGTGAAAAAAACCGATCGGCAGATAGAAGCATACAAACGAATGCCGGATAGCGTTTTGTTTCGGGTGCAACAAGTCCAAGTTAATGTTAATGCGGTTGATATGCCCGGGCCGACCTGTAAAAAGGTTTCCTGTAGCCGTTGCGGACAGATTGTGCGGGACGGGCGTGAAGTTGTTAAGGATGGGAAACCACTTTGTAAACCATGTTCGGATAGCGT
The DNA here is from genome assembly GCA_013349495.1 of Deltaproteobacteria bacterium. Lineage (GTDB taxonomy): Bacteria > Desulfobacterota > Desulfobacteria > Desulfobacterales > SURF-15 > DUZK01. The sequence continues at coordinate 8,079 of DUZK01000153.1, forward strand.
CTATTTTTCTAACGCTCAAGAGGTCATCTGGCCGGAAATGAACTGGACACCGGTCAGCATAGTTTATGGGGAGGATCAACCGTCCGAACTGCTGGAGGATCTTAAACGTCTTGTTATTACAAGCAGCCTCCATTAATTGATAATTTGAAACAAAAGGAGTATGGCCGTGCTGAAAACTATAAGGTTAGAGGATGCGGTAGGTTCAAAACTGTCACACGATATAACGGAAATTCGTCCCGGTGAATTCAAAGGGCCGGCGTTTCGCAAAGGGCACACGGTTTGCAATGAAGACATTTGCCACCTTCAGAAATTAGGTAAAAATCATCTCTATTTGATTGATCTGGAAGATGACGAGATCCATGAGAATCAGGCCGCCTCGATTCTCGCCAGGGGACTTGCCGGGGAAGGAGTGGTGTGGGAGGACAAACCCAGTGAAGGCAAAATCAGCCTCCACGCCGCCGTGGATGGGCTGCTCATGGTTGACACAGCCTCTCTGGCGGCGTTCAATATGGTGGATGAGGTCATGTGCGCGACCCTGCACAGCCACACCATCGTCAAAAAAGGTGAGATGGTTGCAGCGACCCGGGCGATCCCGCTGGTGATGAAACAGGCTCCGATTGAACGGGCGGCGGCGATTGCCCGGCAAAACGGTGCGGTCTTATCGGTAAGACCCCTCCGTAACGCCAAGGTTGGTTTGATTGTAACCGGCAACGAGGTCTATCATGGTTTAATCAAAGACCAATTCGAACCGATATTGAAACAGAAAGTCCATGGGCTGGGTTCCACCGTCATCGGTACGGAGTTTGCGCCGGACGATGAAGACTTAATCCGCTCGGCAATTCAAAGCCATCTCAATAACGGGTGCGATCTTCTGCTGTTGAGCGGCGGCCTGAGCGTTGATCCGGACGACGTGACCCGTAAAGGCATACGCCATGCCGGTGCAAATGAAATCCATTATGGCGCGGCAGCGCTTCCCGGGGCCATGTTTCTTGTAGCCTATATCGGCGATATACCGCTGCTGGGGGTGCCGGCGTGCGGCCTGCACCACCGGATAACCGTATTGGATCTGGTGCTTCCGAGAATCCTGGCGGGCGAGCGGGTCGGCAAAAAAGAGCTTGCCTTTATCGGACACGGCGGCCTGTGCAAAGATTGCCCGGAGTGTTCCTATCCCCATTGCCCCTTTGGCAAAGGGATATAAGGTCCTTTCAGATAATAAAAAAGCGTCCATCAGTTCATGACTTAAAAGATCCATTCGTTTTTAGGTTAAGTGACAACTGTTGGTATGCTGAGTGACATAAACACGAAAGGTTTTAGTAAAAATGAAAGACAAGCAAATTCAGCCCCTGCGGATAGTTGTTGATCGGACATTACCGCCGGTTGTGGCCGTTGTCGGCTATTCGGGGGCGGGGAAAACCACGTATCTAGAAAAACTGATTTTAACGCTCACCCAAAGGGGCCTGAATGTGGGCACCATCAAGCATGATGTTCACGGGTTTGAGATGGATAAACCCGGCAAAGACACCTGGCGCCATAAGAAGGCCGGCGCCGGAACAACCCTGATATCCTCTCCTAACCAGATCGGAATGGTCCGGGATGTTGACCATGATCACACCCTGGAAGAACTGCTGCCGCTTTTATCCGGGATGGACATCATCCTGGCGGAAGGGTTTAAAAGGAGTCCTGTGCCGAAGTTGGAAATTTTCAGGCCCGAAGCATACAAAGACCCCATCTGCCGGAATGACCGGAACCTGTTGGCGCTGATCAGCGACGCGCCGCTTGATTTGGGTGTCCCCCGATACCCGCTCGATGATGTCGAAGGCGTAGCGGATTTTTTAATCAGGCATTTTAAGTTGGCGCAGGCATTCTCGAAAGTTCAGCAGGGGGTTTCCTATCCTCTGTCTATATCCGAGGCAGTTTCATAGTGCCAGGACTTTCCGAATTAAAAAGAAGATTGCAACGAGAATAATTGCCCCAAGAATTTTCTCCATGGTATTGGGAGAAAATTTTGATGATCCCAAAAATGAGCCGAAACTGCCGCCAATCAAAACAGCGACGATCATGGGCAGATAATCTGACAGATCAATTGAATTGTATTGAAACCGTGAGAGAAGTCCGGACAATGAATTCAGCCAGATAAATATCGTACCGCACGCAGCCGCTTCTTTTTCATTGCCCAGTCCAAGAATGATAATCAAGGGAACCAGATAAATACCCCCGCCGATCCCGACAATACCGGCAACCAGACCCAGAACTGAACCTGAACAAATTGAAATCATAATTTTTCCAGTTCTGCCGATATCGAGTTTGATGGTTGTGTTTTTCCAAAGGTAGATGCGGGCGGCAACAAAAACCAATGAGATTAACAGGACCCAA
>DUZK01000154.1 GCA_013349495.1 Deltaproteobacteria bacterium
CGGACAGTTGTTTGAGCCCCATCAAAGAAGCCACCTCATTCAGGGATGATGAAAGGATCAATTGTACCTTTATCTTTTCCTGCAGGGATAAAAAGGTGCTGATTTTGTTGTTGAGTTTTTGAACGGCGGTGGTCAGTTGATATTCCAGCCCGTCTATGGTGGTGATAGTGGGGATTCGCTCCACCATGTCGCCATGGATGAGTACAAGCCCCATATAGGCTTTCTTGAATTTTACCGCATCCTTTTCAACGGCTCGGATTTGAACAGGGTGTATACCGTAATCGCTTGCCAGTTTCTGATTTTCACCGGTCGATGGGGTCACCCCTTCGGCTTCAGGGCTGACGTTATAAAAACGGTAATTGAAAAACTTATTGGCATGTATGGCGTACTCTTCCAGCAGGTCGTGGAGATACCGTTCGATGTTGTTATAGGGTGCGGGGAGATTTTTCGTAAAAAACACATTGAGGGTGAGGGGCTCTGACAGCGTTGAAACCACTTTTTGGCTGGCTTTGGAAATGGAATAAATATTATTGGCGGTGAGGTCTATTCTGAAAAACAGCGTCAATCCCACAATGTTGAGCAGCACAATTACCACACAGTAGATGACGAATTTAACGTATTTCGAATACTTCGGTTTGGTCTTCATTTCTATCTCCCTAGCTCTTTTCCTGCATAACCAGATGTGAGCCGTAGAGCCCGAGGAAAACAACGCTCAAAAAGTAGAGGATATCCCGTGAATCGATAATGCCCTTGGCAATATTGTTAAAGTGATAGTCTGCGCCCAGATAACTGATAACCCCCAAAAGCGACCGGGGAAAGAAAAAAAGCATGGTGTCCAGCAAGGTCAGGGTAAAGCAGATACCCAGCCCCACAATAAATGCGACGATCTGGTTTCGTGTCAGCGAAGAGGCAAAAAGTCCCACTGCGGTAAAGGCGGCCCCCAAAAGAACCGCCCCCAGATAGCCTCCGATAACCGGTCCCCAGTCGAGCTGTCCCAAAAGACTGACGCATATGGGGTACGACAGGGTCGGCAAAAGGGCGCCTGCCACAAACAGGACACCGGCAATGAATTTTCCAAATATAATATCGTTGAAAGTAACCGGAAGGGTCAACAGAATCTCATAGGACCCCACATTCAGCTCTTCGGAAAACAATCGCATGGTGACGGCCGGAACCACAAAAGAAAGGGTGATGGGGAGCAGATTGAAGAAATTACGCAAGTCCGCCTGATTGAAAAGAAAGAAAGTGGTAAAAAAAAACCAGCCGGTAACCATTAAAAAAATAGAAATAACGATATACGCGATGGGCGAGACGAAGTAATCCTTTATCTCTTTGGATGCGATATGGATGACCTGCCGCATATCAGTTCTCCCTGGTAAGTTCACGGAATATGTTCTCAAGGGTCTGGGTCTCCTGATAATATTCAAGAAGCACCCAGTCGGTCTCTTTAATCGTATGGTAGATCGACTCTCTCAGGTCAGTATCCGCTATGCAGGTCAACTTCACACGGAGGACCTTTCCTGCCTCATCATCCTGCGTGTCCACAACCGAGACACCGCCGACCTGACCCAATCGGTCCCGTACTGCCGGGCTGTCTGCTTTGAGCAGAGAAAGGTGAATGGTCCGCTGCTTGCCGGAGGATTGTTTCAGCATCTCTGTGCTGCCGTCTGCAATGATTTTTCCTTTATTGATGATGACGATTCGGTCGCATGTGGCTTCCGCTTCACTCAGGATATGGGTAGACAGAATAACGGTTTTCTCTTTTCCGATATGTCGAATGATCTCCCTGATTTCTACAATCTGGTTGGGGTCCAGACCTGATGTGGGTTCATCCAGTATTAAAATCTCCGGATCATTCATCATGGCGTGAGCGAGCCCGACCCGCTGTTTCAATCCCTTTGACAGTTCTCCGATGGGGCTGTGCATGATCCCTTGCAAGCCACAAATGTCCACGAGCTTCCGGATCCGGTCCAGTTTCCCTTCTGTGTCCAGTTGGCGGATATTTGCGATGTAATCCAGATAATCATAGACCAGCATGCCTTGATACAACGGTGCGGACTCCGGCAAATATCCGATCAGCTTTTTGATATCCAGTAGATCGTCATAGACCGAATAATCTTTGACCCGGATATCTCCGGATGACGGCAAAAAGTAGCCGGTAAGCATTCGCAGGGTTGTGGTCTTTCCCGCACCGTTAGGCCCGAGAAGCCCCAGGATTTCCCCCTTCTCGATATCGAGGGTAATGTTGTCTACGGCACAGAAATCATCATAGTATTTCGTCAGATTCTCAACATGAATCATACCCGAGTCTCCTTGGTTCAATCGGGGGCTGAAAGCTATTTAGGTTTTGAGAGCTATTCGGATTACCCTGATTAAAAAAAAATGTCAATATCCCAGAGGCCATCCAAAAATATTTGAAATTTAGAATATCGAACAAGGAATTTAGAACCGCAGAAGTGTAGGAAAACTTCGAAATTCGACATTCCTTGTTCAGCATTCTGCGGTTCAAAAACAATATAGATTGGAGGGACGGAGACCGTAAACCCGGGCGGCGTTTTTGTCCCCCGGATTTACGGTTTATATCGATTCAAAAGTTAGCGCCTGGGGCAATCGTTCGGTCCGTAACCACCCTGACCTCCGCCCATACCCATGTATCCTCTTCCCATGTCACCTCGGTGCATATAACCGGGTCCCATGCCGCCTCGCCCCATGTACCCCTGCCCTGCATTAGGATTAATTTTCTGCATTTCCAGTCTTCGTTCCAATCGCTTTTGATCAAACCGGCTTTCCAGATCGGAGATTTCTTTCTGCACATCCGCTGCTTTTTTAGGGTCCGGATTCTCTTTGATCATTTCGCTTTGAAGTGCGAGTTCTTTCTCATAGATGCTCCGTTGGAGGGCCTTTGTTTCCTTGAAAAACGCCTCATTGAGTTCTTCGAGTCGTTTATATTCCTCTTCACTCAGCCTTTCTGTCCCATAGGCACCCCATCCCCTGCCGTGCATCATGGGTCCGTAAGATCCCCGGCCCCAACCGGCAAAGGCGGTGGTTCCGATGCCGACCAGAGAAATCACTGCGACGATAACCAAAAATTTATTCATATTCATGTGTTTCATAACTTCCTCCTTTATTTAAAATTATTGAATAGGATTTAGTTCTTCATCATTGTTTGGCCATCATAAGAGCAAGCCCTGTGCCAGAGTCGCCGAAGATGGTCTCTATTATAAAATAACCTGTTGAATTAAATTGAAATATTTATTGTCTGCCGGGAAAGGGCGATACCGACTGAAGATTAACGAATCGAAAGTTTGGATACTTGTTACCCGACTTCATAAATCATTTGATCTCAAAGCGGGTAGAAAGTATACACTTGCCAAGAACTCGTTAAACGGAGAGAATATGTTGGGAGAGAACCTGAATGATACCGCTAAAAGCTCATAATCCCACAAAAAGCATACCCTTTGTCAATATCGCGCTGATCCTCAGCAACATTTCGATCTTCCTCTATCAGTACTTTCTTTATCCTGAAGACCCGGATTTAATTTTTTTACGGCTCGGCTTTATTCCTTACGAGTTCACTCATCTGGTGGACATCAATCCTGAAAACACAATGCCGGTGCCGTTAACCATGTTTTCAGCAATGTTCATGCACGCGGGCTGGCTGCATTTGTTGAGCAACATGCTTTATTTATGGATATTCGGGGACAATGTGGAGGATATCCTCGGGCATCGGAGATATCTTTTTTTCTATCTGTTCTGCGGAATTGCGGCCACCCTAATCCATGGATTCATGAATGTGAATTCAAAAATACCTACTGTCGGGGCAAGCGGGGCCATAGCAGGGGTACTGGGTGCTTATATCTGTTTATTTCCAAAGGCTCGCGTTCAGACCCTGATCATCATCATTATATTCTTTCGGATCGTCAGCATCCCTTCGTTTGTGCTTCTGGGATACTGGATTCTAATTCAAGTCATCAGCGGCATGGCTGAAATGGAGGCTCATACCGGAGGCGGAGTCGCATGGTTTGCACATATCGGGGGGTTTTTTACCGGGCTGGTTTTGATTCTGGGTATGAAAAAAAAGCGGCGGCCTTGAGACCATCACTTCTTCAGTCTCTTTTGCATTTCCTCGTATTTTTCTTTATCAAAGACATTGATTTCTTCGGCATGCATTTTGTAGAGCTGGAGGCAGGTTCCGGCATCCCTGTGATTCTTCTGAATTAAAAAGATTTCAAACCATTTGAGATTTTCGTTGACCGATTTCTCATATATCTTCCGCTTGTATTGGTTATACAGGGATTCATCGAACATACCCGCATCCTCGGCGTTGTCTTTCCAGATGTTCAATGCAGACCGGGAATAGAAGAATCCTCCAGTCTGGATGGCGTACTCCAGTCGCCTGAGGCTGTCATTGGCGTATCTTTCCAGCTGTTTCTGCTGTTCGGATTTTTTTTCCGGTTGTTCTGCCTGGGCGGCAGATGGAGGCACCAAGTGCAGTATCACAATAAATATAAATAGATATGGCCATCTAATTTTGTACACTTGATTCACCCGTATAGTCTTCGCATTCATGATTCTTCTCCAATTTGGTTGGAGAAAGGGTTCCAGGATTCAAGGGGTCGAGGGTTTTTATCACACTGATATTATAATGTATTTCACTTGAATCCTGGAATCCTTGGCCCCTTGAACCCTCAGGATCACTCCAACTCTTTTGGAGTTGATCCCATTTATTAGATAACATAAAAGAATCCATCGGCCAATCTCATCTTACCCGGACTTGACACTCCGGTCTTCAATTTCCTATATCACCTAAATCGTGTCCATCCACAAATAAGAAATTTTGTTCAATTTCAAGTCGAAGATCCCGGACTCTGAGCGGGAGAAGAGGAGGAACTCATGGAAAGGAAGAAAAACAAGCTTAGGGAAATCATATCCAAGGGCGAAGTCGCACTCGGCACCTGCGTCTATTCATTCAGCCCGGCCGTCATCGAACTGGCCGGCTTTTGCGGCCTCGATTTCTGCCGAATCGACAACGAGCATGCCTGGCGTCAGGACGAAAGCGCCGAGAATCTGCTCAAGGGAGCATCCGTTGCAGATATCGTCCCGCTGCTCCGCATCGATAAGGACAACCCGTATCTCGTTCGAAAAGCTCTGGAAGCCGGAGCCGGAGGCGTCATTGTCCCCCATGTGAATACTGCTGCTGAGGCCCAAGCAATAGTCGAAGCGGCTAAATTTCCACCAAAAGGTAAACGAGGGTACGGCGGCCTCTGCTTTTCCGGCCAATGGGGTGCAAATGCCGGTGTTGACTGGATGGAATGGAGCGATGAAGAGACACTGGTCATTCCCATGATAGAGGATGTGCACGCCATACCGCACATCGACGAAATCATGTCTGTGGAGGGCCTCGATGGCGTGTTTTTCGGACCTGCGGATTTTAGTATATCCGCCGGCATTCCGCTTCAAACCGGGCATGAGAAAGTCATGGATGCATTGAAGCTCACGGTCGAAGCTTCCCGAAAACACGGCAAATTCGTTATTTACGGCGCCAAATATCCCTGGTGGGACGATGTGCATAAAGTAAAGGAGCTGGGCGTTCAGGCCATAGAAATTGGCCATGACGTTACCATCCTGAGTACGGTATGGAAAAAGACGATCCAATCCATAAGAAACTGATTGATTAAGAAAATTCCGGATACTGGATGCTGGATGAAAGGTATTCATCGGCATTTTAAAATCGAGCACCGAGAAACGAGTATCCAGTATCGAGGTTCAATCCAATAATTTCTTAATCACAGCGGCGTGTTTCTGAGCCGCTCCTTGGTGGGAAAGTACTGCCTCCCGGGCACGAAGCCCGATGCGTTCTGCTTCTTCGGGATGGTTGAGACAGAACAGCGCTTTGTCGGCCAAGGCGGCTCCGTCTTGTACCTGTATACCCCCTCCGGTTTTGTCCAAAAGTTCTTTTGCGTCCAGAAAGTCTTCCATGGACGGACCATACAGTACCGGTTTTCCCCATACGGCCGCCTCAAGGACATTCTGTCCGCCCAAAGGAACCAGACTTCCGCCGCAGAAAACAACTGTTGCAATGCTGTAGGTGGAATGAAGTTTGCCGATGGTATCAAGAATAACGATGGGTGCGGATCTTGGGGCAGCTTTGCCGTCCAGTTCGGTCATGAGCTCGCAGGTCAATCCCCGCAGATGAATCTCATCCCGTATTTGTCCGGCACGTTTCAGATGCCGAGGGGCGATAATCAGGATGGCCTCGGGAAAGGATCGAATAATTTTCTCGTACACATCGAGAACGATTTTCGCTTCCGGGCCGCGGGTACTCCCTGCCACAAAGACCGGCTGTTTTCCGTTCAGGTTGAACTGCTCCATCATGTCAGCCTTGACTGCCGGATCCGTATGGAGCAGCAACAAATCGAATTTGGCATTTCCGTTAATTTCTATCCGGTTTTCAGGCGCGCCCATTTTCAGAATCCGTTCAGCATCCGCTTTTCCGATCATGCTGAAAGCATCCACGTGCCTGAGAATCTCCCGCATCAGAGAAACAATCTTCAGGTATCGCCGGATGGAACGCACCGAAATCCTGCCGTTAATCAAGGCTGTTTTGGCGCCCGCTCGATTGGCTTCAATCAACCAATTGGGCCAAATTTCAGTCTCTATGCATACGAGGATATCCGGTTGAAACCTTTTTAGCGTATGCCGAACCGAATAAATAAAATCCACCGGAGCATAAAGACAGGTTGCGGCAGTATCGAGTTTTTCTTTTGCAAGCGCCTGGCCCTGCTCGGTTGCGGTGGAAAGTATCACCGCGGCGGCCGGCATCATTTCCTTAAGCGATTCGATGATGGGAATGGCAACATTGACCTCACCAACGGATACGGCATGAATCCAAATCCTGGGAGAACCGGAGACCGAAGAGATGAGTTCTTGAGGATAAAGGCCGATCCGCTGATGAAGGCTTTTCCGATATTTACCGGCGATGCGAGAGTAAAGCCAAAATGGCGGAAACAGTGACACAAAGAGGCCGGAACTGATTGATTTATATACCGAATAAGCGATATTCATGAATTAACCGTTCTCGGATTTTGTATAATTAATTGAAATCATGCAGCTTTTAATGACATGTTCGGCAACGCCGTGCATATGGAATAATGGAATGTTGGAATATTGGAACCATGGTCAAAAACGAATGAAGCCATTCATTTTCAACTTTATATGGACAAATGTTTTACAGGCCAAGATATAAAGTTAGACCGCATCTTGCTAAACGCTGAGCTTCTTAAATCCGCTATTGGTGCTTTTTCGATCCTTGATGGGCTTATCTCATCAATCGTGATATTTTTCAAAGCGAGACAATAAAAACTCATTATTCCACCATTCCATTATTCCGATTGTGAGCGAAGCGAACCACTTTGCTATTTGCCGCGATTGATTTCAATAAAACGATCTTTTCGCACCTGAAGAAGATACAGTTGTTTTATCGCATCGCCGTTCTCGTCGAAGGAGGTCAGCCCGGTAATTCCCGGATAACCGGCAATTTTTAAGAGTTCATCCCTTAGCATCTCTCTCGATCCGATTTCCGGTTTCTTCATGGATTGAAAGAGCATCATGGCATTATCGTATGCAATGGCTTCGATAAATTCCGGTTGTTTACCGTAGGCGTTTTGGAATCGCACTGTAAATTCCTTGACCCTATCCGATTCACTTGCCGCAAAAAAACCGTCTGCAATGATTGCGCCCTGGGCATATTGCCCGGCCATTTCGATCAGTTTTTCAGAATGCCAGAGATTGGTGCCCAGCAGATAGACATCTTCAATGTCATAATAAACAAGCTGCGGGATGATAAGGCCTGCTTTCTTTGGCGCATCAGGAATAAAAATCGCATCGAAATCCACAACGGGCTTGGGTTTTTCCGCTTCGGGATCATCATCCGGTTTTAATTCAAAATCACCGTCGGGCGTGGATAAAGGCACCGGTTTCAGGTCCTCGGGAATCTCATAGAAGAGACCCACGAGTTTCTTTATGGGATCGGCAAAATCCATGCTGCTCGGATCATAAGATTCCACACCTACCACTTTTGCACCATGTGCGATGATCTCGTCCCAGAATAGATTCATATGGGTATTGCCATAATGCTCATCCGGGTACAGGATGGCAACGCGCTCTAATCCAAGGTTGTTCGTAATATATTTTACCAAGGTTGCCACTTGCATCCGAGGGGTAATAAAATTCCGGAATACATAGTCGCCGATAACGGTAATATCATCCTTCTGGGTGAGGGTCAGGATTGGAAGTCCGCGGTCCTGCGCCGCAAATGCAGCCGGCACTGCAGCGGTGATCGGACCGATGATGGCCGCAACCTCGGCGTTATTCAACTCTTCCACGGCTTTCAGAGTACGATCCGGATCCGAACCGGTATCTTTGACAAGCACTGTAATGGAAGGATTCATCTCGTCTGAGTTGAATTGGTTCATGGCGATTTCAATACCCCGCAAGGCCCGCTGCCCGTATATCTCGTAAGGGCCGCTCAAGGGAAGCATGCAACCCACGGTATATCGCCGAAACTTCGGCATCTTTACCGTTGGTTTGAATTTTTTCTCCAATTCAACTTTCAGCTCAAGGGCACGGGAAGCCTCGGGATGCCCCGGATATTTTTCCACGAAATCGGATAAAAGCGCTACGGCCTCTTCATTCTTCTCCATGCGCATCATGTTTTGAATCAGTTGAAAGCTCAGATACCCCTTGGTTTCTTTATAATCCGTATGATCGATAAGGGCCGGGATCGTTTCCGGATTCAACAATTCAATGGCTGCCTTTAATTTTTTTCGTATTTCTTCTTTTTCCCCATCAGAAGCCAACTCCAAGGATAAAGAATAATAGTAAACCGCCTTTTTCAGATCTTTGAGCCTTTCATGAGAATCTCCAAGCAGAATAAAATATTCATAGGTCTGAAGCATAGACAGCCTGCTGATATCAACTTCAGATGCGAGCGTAATGGCTTGCTGATAGCTTCCCTCCCGAAACAAAGATCGGATCAAACCAAGTCTGGCTTTCACTGTAAGGGAGCTGTTCGGATATTCTTTAATGAGACGCTGATAGGCTTCTTTTGCTTTATTAATTTTGCCTGTCGCGAAATATATTTCCCCCTGCCTGTCAATAGCAGCCGGAGCGTATAGTTGCTGGGGATAGTTGAACAGATAGGTTTGGTAAGCTTTTAGAGCGGCCTCATAAGCGCCGGATTGATACAGCTCTTCCGCCCGCTCAAAAAGCTTGTCTCCCCGGTCTACCGGAACCGGCGGGGTGACAGGCGGTTTGGCACAGGCAAAAACAGTAGCTGCCAGGATAAGAATGATGATTTGATTACGAAATCTCATAGTGGATCCACGGGATTATGCCGCCAAAAGCATGTCATATCTATAACAAATTTGTATAATGTCAAACAATTGTTTAGATATGTCATATCATTTGTGTCTCAAAAAGCAGTTTGATATCTATCCTGTTAGATTTTTACTGGTTCATTTTAAGAATTAATCTCTCACAGTTGCAACATATTGAAATTTAAATTTTTTTTTGAACCGCAGAATGCTGAACATGGAATGTCGAATTTCGAAGTTTACCTACACTTCTGCGGTTCAAAATTCCTTGTTCAATATTCGATATTTAAATTCCAATTTTTTTGGATACGTTTATCCAGGATAGGATATTATAAAAAACTCTTATTTCGCATCTCTTATTACAGCGAAAGCCTTTGAATGAGGGAACGGATATGAAAAACCTCCGATTGCTTTGTTTCTTTCTTGTGCTCTTTCCGATTGCGGTTTCAGCAGACTATTATAAATACGTGGATAAAAACGGCGGGATTCATTATGTGGACGACATGAGTATGGTCCCTGAGGAATACCAAAACGATGTTCACCCCCAGGTGTTACCCGAAAGCGATGGAGAATCCGGCCCCGACTCCTCCGAAAACACCGGTTCCAAAATACCCCGGGATGTTCAGAAAGCTTTTCAGAAACAGACCCTGGATAAAAAGAACAACCAGAACAAGGGGATAAAACCTTCAAAAAGCGTCCTTTCGAAAAGTAAAAAGGAACTTGAAAAAGAATACGCTTCCTTGATGAAAGAAAAAGAAGAGCTTTCGGAATCGATCAGGGAATGGTCGAAACGGTACAAAATGCGAGGCAGAAAATCAGTGGCCCGGGCAAAATTGAAGCAGCTTAAAGAGATGGAAATGAAATGGGAGGAAAAATATAAGGCTTGGGAAAAGAAAAAGATCGCCCTTGAAAGTAATTGAAGACAATTCCGGATAGAATCGAATTGATATTGATGGATTATCTCCAAAAGAGTTGGAGTGATCCTGAGGGTTCAAGGGGCCAAGGATTCGAGGCTTGTCTGCCTCAGGCATGGGTTCAAGTGAAATACTCAATATTTTCAATATGTTTTAAATTTA
>DUZK01000155.1 GCA_013349495.1 Deltaproteobacteria bacterium
GAAACATTTTCGGAACATAGCGCTGTTTGAGTTCTTCAGTGGCAAAACTTTCGATCAAGTGTGCGGCGCCATGGGTGAGGCTGGGAGCCATGTTGAAGGCCTGACACGCACCGTACATGAAATCGTTGATGACGATTCGCATCATGTGGGGAAAGCCCTGTCCCCCATACTCGAGATCTCTTGCAGCTGCAATCCATCCATCGCTTCCGTATTGTCTGAAAGCCGTCTTAAACTCGGGAGGGCATGAGACCGTTCCATCCTCAAATCTCACGCCCCATTTTTCCCCGATCTCCTGCAGAGGATCCACCACACCCTTTGCAAAGCTGATGGCCTCTTTCACCAGCAAGTCGAGTGTCTTTTCGTTCAAATCCTTATAACGGCTGAGTGCGCATAATGAACCGTAGTTGAGCTGGTCTTTTAAAATGAAGAAAATGTCTTTCTGATTAACCTTAAAATATCCCATGAGTCTCTCTTCTATTCTTTACGGGTTCCATCCGGATTATATTCATACCATCCCTTGCCGGTTTTCCGACCCAGATGACCGGCCTTAACCTTGCGCCGTAAAAGCAGCGGGGGATACCAGCGGGGATCTCCGGTCTCTTCATACATTGCCATCATTGCGCTGTGGGTCACCTCAAGACCCACCATATCACCGATTTCAAATATCCCCATTTTTCTTCCGGACGCCAGCCGCAATCCTTTGTCGATGTCTTCCACTGTCGCCACCCCCTGTTCCACAAGACGCATGGCTTCCATGGCAGAAGGATAATTAATCCGATTGATGACAAAGCCTGCCACGTCCCGGTTGACCATGATCGGTTCCTTTCCGATCCTGAGAACAAAATTTTTACCGGCCCGGGCAGTCTCGTCGCTGGTAGAAACACCCCGAATCACCTCTACGGCCTGCATCATGGGAACCGGACTGAAAAAGTGGAGACCCAAAACCTTTTCAGCGCGGCTGGTGACGGCGGCAAGCTCGGTTATGGGAATTGCAGATGTATTGCTGGCTATCATTGCTTTGGGTCCGCATTCTTGATCAAGTTTTTTAAATATTTCCTGTTTGAGGTCTTTCCTTTCGAAAACAACCTCTATGGCCATGTCGGCCTCGGCAGCTTTTGAAAAATCGGTGACAGGCAGAATCCTTTCCAGAATGGTATCTTTGTCTTCCGATAGTATGCCTTTCTCGACAAACTTGGCCACCGACCAGGCAATGTTTTTTAAACCCCTATCCAATGCTTCCCGGCTGACGTCGTTTAAACTCACAGTAATACCGGCCTGTGCACATACCTGAGCGATGCCGCTTCCCATTAAACCGGAACCCACAATAAAAACCTTATTAATTGCCATATCACCACCTCATCTGTATTGTTTCCTTATTGACCATCCGAGTTGCTTCTGATTTCTGTACCACATTTTAATCCGGAGTTGGTGCAATTTTTTCCGACCGGATCTTTAGAATTCCTTAACGAAGTCTTTCACACGGTGCAAAAGAGCATACGCATAAAGCATTGAGTTTGACAATATTCCTTTTCTATAGGAAAAATGTCCGGTCTAGATTATACTATCCAATATTTGAAAATCACTTGTCCATACCAGCGGGGAATCGGTACAAACGGACACTTGGCGGAGACATCGTTTTAATATGAGAAAATTTTTTCAAAAAGCCGCCCAAATTATCAATGCTATCGTCGGTACGGAGAAACAACAATCAGAAACTCCCAACCCCGGGCGCCAGAACGAGAAAGATAAAGCATCGAATACAGCGGAGGCGCCGATTTCAGAACGACCTTCCTCTGATTCCCAAAAACGTTCCAAACCCAAACGGCCGCCACGGCGCAGAGGAAGGAAGTGGACCGTTTCACAATACGAGGTTCCCGTGGTTGAAGGCAAAACCCGATTCCACGATTTAAACCTACCCGCGCCGGTGCTTCATGCCGTCAGTGATCTTGGGTTCACATACTGTACCCCCATCCAGACGGATATCCTCCCCAGCACGCTGTCCGGCAAAGATGCAAGCGGGCGCGCACAAACCGGGACGGGAAAAACAGCGGCATTTCTCATCACCGTTATTACCCGGATGCTCAACAATCCCATTGAGGGGAAACGACAACCCGGCACACCCCGGGTACTGATTCTTGCACCCACACGGGAACTCGTGCTCCAGATTGCCGAGGAGGCGATCCTGCTCTCCAAATACTGTTCCCAACGGGTGGTGTCCGTATTCGGGGGCATGGACTACAAAAAGCAACAGAAGCAGTTGGCCGCAGGGCCGGTCGATATCATAGTGGCAACACCCGGAAGGCTGCTCGACTTTCAGCAAAAACGCGAGATTTCCCTGAAAAAGGTTGAAATGCTGATTATCGATGAAGCCGACCGGATGCTCGATATGGGCTTCATCCCGGATGTCCGAAAAATCATCTACAGCACACCTGGAAAAGATAACCGTCAGACCCTGCTGTTCAGCGCGACACTGACCGAAGAAATCACCCGCCTGGCTTCCCAGTGGACGCGCGACCCCATATCGGTTGAAATCGAGCCGGAGCAAGTCGCTGTGGATACCGTGGATCAGATCGTCTACATCGTTACGGCAAAGGAAAAATTCACTTTGCTGTTCAACCTCATCGAAACCCAAAAGTTGAACCGGGTGCTGGTCTTTTGCAATAGACGGGACGAAGTGTTCCGGCTGGCAAATAAGCTGACGCGCTACGGGATCGACTGCGCGGAGCTTTCCGGTGAAATTCCCCAGAAAAAGCGGATGCGTTGTTTGGATGATTTCAAGGCGGGCAAGATCAGGGTGCTGGTGGCAACGGACGTTGCCGGGCGGGGTATTCACATCGAAGCCATGGACCATGTTTTCAATTTTTCGTTTCCGCGGGATCCTGAAAGTTACGTGCATCGGATCGGACGCACCGGCCGTGCAGGTGCAAGCGGGACCTCCATCAGTTTTGCCGATGAGGATGACTCCTTTTATATCCCCGCCGTCGAGGAGTTCATTGACCGAAAACTGAGTTGTATCGAGCCGGAGAAAGAATGGCTCACCCCGCCTGCTCCGGTCCCTGAAATAGAAAGGCGAAAACCCCGCAGCAGAAATCTCGATTCTCCCGCCAGGGGAAAAGCACGGCGGGGTTCCCGGCCTCGCCGGCAGAAAAGACCCGCAGGCGGAAGCGGGGGGCGAAGGTGACCGATGGTTTATCCGTCATCAGGAGGAAAGAAATGAAAAAGACCGTTTTCAAGGGGGTTATCCCGGCAACGGTGTTGCCGTTCATGGAAAATTTCGAAATCGATGAAGATAATTTGAGAAAATTTGTGAGATATATCGCCGGGATAGAAGGTGTCGAGGGGGTTTTGTGCAACGGACATGCAGGAGAGATCGTATCGCTGTCCAGGGCGGAAAGAAAAAAGGTGGTTGAAATCGTCGTTGACGAGATCGGCTGCAAGGTTGCCGTCGTCTCCGGAATCCATCATGAGCATACGCCGGATGCAGTAGCGCATTCACAGGATGCATTGGACGCCGGAGCAGACGCAGTGCTGGTTTTGCCGCCGGGATCATGGTTGAGGGGGAAGAATGAAAACGTTCCCTACCGGTACTTTAAGGCCATTGCCGATGCGGTGGATATTCCCCTGTGGATTTTTCAATACGCCACTACATCAAAAGCCAATTACCCTACAAATCGGCTGTTGGAGTTGACAAATATTGAAAATGTCGTTGCTGTAAAATTATCGGTGAACGATTGGATACGGTATGACCATGAATATCGGGCGCTCAAGTCCCTTGAGAAAGATATCCGGGTTTTCACATCAAATAATATGTCGCTTCTTGCATCCATTGCGATAGGCGCCGACGGTGTGGTTATCGGATCAGGCAGTCTCTATTCAGAATGGGTGGTCGAACTATATGCTGCCATTCAAAAAAACAATTTAATGGCTGCCCGGGAAATACATCGACGTATGATGCCTTTGACAGAGGCAATTTACAGCGAACCTCAGTGCGACGTCTACACCCGTATCAAAGCAGCTCAGGTCATGATGGGCCGGCTTGATAACGACGTGGTTCGTCCGCCGCTCCTGCCCTTGGCGGACGATGAAAAGTTGAAAATCGAAAAAGCCCTGAAGGATTGTGAACTGCTTTAAAAGTGAAAACTTGGGGAACCAAAGCGGTATTACAAAGAGCTGAAATCCGAAAGGCTCATGGGCGGTATCCTGGTGGAATCCGGCTGGATGGAAAAATCCATTAACCTCATTGATACGGATATTCTGATCATCGGCACCGGAATTGCCGGGCTCAGCGCCGCGTTGAAAGCTTCCGGCGCCGGCAAGCGGGTGGTGGTGGTTTCAAAGGCGGCTGTCGGAAAGGTGACGAATACGAGCCTTGGGGGCGGGCTGTTTACCTTTGCTACGGATACCTTCCCTGTCGAAGCCCATCTCAAGAAAACCATGGAAAGCGGTCGGATGATCAACAATCCGGTCATGGTCGAACACATGGTCAACCTCGCCCCGTCCCGGGTAAGGAATCTGATTGAAATGGGTCTTAAGGGCCAGTTTCATGAAACCGGATTTCGCTGCAGAACATCCGGTTATTTGGGAGGACCGCATCTTTCATCCGTCCTTGTTAACGCCTGCCGGAAAGCGGAGATGGAATTTTTCGAACACATCATGGTGACGGACCTCCTGGTGGACAGTGATGAATGCCGCGGTGCCGTGGGATTCCACAAGCAGAGCGGGAAAATTATCGGGTTCAGATCCAATGCCGTGCTGCTGGCAACGGGCGGTGCCGGCGCCATTTATGCCCATACCGACAATGCTCCCGGCGCTACCGGGGACGGATATGCCCTTATGCTGGAAGCCGGACTGGAGCTCATCGACATGGAATTCGTTCAGTTCTATCCCACTGCCTATGCCGGAACCGGGCGCGCCCGGATGATGCTTCCGGCTGCTTTTGCCGACCTGAGCCCCATCCTGAATCGGCTGGGAGAAGACGTCAAAGAAAAGTATCAGATTAAAGACAAACCGGTGGCCGTGGTATCCCGGGACCGTCTCTCTCGGGCGCTGTTTAAAGAGATACGGATGGGAAACGGCATGGACGGGGCACTTCAGTTGGATCTTAGAGAAACCGATTTCGGGTCAATACCCAACGGTCCTGCTATGGTGAAGACGTTTAAAAAACGATTGGCCTTTGATAAAAAACCGGTGTCGGTGGGCCCGACTTGCCATCATACCATGGGGGGTGTCGCAACGGATGAAGCGGGCCGAACCGACCTGAAAGGGCTTTTCGCAGCCGGCGAGGTGGTGGGCGGCACCCACGGAGCAAACCGGATGGGCGGAAACGCCTATTGCGAGGCACTGGTGCTGGGAGACGCAGCGGCACGATCGGCCCTGGCGCACCGCCCGAACGCGAAGCACCCGACCGATTTCAAAACCCTGGCGGAAAACGCGGTGAAAAAAAAGATTCGTTTCTTTGATTCGAGATCGGAGACGACCCCGGCCATTGACTCCCCAAGAAAGAAACTGGCAGCAATCATGTGGGAAAAGGTCGGTATTGTCCGGGAAGAAAAGTCTTTGACGGAAGCTGTTGAGGAGATCGATGCGGTCCTGGAATCGATCGAATTGAATAAGGGCCGCACCCCCGGCGGCCTATGTAAAATTATAGAGTCCAGGAATGCGGCCCTGACAGGCAGGGCGATAGCTGTTTCCGCGTTGAAGCGAACCGAGAGCAGGGGGTCTCACTGGCGCGATGATTTTCCGCACGAGGTTGAAAACTGGCTTCAGCATATTCACGTTCAGATGTCGGAGGGCGTTCCGCAGATCCGGCGGATCATACCGATTCCTGTCCGCCCCCTCAAAGTTTGCCGATGAATTTCAGTGCGGCACGAAGCTCCCGTTGCATGAGGGTATCCAATTGGATCAAGGGCTTTCGTACGGTCGGAGACGCGATGATCCCCATCGCGTAAAGGGCGAATTTGTAGCCGGCAATAAAGTCTGAAACCGTATAAAAGGCAATGGCGTTTAAGGGACAAACGGTTGAAAGATAAATGTCTCTGGCCTTGTCGAGTTCGCCGGCCTGTATGAAGTTGAACATCTCCGTGTTCTCGCGCGGAATGACACAACTGGCAGCCGATGTCATCCCCGGTGCCCCGTAGCACAGCATGAGGTAGGACAAACGATCATGTCCGGCCCACGGCGCGATCCTGCCGTTTGTGTGTTCGGCGATCTGTTTTATTTTTTCCGGCTTCTCCAAAAAGATTTTGCAGTACTTCACTTTCTCGCAGGTGTCTGCGATTTTCTTCAACAGATCCAGACCCAATTCAATGCCTGCACCCCCGTCATAAATGGAAACCGGAAGATCTGTAGCGTCATTGATTGCCTTGATGTGCTCAAAAATTCCCGGACCCTTGTGGGGATGACGGTAGGGCGGCGTGGTGAACAGGTAATCCACGCCGGCCGCTTGAGCATATCGGGCCAGTTTTATGGATACGGATGTGGAAGAGGACTCGATATCGAACCCAACCGGAACCCGTCCGCCAACATACCCCACCACCAGATCCATGAACGCCTGCCGCTCATCCGTATCAAAGAGAAACCCTTCACCGGTGCTTCCGTGGGCGAGAATGCCGTGGACGCCGTTTTCGATCACATAATCGATTAGTTTCCGGGTGCTCTCGGCATCCACGCTTTCATCTTCTTTCAACGGTGTGACAATCAGGCATTGATTGCCGTATATCTCTTTTGGCATGTCATTTCTCCCTTTGGCGGCCGAACCGCTCAATACATTATCGAGCCGCCGCATACGTTGATGTCCTGGCCGGTAATCATGGCGGCATCATCCGAACACAGGAACGCCACCACGGCGGCCACGTATTTGGGATCGACGAAGGTGTTGAGGGCGGATGCAAATGCCCTTTCCGACAGGGCCTGCTCCCGGCTCTTCCCTGAAAACTTCATGATGCCCTCTATCACTTTGTCGAACCGGGGGCCGGTGACGGCGCCCGGGCAGATGGAGTTGGCCCGGATGTTCCATTTCCCCACCTCAGCCGCAAGGGTGCGGGTCAGGCCGATCACTCCCATTTTGCTGGCGGCATAGGGGGTCCTTTCGGTCAAGGCCCGCTTTCCGGTAATGGAAGAGATGTTGACAATGTTGCCATGGCCCTGTTTTTTCATGACCGGAATCGTGTGTTTGCAGCAGAGAAACATCCCCCGTAGATTCACCGCCATGGTGTCTTCCCATTCCTCGACGGTGATGTCCTCGATAAACTTGACCGGCCCCATGATCCCCGAGTTGTTGACCAGAATGTCGATCCGCCGGTCAATGCCGAGGGTCGTTTCGATCATCTTTGTCACCTGCGCCTCTTGACGGATGTCTGTGAAAACCACCGTCGCTTTCGGAGCGCTGCTCTGGGCGATCATCTCCTGGGTCTGGTGCGCCCCCTCTTCATTGATATCGGCGATGACGACAACGGCGCCCGACTGGGCCAAACGGAGCGCAATCTGCTGGCCGATTCCCTGGCCGCCGCCTGTGACCACAGCAATTCTGTTTTTCAATTCCATATCGCGATTCCTTTCTCTGAAAGCGGTCTATATATATCCTAGGTTAAGCGGTTCAGCGTTCACGGTTGAAAAACCCTAACCGGGTATTGTCAAACGCTGAACCCCTTAACCTCTGTAATACAAAAACAGCATAAAAAAAAGAGCAGACTGCAGGGCAAGGATCGGAGGCAAGGTTTGCGGGCGGTCAAATGAAACCCTCAGATACAAAAGGGCTCTTTTGATCTTGTATCCGGTGGTCTGAAACGGTATAAATTTATTTTGAGCATGCCGCCGCCCTCGATACCCGTCATTTCAGATCTCCAACAACTGCGGATTGCATGTTCATCTCCCACAGGAGGTTGGAAAAATGAAGTTTACGTTTACCCAGGAGCAGGAAGAATTCCGCAAAGAAGTTCATGATTTTCTGGAAGGAGAACTCCGGGCAGGCACATTCTCTACTCAAAGCAGGGGGCTTGTTGCACCCTGTTCCCGCGAATTTTCTCTTAAGATGGCGGAAAGGGGCTGGATCGGTTTTTCCTGGCCCAAGGAATATTGGGGTAAAGGGCGCAGTTACGTTGATAAAATGATACTGAATGAAGAGCTGATGAAGGTCCAGGCTCCCATCGGCTATCATTTTCTGGCGGACCGGCAGGTCGGGCCGGCCCTTATCGCTTTTGGGTCGGACTGGCAGCGGGAGACGTTTCTTCCGCGTATTGCAGCGGCGGACGAGGGCATACAGTTTTGTCTTCTTTTCAGTGAACCGAATGCCGGATCCGACCTGAGTGCGGTAACCACCAAAGCGGTGAAAGAAGGGGAAGCCTATATTATAAACGGTCAGAAGATATGGAATTCAGAGGCCCATACCGCCGATTTGGGCTGGTTGCTGGCCAGAACTCATTTTGACCAAGCAATTCCCAAGCATCGAGCATGCAGCGAGTTTGTCGTCGATATGAAAACGCCGGGCATCACCGTGCGGCCCATCATCAACGGTGCCGGCGAGCACAGCTTCAACGAGGTCTTTTTCGATAATGTCAGGATAGAACAGCGATATCTGGTGGGCCAAGAAAATGAAGGTTTTAAACAGATCATGGCCCAAATGGATTATGAGCGCACCGGGATGGAGCGTCTGTTACAGACTTATCCGATATATAACCTGTTGATAGAATACGTAAAAAAGATGAGCAAAGAGGGAGAATCGAGAGAATTCTATTGCTGGGCGAGAGATCAGGTAGCCCAGTTGGAAATTGAACATAACATCGGCCGGCTGCTTTGCTATCATACCGCCTGGATAATCGATCAGGGTAAAAAACCCTCAAGCCAGGCAGCCATGGCCAAGGCATTCTGCACGCAACATGAGCAGCGGGTCAATGATATTGCCACAAAGATCGTCGGGCCCGTCAGCCAGATCCGGGAGGACGCCAAATGGTCCCCATTCCCGGTGGATCTGGCCACCTGTTATTTATGGGGCCCCAGCTATACGCTGCAAGGCGGTTCAACAGAGATTTTAAAAAATATCGTTGCGCTCAGGGGGTTGGGATTACCGAGATCATAGAAACTCGAGGTGATTGTTATGGATTTCAATCTGAATGAAGAAACCGTTTTGATGAAAGACAGCGCTCAGCGATTTCTGCAGAAGAAATGCCCTTCTTCCTTGGTCAGGGAATTAATCAAAGATGAGGTCGGTTACTCGAAAGATATCTGGAAAGAGATGACCGAACTTGGCTGGCTGGGATTCATTCATAAGGAGAAGTATGGAGGATTTGACGGGAGTTTTTTCGATCTGTTTATTCTTTTCGAACAGATCGGGAGAGTTCTCCTCCCGAGTCCCTTTCTTTGCAGCACCGTTCTGTCCGGCCTTATAATAGACGAGGCAGGGAATGAGAAGCAAAAGGATGAATATTTGCGGCCTATCATCGAGGGGGAGAAGATCTTCACAACGGCGCTTCTGGACGAGAACGGAAGATATGATGCAAATGATCCGAAAATCGAAGCCGCCAAGACCCGGGACAATGCCTATGTTGTTAATGGAACCCGGCTGTTGGTGCCCTATGCCCATGTGGCAGACGGGATCATCGTTTGTGCGAATGTCAAGGATTCAAAGGCAGGCGGATCCACGCTTTTTATAAATGAAAGAAACGCCGACGGGCAGGAGAAAACGCCTTTGGACACGATGAGCGTGGAAAAGTCATTTGCTGTTGATTTTAAAAACGTTAAATTACCTGCAGAAAGCATTGTCGGGGCACCCGGCAAAGGAGAGCGCTATTTGAGCAAGATCCTGCCGAAAGCCACTATTTTAAAATGCGGAGAGATGCTGGGGGGGATGGAGCGGGTGGTGGAGATGACGGTTGAATACGTCAAGCAGCGGCACCAGTTTGACCGGCCTCTCGGCAGTCTTCAGGTTATCCAGCACTATTGTGCGGATATGGCCACCGATCTGGAATCGGCAAGGCTGATTACCTGTCAGGCCGCTTCGCTGTTGAGTGAAAACATCCCTTGCGAAAAGGAGATCTCCATGGCCAAAGCCTGGTGCAACGAAGCCTATCGTAAAGCGACCTGGACCGCTCAGCAGGTCCACGGCGGAATGGGTTTTACGGAAGAGTACGATCTCCATCTATTCTATAAAC
The DNA here is from genome assembly GCA_013349495.1 of Deltaproteobacteria bacterium. GTDB lineage: Bacteria > Desulfobacterota > Desulfobacteria > Desulfobacterales > SURF-15 > DUZK01. The sequence goes on from DUZK01000155.1 coordinate 10,146, forward strand.
ATGCCAAGGCATCCGAACTTGCCTTTGAAAGCTCCTGGTTTCATCGATCGAAGGTCGCGGATGCGATGGGGATATAACTCAATCTGGTTATCTACAAAAGCCAAGTTGATTTGTGGAATAGGCGGTGAAGGTGAGTCGATTCGCAGCAGTATGACTGTCTGAGTGCATTAGGGGGCGTTACATCGAACAGCATGAAGGTGCTGCTATAAGCCGTAACTGCTTGTTATCTAACGCGATGCTTTGGTTAA
>DUZK01000156.1 GCA_013349495.1 Deltaproteobacteria bacterium
ATCTGAATGAGGAACGAAAACAACTTGCCGAAAACAACGACCCGTTGGAGCGCTCTACGTTGTACTCCATGAAATCCCTGCCGTTCGGGACGGTTTTCGGGAAAGGATTTCCTCCACAGGAAATCAGCGGATTCTACAAATTAAAGGAAGCCCCCTGGACACTGATCATTATTGTACCCGGCGGAGAAATTTTATCTCCCATCGTCAACTTCAGAATCTATTACTTCATCATCGGTGGGGTGTTTATCATCATTATTCTCTTTTTGATTCGATTTGTCACCGGTCGGACCGTATCGTCGATTGTAGACATCTCGGATGCGGCCAAAAGAGTGGCGCTGGGAGATTACGAAGTGTCCCTGCCGGTTAAAACCCATGATGAGGTGGGAGAGCTGACGTTAAGCTTTAATACCATGGTTGGGCAGCTTGAGGATCGGGTTCGACTTAAAAACTCCTTGAACCTGGCAAAAGAAGTCCAGCAGAATCTGCTCCCTGAAAAGTCTTTTCAATTTCAATATCTCGATATTGCAGGCCAGAGCCTTTATTGTGATGAAACCGGTGGAGACTATTATGACTATATCTGGTTTCCGGAAATGGGCGAGGGTAAAATCGGAATTGCCGTCGGCGATGTGGCCGACCACGGAATCGCCGCCGCGTTGTTTATGACCACCGCCCGCGCTTTCATCCGCAGCCGGATGAGGCACTCGGTGGATCTCGCAAGAACCATAAACAATGTCAATCGGTTATTGTGCATGGATACCGTTTATTCCGGAAATTTCATGACACTTTTTCTCATACTCTTCGATACACAAACTAAAGAGCTCCGATGGATCAGAGCCGGTCACGACCCGGCTATGCTGTATAACGCGGCTTCAGACAAATTCATCGAGCTGGGAGGTGCTGGAATCCCTTTAGGGGTGAACGAGAATTATGCCTATGAGGAATATCGTCGCGGTGATTGGGGTTACGGCCAAATTGTGCTGATCGGAACCGATGGGGTTTGGGATACCGAAAACCCCAAGGGTGAGCGCTTCGGGAAAGAACGCCTGCGCCGGATTCTTCAGCAGATGAGCCACGCATCGGCAGCCAATATTTTAAAAGCCATTACGGATGCGATCGCTGATTTTCGGCAAGGCAACAGACAAGATGATGATGTGACTCTGGTTATCGTGAAGGCCAAATCGTAAATGTTTAATCGAATAATCGGAATGAAGAGGAAGGTTGATATGAAAATAAGAAAATTTTCGAGACGGCGACTATTCATGTTGATCATTGCCGGACTATTTTTTACTCCTCTTGTTTCCGTCGCTGAAACCAACCTGAATGATCTGGATGCACGGTTGTCCGGGACGGTGATACTGGGTGATCTGGTTGAGTATGCCTATCGAAACAACCCCTCCATTTGGGAAGCCCGGGAGGCGTGGCGTGCGACCATAGAGCAGTACCGATTGGAGACGGCCTATCCCGATCCTGAAATCATGATGACGTATTTCCCTGATCCGCTGGAAACACGGTTGGGCCCTCAAGACTGGAATGCCAACCTCACCCAGAAGATTCCCTTTCCGGGCAAATTGAGCAAGGCCGGTGAGGTGGTTGAGGCTGAAGCGCGGATTGCCAAACTGAATGTGGACAAAACGATCCGGGATATCATTGTTTCCATCCGGGAGTCTTTTTATGAGCTGTCGTATATCCGCCAGGCCCAAACAGCAGCCGATCAAAATTTGAAACTGCTGGACCATCTTCGGAAGATTTCAGAGACCGCATACGCTCAGGACAGAAACACCCTTTTGGACATGGTTAAAGCGCAGTCCCAGAGCGGGCAACTCCGATACGATATTCTGTTGTTAAGGGATCTTGAAGAAACGGAAATGGCCCAACTCAATTCACTGTTAAACCGACAGACCGATGCTCCTTTTGGAAGACTTGAAGTGGAAATCGATCAATCGGTGGTGTTCAGCTTGGATGAAATCTACCAGTTGGCGGAAACCCACCAGGAAGAGATTCAAATGGCCAAGGTCCAAATCGAAAGAAGCAAAAGGAAAATCGAATTGGCCAAATTTCAAAACTTACCGGATTTTAAAGTGGGATTGTTTTATGCGGGCATCGGAAATCCGGATGTGGCGAATCCACCCCCGAATGCGGGTGATGATGCGCTGGGCATTCAAACCGGAATCACCATACCGCTGTGGTTCGGAAAGAATAAAAGCCGCGTCCTCAAAGCCAAGGCGGAAATGAAGCGAGCCGAGGCCGCCAAGACCGCCCGTGTCAATGAGACATCCGCCAAGATTCGATCCTTCTATTTTCGGTTGGAAAACGCCAGGCGGCTCATTGAATTATACAGTAAGGAGCTGCTGCCTCAGGCGGCAAAGTCCATGGAGATCGCTGAAACCTGGTATCAAGAGGGGCAGTCAAGCTTTTCCGATTTTATTGAGACCCAGTCTGTCTGGTACAATTTTCAACTTGCCCTTGCCAGAGCGAAAGCCGATTACGGAAAAAACCTGGCCCGATTGGAACGGCTCGTCGGAAAAAGCATTACAATCCGCCAGGCAGACCATGGAATGAAAAAGGAGGGAAAATGAGACGATTCATCGCCACCATGCTACTTATCATTGCCGCCTCGCACCCTTCATATGCCGAATATATGGATATGAAAGCAGCGTTTGACACCTATGTACCGTCCCCCTTTTATCAGGAACAGTTCCGTGACGTGCAGCAAACACAAAAGCCGGTTGATGATGAGGCTTTTGGGGAAGAACAGAAAAAGATCCAAAAGATGAAATCTCAATGGGAAAAAATTCTGACAGCAGTGGATGAAAAAAACTCCTTTTTGAAGCCGGATGCCGAGACCCTCAAATCACTTCAATCTGCTGCTGTTAATAAAAGTGATGCCATCGAAACTTTGAAAACAAATTATTCCCTCACGACACTTGAAGCACTGATTCTTATCCGAAACCCGGACATTAAGGCTGCTGAGAGTAGATTTCGGGGGGCAGTCGAAAGATTCAGCCAGGTATCGAATTTGGACGAAATTCTTCGCCAATATACGGCTTTTACTGAAGGGCTCATGACCGGCGTCGGGCCCATGAAAGGGAAAGATCCGGTTTCGATGAAGTTTCCGTTTCCGGGGGTGTTATCGCTGAAAGGTCAGATCGTCCAACAGGAAGTGGTTTCCGAAAGGGAAACTTTGGAATCCGTGCGCCGGGATGCCGTGACCCGGATCCGCAAAACATACTGGAATCTCATATACATAATAAAATCAGAGAAAATCACCGCTGAAATGGTGGATCTTCTCCGGTACCTGGAAACCGTAGCCAATACCCGCTATGAGGCGGGAAAGACCAGTTATCAGGACGTGATCAAGGTGCGGATCAACCGGGAAACGTTGGAAGAGGATCTGATCACACTCACCGAACGGCAGCGAAATTTAGAATCAGAGATCAGGGAGATGTTAAACTTTACACCCCACGATCCCCTGGGTTCGCCGAAGCAAATAAGGCTTCCCGTTTCGTTCCCTACCCTTGAAACCCTATACCCCATTGCACAGGAGCGACGTCAGGAGCTGCGACGGCTGCGTGCCCGGGTCGGGAAGATGGAACGTTTGATTGAAATGGCGGAGACCATGATACTTCCGCCCTATACCTTGAACCTGTCTTTGTTTGAAGATGAGGCGGTTACAATGGTTGGATCTACTGCCGTTAAGGGGGGCTTTCCAATCACCACCGAATCGGTCAGAGGGGCGGGACTGCCGAAGACGCCCTGGTACGGTATTGAAGATGCCTATTTGAGGGAGACCCGGCAAAAGCTTAGAGCACTCAGAGAAGATCAGAAAAAGGCTGAAACCGCCACCAATACCATGGTTCGAAACGCCTGGTACTTTCTGGATCGGGCTCCGCGGGAAACCACTCTATACCGGCTTGAGGTGGTTAAGCTGTCTCGATCCGCCCTGGATGTATCAACACGGGGGTATGAGTCCGGTAACGTGTCATTTGCCGATGTTATCGATTCCTATACGACCTGGCTTAAAGCGAACCTGACTTTGGAACGGAATCGGAGCGACTTGGGAATTGCACGGGCTGAATTGGAGAGGGTCACGGGAACTCAACTGAATGATGAGGGCGACAATGGCAAAAAAACAAACAGATAAAAACCCACTATCTTATTTCAAGGTCGCTGTCGTTACGGCCATATTAACGCTGCTGTTTGCCGGAGGCGGCGCCTATTATCTGGGATACCTCAATCCAGGGGGGATGCAGGATGCGATGCGGAAAGTCGGTGATCAAAGCGCAAACGAGAGAAAAATCGCTTACTGGCAGGCCCCCATGAACCCCACCGAGATTTACGACAAACCCGGCAAAAGCGCCATGGGAATGGATCTGGTCCCGGTGTATGAAGACGAAATGGCCGGCAGCAATACTTCGGGAAGCGATTCTCAGCGAAAGATCGCCTACTGGCGGGCCCCCATGAACCCCACCGAGATTTACGACAAACCCGGCAAAAGCGCCATGGGGATGGATCTGGTCCCGGTGTATGAAGACGAACTGGTCGGCGGCGTGGAAGTCAAAGTCGATCCGGTCACCCAGCAGAACATGGGGATTCGAACCGTTGATGTACAAAAAGGGGATTTGATTCACACCATTCGTACCTATGGTCATGTCACCTATGATGAGACCCGGATGGTGGAGATAAGCCCAAAGATCAGCGGCTGGATTGAAAGAATACACGTCGATTTTACCGGAAAATTCGTAAAAAAAATGCAGCCGTTGTTCGAGCTCTATTCTCCGGAGCTTTTTGCCGCCCAGGAGGAATACCTGGTTGCCTATCGCAATTTGAATCGCATGTCGAAACAGGCCAATGAGGGATTTTTGAATGCTGCGCGGCAAAGGCTGAGATACTTTGATGTAGCTGACAGCGAGATCCGGGAAATGGAGAAAACCGATAAGATCAAAAAAACAGTGACGATCCGATCCCCTTTTGACGGGGTGGTGATTTTAAAAAAGGCCATGGAGGGAAGTTATGTAAAAAGCGGCGCCTTAGTGTATCGGATTGCCGATCTTTCGCGGGTTTGGGTGGAAGTTCACATCTACGAGTATGAGTTGCCGTGGATCCGTGAAGGGCAGACAGCGGAAATGACGTTGCCCTATCTTCCGGGTCGCCGGTTCTCCGGACGGATAGCTTATATCAATCCCTACCTGCAGCGAAAGACCCGGGACGTCATCATCCGGCTTGAGTTCGACAATCCGGACCTGGTGTTCAAACCCGACATGTACGCCGATGTTGAAATAAAGCACATTGCGGGGAAAGGCTTGATCATCCCTTCAGAGGCGGTTATTCGATCCGGTCAACGAAACATTGTCTTTGTGGTCCGGGATCGGAATAAATTTACCCCGCGCGATGTCACACTCGGACTCAACCTGGATAACGGAAGGGTGCAGGTCCTAAAGGGGATTGCGCCCGGTGAGCCGATTGTCACATCGGGGCAGTTCTTGCTCGATTCCGAATCCAAGCTCCAAGAGGCCATCCAGAAAATGCTGGAGGTCAAGCGTGAGAAAGCCAGAGAAAAAGCGCCGGTCCAACCCGGGGAAGAAGATTTTTTCAAAGAGCTGGAAACCGGTGAGGAATTCTTTAAAGACATGGAGCAGGAAGACGACTTTTTTGAGGACATCGAAGGAGAGTCCTAACCCGGCTAAACCGGAACCAAACAGGAACACTCTATGATTTCTTTGTCGCAAAGGTTTGGGCCGCTCAAATAAGTTTGAAGTGAGCTAAAGTGTCAAGTGAGCTAAAATTTTGGAATTCTGTCTTTTATAAAATGACTATCATCCTTAACTTTAGGCATTTTAGTCACTTTTAATTTTAGTCACTTCTTTGAGCAGGCAATTATTGCATTGAAAAATATTTTGACACAAAAAGTCGTATATCCGCTTGGAGGGCTTGTCCGCCTTGCGGATTAAAAGGTTGAATCGATGATCGCCAAAATTATAGAATGGTCCATAAAGAATAAATTCATGGTGCTGCTTGCCACTGCCTTTGTGGTGTTGGGCGGCATTCTGGCCATGATCAATACACCGCTGGATGCCATTCCGGACCTTTCGGACGTGCAGGTGATTATCTTCACCGAATACCAAGGACAAGCCCCCCGGGTGGTGGAAGATCAGGTGACCTACCCCTTGACCACCGCCATGCTGGCCGTGCCCTTTGCCAAGGTTGTAAGGGGGTATTCCTTTTTCGGGTTCTCCTTTGTCTATATTATCTTCGAGGACGGTACGGACTTATACTGGGCAAGATCGAGGGTGCTCGAATATCTGAATTTTGTGGCCGGACGTCTGCCTCGCGGTGTTATTCCCAGTCTGGGGCCGGATGCCACCGGCGTCGGCTGGGTATATGAATACATCCTGAAAGATACCAGCGGAAAGTATGACCTCCAACAGCTCAGAAGCCTTCAAGACTGGTATCTTCGATACGAATTGACATCTGTTCCAGGCGTGTCCGAAGTGGCCAGCATCGGCGGATTCGTAAAGCAATATCAGGTGGAAGTGGACCCCAACAAACTGCTGGCTTACGACATTCCGCTGTCCAAGGTGAAACAGGCCATTCAGCGATCCAACAACGATGTGGGCGGTAAACTGGTGGAAATGGGAGAAACCGAGTTTATGGTGCGAGGTCTCGGATACATTAAATCTCTGGAAGATATTAAAAAAATCGTTATTGCCGTAGACCAAAGAGGAACACCAATTTTGGTGGAAAACATCGCCAATGTACAGATCGGCCCGGAACTCCGCAGAGGTATTCTGGAATGGAAGGGCGAGGGAGAAGCAGCAGGCGGCGTTGTTGTGATGCGATTCGGAGGAAATGCCCTGGAGGTGATTCGGAATGTCAAGAAAAAGCTGAAGGATCTTGAAAAAGGTCTTCCCGAAGGGGTGATTATCGTGGAAGGGTATGACCGGTCCGGTCTCATTGAGAGGGCCATTCATACCTTGAAGCAGAAGCTGACGGAAGAGATGATCGTGGTGGCTCTCATCTGCGTGATTTTTCTACTCCATCTCCGTTCAGCCTTTGTCGCTATCTTCACGCTGCCGGTGGGACTCCTGGTTTCATTCCTGGTAATGTATTTTTTGGGCGTTAATGCCAACATCATGAGCTTAGGAGGCATTGCCATCGCCATCGGGGTCATGGTGGATGCGTCCGTGGTGCTGGTAGAAAACGCCCACAAGCACCTGGAACGGGACCAGGGTGAGAAGCCTCACTCCGAAATCATCCTTGCGTCTGCAAAAGAGGTGGGGCCGGCGCTTTTTTACAGCCTGTTGATTATCACGGTTTCATTTCTGCCGGTGCTTAATCTCCAGGAGCAGTCCGGGCGCCTGTTCAAGCCGCTGGCCTATACCTATACGTTTGCCATTGCCGCCTCCTCCCTGATTGCGGTGACCATCGTTCCGGTGTTGATGACATTTTTCATCCGGGAACGGACATTCGGCCGGGAGACAAGCAAGCGGCGTCGTGTTCAGACATGGATTGCCTCTGTTTTTTCACCTCCGCTTTTGGTGGCGGCTGCCGGTTTTGCAGGCGTAGAACTGCCGGACTGGGCTTTGGTTGCCGCACTGACCATCTCGGTATTTGCGGTGGTGTGCCTGGTGTCTCAGAAAATCATGCCCGAAGTTCGAAACCCCATCAGCCGGTTTTTCATCTGGATCTACCGCCCTTTCATTCATAGCGTTTTGAAGTGGCGTAAGACCACGATATTTTTGGCTTTTGTGATATTAGGCGGATCCGTCTATCCGGCCACCAGACTCGGCAGTGAATTCATGCCGCCGCTGAACGAAGGTGATTTGCTTTACATGCCGACGACCCTTCCGGGCATTTCCATTACCAAAGCAAAAGAACTGCTTCAGCAAACGGATCGAATTATCCAGCGGTTTCCGGAAGTGCATCACACTTTAGGCAAAATCGGACGGGCCGAGACCGCAACCGATCCGGCCCCGCTTTCGATGGTTGAGACCACCATTACGCTCAGCCCTCAAGTGACATACCAAAAGGTGACGGTGAAGCGGTTTTTTTCAGACTGGCCGGGTTGGCTTAAGAAACCACTTACCATTATCTGGCCTGAGATTAAAAACGGAGAAATCCTTCATGAGTGGCGAAAGAAAAAAATAGATCGATTTTTTTCGACTTGGCCGGGATGGCTTAAAAAGCAGCTTGCCTGGATCTGGCCGGAGTAACGTTATATCACCATAGATGCGCTGATTGAAAATCTGGACCGGGCCATTCGGTTTCCGGGCCTGACCAACGCCTGGACCATGCCTATTAAAACCCGGATCGACATGCTTTCCACAGGGATTAAAACGCCGGTGGGGATTAAGCTGATGGGGCCGGATCTTGAAGTCCTTTCCGAACTGGGTTCACGCATCGAGGCTGTGGTACGAGATATTCCGGGAACCCTTTCGGCCTATTCCGAGCGGGTGACCGGCGGCAACTACCTGGACTTTGAAATCCGCCGTGATCAGATCGCCCGATACGGGCTGACCATCGGTGATGTTCAGGATGTGATTATGACCGCCATCGGCGGGATGAACGTCACCTATACCGTGGAGGGGCTGGAGCGGTATCCGGTAAATCTGAGATATAATCGGGAACTGAGGGATAATACCGATCGGTTGAAACGGGTCCTGGTTTCCGCCCCCACAGGCGCCCAAGTTCCACTGGCTCAGCTAACCGATTTTTATATTCGTAAAGGTCCTGCCGGCATCAAAAGTGAAAATGCGCGCCAGTCGGCCTGGATCTATGTCGATCTGAAAGGAATCGATGTAGGGACATACGTTAAAATGGCCAAGACAGTAGTGGAACGGGATGTTCCCCTACCCACCGGTTATTCCATGGTCTGGTCCGGCCAGTTTGAATACATGGAAAAGGCCCGGAAGACGTTGAATATTATTGTGCCGGTTACCCTGCTGGTCATCTTCATCCTCCTCTACATTCATTTTTACAGTGTTATTGAAGCGGCCATCGTGATGGCAAGCCTTCCCTTTGCGATGGTGGGCGGGGTGTGGCTTCTTTACCTGCTCGGCTATAATCTGTCTGTCGCTGTCGTGGTGGGATTTATCGCCTTGGCCGGTCTTGCTGCCGAGACCGGCGTGGTGATGCTGGTCTATTTGGATGAAACCTTCGAGCGGAGAAAGAAACAGGGAAAAATGAACACGCCGGCGGATCTCGAAGCAGCGATTATCGAAGGGGCGGTGGAAAGGGTTCGTCCGAAGTTGATGACCGTGAGTACCACCCTTATCGGACTCCTTCCGGTCATGCTGGGAACGGAAACCGGGTCTGAAGTGATGAAGCGGATTGCCGGTCCCATGGTGGGAGGGTTGATCTCATCCACGATTTTAACGCTTGTGATTATACCGGCAGTCTATGAAATCTGGAAACGGTGGGAACTCAGAAAAGAGTGGTCGAATGCCGAAAGGGGATAACAGATGTTATGGAGGTTTAATTTTTTGGACGCAGATTAACACAGATCTTTTAGATTAAGAAAAAAAGATTATTATCTGCGTGTATCTGCGCAAACCTGCCCGCCATCTTATTTCTTCAGGAACGGCAGGCGGGTCTGCGTCCTATCTAACTTGATTAGCTGAGGATCGGAGGATTTATCATGAAAAAAATAGCGCTTACTTTTATCGTTTTTATATATATTTTGGCCATCCCGTTTTTCGCAGGTTCGGCTCAGGAAAAAATGGACCATTCAAAACATGTGGGGGTCAGGATTCATGAATCGAGTATTCAGGGGTATAGCCTGGCCTACCATCTGCTCGATCTGCCGAACCGCAAAGAAGATCATCTCATGGTTTATATCGTGAATGAAAAGCATGAGGCGGTGGATAAAGGGAAAGTCGGTTATCTGGTGGCGGGTCCTGACGGCCGTAAGCAGAAAGCGATGGCCATGGCAATGAAAGAGGCTTTTGGCGCGGATGTCGATTTTACGGCAAAAGGCACATATACCATCGGTGTCAAAGCACTTATCGGAAATGCAAAATTACTGGATCAATTTACATATGAAGTAAAATGAGGACGACGTTATGCGACACTGCAAGACCGTCTTTATACTTGTTTTTCTGTTTGTTCTTACCGGATGGATGCTGATTGAGGCAAAAGAACATGCCCCGAATCCGGCGGAAGATCCCCAAAAGACCCTGGCATTCTGGGATGAAGTCATCAGCCTGGATACCGAGAATGCCGAGGCGTTTAATAAACGCGGCACAGCATACAAGAATATGGGGCAATACCAGCGCGCCATAGAAGATTATAATCAGGCCATCGTTTTGAATTCACAATATGCTGAGGCGTATTACAATCGGGGTGTGGCCCACAAGCAGCTGGAAAGATATCAGGAAGC
>DUZK01000157.1 GCA_013349495.1 Deltaproteobacteria bacterium
GAACCGAGCAGTTTAGAGGCCTGCGACGGTCCCAGCGAGCAGTGCAGCCGACATCGTGCCTGTATATACAAACAGGGTAAGAAGTGAATCAGCGTAATGAAAATAAGGTCATTTATGGATCACCCTCGGCTCTTCAACTCAGTCAATACTCTATTATACTTTCGCATTGATTCCAGAATATAAGGAGGCTGCAATGGATTTTGTAAACACCAGTGAAAAGGATGGAATTGTCACACTATCCCTGAACCGAGGCAAAGTGAATCCCCTAAATGGCGGTGTAGTGGAAGAAATCCTCAGCTGTTTGAACGCCTTAGAAGGTGATTCCGCCGTAAAAGCGGTCATTTTAACCGGACAAGGGAAATTTTTCTCCTTCGGCTTCGATGTGCCTGAATTACTTACCTATTCAAGAGAGGCATTTTCAGACTTTTTAACTAAATTCACAAACTTATATTCATACATGTTCTTGTATCCGAAGCCGATTATCGCCGCCCTGAATGGTCACACCATCGCCGGTGGCTGCATGTTGGCGTTGGCCTGTGATCGTAGAATCATGATTTCTGGAAAATCCAAAATATCCTTGAATGAAGTCGATTTGGGGGTGCCGGTTTTTACCGGGATTACCGAAATATTACGATTTTGCGTCGGCAGTCGAAACGCAACCGAAATCCTCTACTCCGGCACTTTGTATTCCCCAGAACAAGCATATTCACTTGGATTGGTTGATGAAGTCGTAAGCACAGATGATTTGACAGGCGAAGCAAACAAAGCGGCTTCAGATTTAGCAAATAAACCCTGGCCGGCTTTTAACGGTATAAAATCACTGCTCCGAAAACCCATCCTCCAAGATATAGAGCAAAGAGAGAAAGCATCGATAATGAAATTTGTGGATATTTGGTACTCAGATTCTACCAGAGAGATCCTGAAAAACGTTAAAATAAAGAGCTAACCCTTGAAAATGATATCATATTTCGGGCCGAATCCTGCACGTTCAGCGAATATAGATATTTATTTCAGAATACAAGCCCATACCTGCAAAAATTGTCTCCATTTCCGCTATTCTTCTTTGCGCACTTTTTCTTTTCCATTGACACCCTACCCTCCTTTGCCTATGTATTTGCATTCATAGGGGTAACCGGCATCCGAGAAAGAATGGGGAATTCTTAAAGCGATTATTTTCAAATTCTACAGAGGATCTATTGGGAAGACCCGGAAATTATAACGCCTTGACCGATGTTACCGGTATTTATGTGGGGCACTATACAAACATGGACGCCGTAAGCGGTGTGACCGTGGTGCTTTGTACCCAAGGCGCCGTGGGCGGTGTAGATGTGCGGGGCTCTGCCCCGGGCACAAGGGAAACCGACCTGCTTGCCCCTGGAAACCTTGTGCAAGAGGTTCAGGCAGTGGTTTTGGGCGGCGGTTCGGTATACGGCCTGGCAGCTGCAGACGGTGTGGTGCAATGGTTGGCGGGAAAGGGGCACGGTTTTCCTTTAGATGGGAATCATGTGGCGCCTATTGTCCCTGCTGCCGTATTATACGATCTCGGCCGGGGTTCGGAATTTGTTCCCCCCATAACTGCGGAATGGGGTTTAAATGCTTGTAAAGCAGCCAATAACGATCTTATTCCTACAGGTTGTGCGGGCGCCGGAACCGGTGCATTATCCGGCTGCATCAAGGGCGGCATCGGCACTGCCAGTTTGATTTTGGATAATGGAATCACCGTCGGGGCATTGGTGGCAGTTAATTCTTTCGGCTCTGTGATTGACCCGAAAAACGGTCGCCCCTGGGAAGTGCGACAGGAAATTAATGGTGAATTCGGCAATACAGGAAAACAGGCAAAAGTATTACCCTCTCAACCTGACGGTCAATCGGGCAGAAATACAACCATCGGTATTGTTGCAACGGATGTACGATTGACAAAATCCCAGGCTCAAAAAATTGCACAAATGTCCCAGGATGGTTTGGCCAGGGCCATTCGGCCGGCTCATACGATGTTTGATGGCGATACGGTTTTCTGTATGGCAACCGGAAAAAAAGAGTTGCCTAAAGCAGAAGGCTTTTTTGCCGACTCCCAGGCCAAGGCGATTAACGATATCGGAAATGCTGCTGCCGAATGCATGGCCCGGGCAATCATCCGCGGTATTCTCGATGCACACAGCATGGCCGGAATGACGGCCTTTTGCGACTTAGAGGATCTTGAACTTAGTTCGCTTCGCTGACAATTGGAATACTGGAATACTGGAGTGTTGGAATGATGGGTTTAATGAATTCTATCGATATTTATAAAAAGACCTTTTCCGATTTTATACCCAATATTCCATTATTCCATCATTCCACTATTCCATGTTGCCCTGCAATGTTGAGCGTCAGTTTAAAATAAATCAAAATGTTGCGGAATTTCAGAGATGTTTAAGCTAAAGGAGGATTCATGAAAAAGCTATTATTCGGTTTCCTAATCGGTCTATTATTGATTCAAAATCACCCGGCCGGGGCATCCGCACCCCAAAAAGGCGGAAATTTAATCGTTTGCCAGCCGGCTGAACCACCGGGACTGGATCCTACCGCCAACACAGCCGCCGCAATCGACAGGGTAGTATATTCCAATATCTATGAAGGCCTGGTAAAAGTCGATCGGGACGGAAAATACATTCCGGGCCTTGCTACCATGTGGGATCTTTCAGCGGAAGGGAAAGTCTATACTTTTAACCTTCGCAAGGGGGTTCGATTTCACAATGGAGAATCGTTTAACTCACAGGTGGCCAAGTGGAATATTGAGCGTGCAAAGGGAGAAGGCACCGTAAATCCACACCCCGAATACTTCCGCGGTATCGATAAGATCGAAACACCGGACGAGCAGACCCTGATTCTGACTTTAAAGGACGTGGATGCACTGTTTATCACCCACATGGCCGAAGGGGATGCCGTGATGCTGCCCATGAATGGGTATGAAACAGCCAAATCGAATCCCGTGGGAACGGGTCCGTTTAAATTTACTAAATGGGTTCCGGGCGATCGGGTGGAGATGGTGCGCAATGATGCATACTGGAACCCTCACCTTCCGTATCTTGATAAAGTCACATTTAAATTTATCGGGGATCCCAGCGCTCAACTGGCAGCCTTAAAGGCGGGTGACATTGATGTGATCGGATACATTGCAGCACCTGAATCCGCCATGGAGCTTTCAAAAGACAAGCGATTCAAGGTCTATGCCGGAACCACCACCGGTGAAGTGATCATGTCCACCAACAATAAAGCCAAACCATTTGACAATAAACTGGTTCGTCAAGCCATGGCGCACGCCATCGACCGTAAGATGGTGATCGACTTGGTGATGTTCGGTTACGGTACATCCATCGGATCTCACTGGTCCCCTTCCACGCCCTATTATAAGGATCTAACAGGAAAATTCCCCTACAACCCGGATAAAGCGAAACACCTCTTGGCCGAGGCCGGTTATGCCGACGGTTTCGAAGCCACCATTAAATTGCCTGCAATTTACTCTTATTCCAAGCGTGCCGGAATCGTAATCGCAGATTTGCTGAAGGATGTCGGTATCAAGCTCAATATCGAAATCGTGGAATGGGGCCAATGGATCGAGAGGATTTTCAAGAAAAAGGAATACCAGTTGACGATGATCGGCCACGTTGAAGCTTGGGATATCGGCATATACGCAAATCCCAATTACTACTTCCAGTATGATTCCCAGGAATTTCGAGACGCATATGCAATGGCACTCAAAGCCCCCAATGAATCTGAGAAGGCCAAATGGTTCGGTATATGTCAGGAAATAATCGCCGAAGACGCAGTCAACGGATTCCTGTTTTCAGCTCCCAGCCTGGCGGTAATGAAGCAGAGAGTGGTGAATTGGTGGGAGAATTATCCGACCATCGCGTTGGATTGTACTGAAGTGTGGTTGAAGAACTAGGTGGAGATGTAATCGGTGAGCCGGTATCTCATTACAAAGCTGATCACCTTAATTCTACTTCTTTTCCTGGTTTCCATTACTGTTTTTTCCGTCCTGTTCGTCTTACCCGGTGATCCGGCCCAGATTATTTTAGGTATCAACGCCACACCCGAAACCCTGGAAAATCTGCGGTCGGAGCTGGGATTGAACCAGCCCTTTATGGCACAATATCTTGACTGGATCGGAAATTTACTGTCCGGTGAAGGTAATCGTTCCATTAATTACGACATACCGGTCAGCGAATTGATTATCAGCCGTCTGAAGGTTACCGGACCGCTGGCACTCCTGGCCATGTGCTTTGCCATCCTGATTTCCATACCGCTAGGCATCTATGCCGCTCAGCATCAGAACAGGCCAACAGATGTTTTGGTCATGTTTTTCACCCAAATCGGATTGGCCACACCCGATTTCTGGTTGGGTATGCTGCTGATTATGCTGATGGCGGTAAAATTGGGACTATTTTCCGCCGGCGGCTTTCCCGGGTGGGAAGCCGGTTTCTGGAGCTCTATCAAAGCACTCCTATTGCCGGCATTTGCCCTGGGTATGATTCGAGCATCCGTTCTAACCCGCTTGACGCGATCATCCATGCTGGAGGTTTTGAATGAAGATTATGTAAAAACCGCCCGAGCAAAGGGTGTACATGAAAGGGGGGTGGTTTACGGACATGCGCTTCGAAATGCCATGGTACCGATCATTACCATTATGGGCCTTCAGCTGGGCCAGTTGGTGGCCGGCGCCATCATTATCGAGAACGTGTTTTATCTTCCAGGACTGGGACGTCTGGTTTTTCAAGCCATTGGACAGAGGGACCTCCCCGTGGTGCGAGATATCGTTCTGTTTATGGCCGCTGCCATCGTAATCATCAATATTCTTGTGGATATGAGCTACGTGTATTTTGATCCGAGAATAAGGCATGAATAACGCGCAACGATTTTTCAATAATTTAAATTTCACGGTCGGATTTATTCTCTCCGTTGTGGTGATTCTTGCCGCTGTCACCAGTCTGATCTGGACACCCTATGACAGCAACAAGATAAACGCAAAGGAACGACTACAGGGGCCCTCCTGGCGGCATCCGCTCGGAACGGATCAATACGGCAGGGATACGCTTTCCCGGGTGATGAAGGGAGCTGTGAATTCCATCATAGTCGGGCTCATCACAATTGCTGTGGGATTGGGTATCGGCGTGATCATCGGGCTTGCTGCAGCTTATTACGGAAAAATAGTGGATGAAATGCTTATGCGGCTGTGTGATCTCATTTTCGGTTTTCCCGCCGTGCTGACAGCCATTTTGATCGCCTCAATTCTGCGTCCATCTATTGTAAATGCCATGCTGGCCATCGGGATATTTTATATTCCGGTATTTGCAAGACTCACACGAGCCACGGCCTTATCCATTTTAGCCCGTGAATTCATTACGGCCGCCCGAGCCGGCGGCGTAGGAGAATTGGGAATTATCTGTCGGCACGTGCTTCCCAATATTCTCTCCCCACTGATAATACAGGGTTCCATACAATTCGCCGTGGCGATTCTGGCCGAAGCGGGGCTCAGCTATTTAGGCCTGGGTACTCAGCCGCCGAATCCATCCTGGGGCCTGATGTTGAATGATGCCCAAACCTTCTTGTCCATTTCTCCCTGGATGGCTATCTTCCCCGGTATTGCCATTGCCTGGGCTGTTTTAGGATTCAACCTCTTAGGTGACGGGTTGCGAGACACACTGGATCCAAAAATGATGAAAGGACGCCGATAATAAGGATCATGTTAGTCGTACCGGAGAAATTAATCGATCGGGTCTTAAAGACGGTTGATCGAAACGAATTGATCGGTTTGACCGCTGATCTGGTTCGCACCAACTCGGTTTGGGATCCGGTGGCAGGAACCGGTGAGAAATCAGTTGCGAAAATGATTGCGCAATGGGCTGAAAAGAAAGGTTTTCAGGTAAATTTGGATGACGTTGCCCCGCATCGCTTAAACGTCATCATGCAGTGGTCTTTCGGTTCAGGATCACGAACACTTCTATTTGAAGGCCATACCGATGTTGTGACCCCGGGTGATGTCTCAGCGTGGAAATATGATCCTTTTGGGGCGAAAATCGTGGGAAACAGAATGTATGGCCGAGGGACCTGCGACACCAAGGGCAATCTGGCTGCCATGCTCATTGCAATGGCGGCATTAAAGCGATCCGGAATCGTCTTGAACGGAACGATAATCGGCGGTGCGCTGTGCGACGAAGAAGATCAGATGTTAGGGGTTAAAGACTTCATTCAACGCGGATATGCAGATACCATAACCGGTGCGGTCATCTGTGAACCCCAGGACGGATTCATCTGCACATCCCAAAAGGGTGCCATTCGGGCACGGTATTCCATCATCGGAAAAATGGCTCACGGCGCCATGCCGCTGTCCGGGTTGAGCACCGCACCGGCCGTGTCCCGGGTAATAGAAAACCTTCTCCAATTTGAACTGGATGCCGTCAAAACCTTTGGCAAAGATGATTTGCTCGGTTGGCCGAGCATTACCCCGACTGTAATTCAGGCACCGTCTTCGGGAATCCCTCAGCTCAATGTCCTGCCAGGCCAAGCCGACATTTTGGTTGATGTCCGAACCATTCCAGTACAATCACATCCGGAGATCATAAATCGCTTGTCCGATGTTGCGTCAAATGTCCAAAAAGAGGCTAAACAGCATTATAGGGGATACGATCAATTGCTGGACATTACCAGCAGAAGACAAAATATCAGAGTTGAAATGGAGATTCTAACCGATCGCCCCTGCACCCAAACGGATCCGGAAGACCCGGTGGTTCGGGCCGCTCATTGGGCGACCCGGTTTATTACGGGCAAAGAACCGGAATATGAAGGGGTCCCCGGCTCAACCGACGGAACGTATCTTTGGGCGTTGAAAAATATTCCCATCGTTACGATCGGAGCCGGTGACCGACAGGTCCCGCACCAGGTGGATGAATGGGTGGATCTATATCAGCTTTACCGGACAGCTCAAATTTATGCTTTAACCGCACTCAATTATTTGACTGAAGCGTAATCGTCTTGATATTAAAAAGCCCGACAGGTCAATTTAAACAATAATCTGTAGCGGCGATGTTGTCTCTGTGGATGGTGCACTGACGGTGAGAATGCCCTTGCCGAATCCATAGCAACTCAAAAACCAAATGGGAGAACGATATGAATCTGGAGAATAGAGCGGCGATTGTCACCGGAGGCGCCCAGGGTATCGGAGAAGCCGTCTGTTTGAGGCTTGCCAGAGAGGGCGCCCACGTGCTGGTTGCAGATAATCAGCCGCAGAAGGCTCGGCAAGTGAGTGACGAGATAGCTTCCATGGGGAACCGATCGTCTTCCATGGAGGTAGATGTTTCAGTTAAACAAAGCGTGGAAGAAATGGTAGACAATACCTTGAAATTATTTGGAAAAATTGATATTTTGGTCAATGCCGCAGGCATTTTCATCAGCTCCCCGATTGAAGACATCAAGGAAGAAGACTGGGATCGCGTCATCGCTATCAACCTTAAAGGTACTTTTCTATGCAGTCAAATTGCCGGCAAGGAAATGATAAAACAGAAAAATGGAAATATCGTCAACGTTTCCTCCATTGCCGGTAAATACCCTGCAATTTATTCAGGTGCTTACAGCCCGAGCAAAGCAGGCGTTCTGTTGCTGACACAGATGATGGCCGTTGAATGGGCCAAACACGGCATCCGTGTTAATGCCGTTTGTCCCGGGCCAACGGACACAGCCATGATAAGGGATGCTTTTGATAGTGAGGAAAGATTGAACCGCAGAAAAAAAGCCATTCCATTGAATCGGTTTGCTACTTCGGATGAAATTGCCGGTGCTGTATTCTATCTGTGCTCGGATGAGGCCGGTTTTGTAACCGGAGAGTCTCTGGTCATTGACGGTGGTTCGATTAAAAGCATGTTCTATTTAATGGAGCAGCTGCGGGAATCGGGTTAGGTTATGTCCAGGGATATGAAATATCCATTTTTCCTTGACCGTTGATTTTTCAATAATAGATATGATTTTAAACCCATAAATGAAACATGGAGGTTCCTATGCCGTTCGGATACACTGGAAAAATCTTGCGCGTCGATCTATCAAAAAAATCCATCGAAATTGAAGAACCGGATGAGAAAATATATCGGACCTATATCGGAGGAGGCGCTCTCGCTTGCTACTATCTATTGAAAGAGCAAGAACCGGGAGTAGATGCCTTGGGGCCGGATAACACCCTCATCTTTGCAAACTCCGCCGTCTCTGCCACTCCAGGCCCGGGATTCAGTCGGTACACTGTTTCGGCAAAATCGCCACAAACCGGCGGATTCGGAGAAACCGAAGCCGGCGGGTGGTTTGGACCGGAACTTAAGTTTGCCGGCTTCGATGCTGTTATTGTCAAGGGAAAGGCCGACACGCCCGTATATATCTGGATTCATGATGGGCAGGCGGAAATTAAGGATGCCGGTCATCTGTGGGGCAAAGAATTGGGTGAAGTTCACGATATGATCTGCCGGGAGCTGGGTGATAAACGGATCCGGATTGCCCAGACCGGTCCGGCTGGTGAAAACCTTGTCCGATATGCCTGCGTGATTAACGAATTAAGGCATGCCAATGGGCGGACCGGTATGGGCGCGGTCATGGGCTCCAAAAACCTGCGTGCCATTGCCGTTCGGGGCCGAAAAAAAATGAAGCTGGCAGATAAGGAAAAGGTGAAAGAACTGGTTCAATGGCATAACGCCACCTATTTGGAAACCCAAAAAGTCAGACAGGACTTGGGAACCTGCGCCGGAGTGATACCGCTCAATTTGTCCGGAATTCTACCCACAAAGAATTTCAGAAAAGGTGAATTCAGTCAAGCCGCGGCCATCAGCGGCGAGGCTATGAAGGAACAGATTCTGATCAAACGCGGTCATTGCTATGCCTGCCCGGTCCGGTGCAAGCGGGTGGTGGAAGTAAAAGCGCCCTATTCCGTTGATCCTCGTTTTGGCGGACCCGAATATGAAACCCTCGGAGCTCTTGGTTCATTGTGTGAAGTGGGTGATATTAGAGCAATAGCAAAGGGTAATGAGCTGTGCCAGCGATTCGGCCTCGATACCATCGCAACCGGCAATACCATCGCATTTGCCATGGACTGCTTTGAAAGCGGATTCTTAACAACCGAAGATACCAACGGTTTGGAGATTACATTCGGTAATGCAGACGTGATGCTTAAACTCATCGAGATGATCGCGAAAAGAGAAGGATTCGGTGATATCCTGGCTGAAGGAGTCATGCGTGCGGCTCAGAAGATCGGAAAGGGGGCGGAGAAACTTGCCATGCATGTTAAGGGCCAGGAGATACCGCTTCATGAACCCAGGGGAAAGACCGGTCTGGCTCTGGCCTATGCCCTCTCCCCCACCGGTGCAGATCACGTGGAATGTCCCCACGACCCGCTTTTTGCCTCGACCCCGAATAAAAACGTGGATGAAGCGGCTACCGTTGGGATTTATGAACCCGTTTCCAATCTGGATTTGGGACCTGAAAAGGTAAAATTTTTTCATTATCTCCAAAATACCTGGAGTCTCTACAACATTTTAGGGTTGTGTATGTTTGTCGGCTGGCCTTTAGGACAATTCAAGTTGGAACATATTAATGAATATGTGCGGGCAGTGACCGGCTGGAACACCAGTTTGTGGGAACTCTTTAAGACAAATGAACGATCTCAAAACCTGTTTAGGATTTTTAATTGCCGAGAGGGATTAACCAAAAAAGACGATACCCTTCCGGACCGTTTCTTTGAAGGGCTTGAAAATGGGGCGCTCAAGGGTACCGGTATCAATAGAGAAGAATTTGAACAGGCAATTGAAACCTATTACGGTATGATGGGGTGGGATCCGGATACCGGAATTCCGACTCCGGCAAAACTGCATGAATTGGGATTGGGCTGGGCAATATCAGAAATTCACTAATGCCAGTTTCTTGAAATTATTCAAACCGCTAAAAGCAATCATACTGAAATAGTGACATGGATTTCATCTGCTTTAATACATGTCATCCGTGTTAAGGCGCGCCCTCTTCCTTTCATAATCTGACCTCACACCGTCTTCATGATAGATCATATCGAAAAGAATCAATAAATTTTCGTATTTTCCGATAATATTATTAATGGTTCCTAATGGTGCGGTTCGTAAAGGATCTATGGAAGAGAAATCATATGGATATTAGACAGAAAATTTTAAATATCATTCGACAAAA
>DUZK01000158.1 GCA_013349495.1 Deltaproteobacteria bacterium
AGCAATATCTGAGCGCCATGGCATGTGCTGCCAATTATGCCTGGGCCAACCGGCAGATACTGCTTCATCAATCTCGTGAATTGTTCCAGCACATTTTAAATGCAAGCCCCAGGGCTCTCGGCATGCACCTGCTTTATGACGTGTGCCATAACATCGCCAAAAAAGAGATCCACATTATCGACGGTGAAGAAAAAACGGTCTGCGTCCACCGAAAGGGGGCCACGCGTGCATTTCCTCCCGGCCACCCTTCCGTTTGCGAAGCATACCGTTCCATCGGCCAGCCGATTCTTATCCCGGGGGACATGGGCACCGCCTCTTATGTAATGATCGGAACGGCAAAGGCCATGGAAGAAACCTTCGGTTCCACCTGCCACGGCGCAGGAAGAGTACTGAGCCGCAAGGCAGCCAAAAAGAAAAGCAAGGGCCGCGCCATCCATCGTGAACTGGAAGACAAAGGAATACTGGTCCGCTGGACCGGCCGATCGACGCTGGCGGAAGAGATGCCGGAAGCCTACAAAGATGTTTCCGAAGTCGTCAATACGGTTCACGGCGCAGGAATCTCAAAAAAAGTTGCCAAACTTAGACCGATCGGAGTGATCAAAGGATGATGCGCGATACGCGATGCTGGATACAGGATACTCGATACTGGATATTTGAAACTTGAAACTCGAAACTTTGAACCCTGAACCCTGAACTCAGAACCCTGAACTTTGAACTCGCAACGCCGAACCTTGAACTCTGAACGCTGCTTGCGGGGTCGTAGCCACGGGTGGCGAAGCCCCGAACGCTGAACACGGAACGACATCTATTATGGAACCCATTCAAGCCGTCTCTCTCGGAATCCTACAGGGTCTTACGGAATTCCTGCCGGTGAGCAGCTCGGGGCATCTGGTTTTACTCCAGAATGCCTTTGGCATCAAAGAGCCGGAGCTGCTTTTCGATATCAGTGTGCACATGGGAACCCTGGTTGCCGTCTGTATCGTTTTTTTCACTGAAATCAAAAATATATTGGTCAGCCTGATCCGGCTCCCATCCCTCCTAAGATCCTCTCAAAGTTTAAAGAATCTATTTAATGAGAATGCCGATATTCGACTGGCCGGCTTGATCGTATTGGGAACGATCCCAACAGCCGTTTTGGGGTTAATTTTCCACGAAATGGTCGATCAACTGTTCGCCGGCGTGGGCATGGTGGGGATCATGCTGCTGATCACCGGCACGTTGCTGTGGATAACACGAAAGATCCCGTTAACCGGTCGTTCGATCAAGGAAATGACGCTCAAAGATGCAATCGGTATCGGCGTGGTGCAGGGGCTGGCCATCATCCCGGGTATTTCTCGATCAGGCTCCACCATATCCGTTGCACTTTTCTTGAAAATCGACCGGGAGACGGCGGGTCGATATTCTTTCTTGTTATCTATCCCTGCAATGGTCGGGGCTTTGATACTGGCATTGGGCTCCGATTCCATTCACAACTCGCTGCCCCCCGGGATCATATTGCTCGCAAGTGCCACTGCTGCAATTGTTGGCTATGCGGCCCTTAAGATACTGCTCAGACTCGTAAAAAAGGGAAGACTCTATCTTTTTGCACCCTATTGCTGGATAGCCGGCTGTGCCGTTTTAATTTTCACCGTATAAGAAAGGAGAGCCAAGGATGAACCCTGAAATCTTCAGAGAATACGATATCCGCGGAATTGCGGGAAAAGACATGACCGAAAACGATGTTTTGATCATCGGAAAGGCAGTCGGAACCTACCTAAAGAAACGCGGGCATACAAAACTGAACGTGGGTCGAGACTGCAGAACCACATCCGACCGGTATGCAGAAAAGATCATCGAGGGTCTATTGTCCACCGGATGCGATGTGGTGGATATCGGCACATGCCCGACACCGGTATTTTACTTTTCAATCCAACATCTTCAAGGGCAAGGCGGTGTCATGGTAACGGCCAGCCATAATCCGCCTGAATATAACGGTTTCAAGCTCTGCATCGATCTGGATTCCATCCATGGAGAAGAAATCCAGGCACTGCGCCGTATTGCAGAAGAAAACGCTTTTGAAAAAGGTGAAGGTGTACTCAAAAAAGAGGATGTCATTCCGGCCTATAAGGAATTTGTGGAAGACAATATTAACATTACCCGGCCCATGAGGGTGGGCGTGGATGCCGGAAACGGAACGGCCGGAGTGGTGGCCGTTCCCATCATGAAAAACCTGAATTGCGAGGTGCACGATATTTACTGTGAAATGGACGGCACTTTTCCGAATCATGAAGCAGATCCCACCGTGTTGGAAAATATGCAGGATCTCATCGCCCTGGTGAAGGAAAAGCAACTGGATCTTGGCATCGGTTATGACGGGGACGGCGACCGGATCGGGGTGGTGGACAAGGAAGGGAATATCATTTACGGAGACAAACTTCTCATTATATTTTCCCGGGAAATTCTTTCAAGAAAACCGGGGGCCACATTTGTCTCCGAAGTAAAATGCTCCAAAACCATGTATGACGATATCGAAAAGAACGGTGGAAAGGCGATCATGTGGAAAACCGGCCATTCGCTGATTAAAAAGAAGATGAAGGAAGAAAAAGCGGAACTTGCCGGTGAAATGAGCGGGCACATGTTTTTCGCCGACCGGTATTTCGGTTATGACGATGCCGTTTATGCATCCTGCCGGTTATTGGAGATACTTTCAAATACCGGAAAGACGCTGTCGGACCTCCTGTCGGATGTTCCCGAAACCTTTACCACCCCTGAAATTCGAGTCGAATGTCCGGATGATAAAAAATTTGCACTGGTTGAGAAGGTTACCGAACATTTCCGTCAGCAAAATGAAGTCATCGATATTGACGGCGTTCGGGTGCTTTTCCCTGATGGATGGGGACTGGTCCGTGCTTCCAACACGCAACCGGCGCTGGTGCTTCGCTTTGAGGCGTTATCGGAAAATCGCCTTTCAGAAATCAAAGATCTCATCGAAACGACCCTGGAAGATATTAAGCAAAGCATGTAAATAACTTCCCGGCAGATAACTGTGAGGTATTATGAATTCAGAACAATGCAGACCAGGAAAAGAGGGAATTAGGAGGTCGGTTTAATTCAATTCACTCTGCAACAGTTTATCCCACAGCCCATCGGCTGGATCGTTCCAGTTGAACGATTTCTCATGGGTTCCCTTCCGGCCGAACCCCTGATCCGATTCCCATTTTTTGTCCGGGGTTACACTGCTTCCGCTCTTGTTGAAGGCCGATTGATCGATTCTAACCACTGGTTCCGCTCCTTTTATACGAATATCTTCACCTATTATCGGATACTCAGCTAAAAACTTGAATTTTATTCAGGATATCAAAATCGGGACAATGCCAGTTTCTGAGCCAAACCGGTGAGCCGTTTCTGGGGTCTGTCGTTTTTCAAGGCAACTGAAACCGCCTTGGCGGTGCCGATTAAGATCACCAGCTCTTTGCCTCTGGTGATCGCCGTATAGAGAAGATTTCGTTGGAGTAATGGATAATGCTGGGTGGTAAGCGGGATAATCACCGCAGGATATTCGGATCCTTGCGATTTGTGGACGGAGATGGCATAGGCCAAGGCCAGCTCGTCCAGTTCTGAAAAATCATAGGAAACCGTCCTCCCCTCATATTCCACGGTGAGGGTGTACATATCCTCGGTTATCGTCTGGATGGTTCCGATATCCCCGTTGAATACGTCTTTCTCATAATTGTTTCTCAGGTGCATCACCTTGTCATCTATTTTGAAGGGCCCGTCAAAACCCTTCCCGGACAATGAATCCTGATTCAATTCCTTCTGAAGCACCTGATTCAAATTGATGGTGCCGGTACGGCCGCGATGCATGGGGGTAATCACCTGAATATCTCTTTTTGGATGGAGTCCGAATTGTTCAGGAATCTGCTTCGTACACAATTTTACAATGGTTTTTACGATTTGATCCGGATTCGGCTGCTCTATAAAATAAAAGTCTGAATGATCCGGTGATTCCGGATCAGCAACCGGCGGTTCACCATTCCGAATCCTATGGGCGTTGTGCACGATTCGGCTTTCCTTTTCCTGCCGGAAAATTCGAGTCAATTCAAATATCGGGAGACGCTCGGAACGAATCAGATCAAATAATACGCTTCCCGGTCCCACCGACGGCAGTTGAAATACATCTCCCACCAGAATCAGTCGCGCCTGCATGGGAATTGCCTGGATCAGGTGATACATTAAAAGGGTGTCCACCATAGATGCTTCATCAACGATTACCACTTCGGCTTTCAGAGGATTGTCCCGATGCTTTTCGAACCGTCCGGTTAGCGGAGAGTATCCTAGCATTTTGTGAATCGTCTCGGCCTTCCTTCCTGTAACTTCTGAAAGCCGTCGCGCAGCTCTTCCCGTGGGTGCGGCAAGTCGGGTCTGTTTTGAAATCATCTCAAAAAGCGTGGTAATGGAGCGAACGAGTGTCGTTTTGCCGGTACCCGGACCTCCCGTGATGATCGCCACACGATGGCGGAAGATTTCTTGCAGAATATCGATTTGCTCGCGGGAAAGTCGTATGGACATTTCGTTCAATATGGCGCCGGTTATTCTTTCAGCATCGAGGTCAGGAACCGTTACGGGTACCGATAACAGTGCAGCCAGTTTGTTGGCGATTCCCGCTTCAGCTTCATAATAGGCCCTGGGATAGATTGCGTCGGAGGCTTCGAATTCCGCATCTTTTTCAACGACAATATCTTTCCGTTCCGTGAGCTCAAAAAGCGCCTCGTCCACAGCATCGGGAGCGATCTCAAATTGTTTTCTGCACCGTTCGGCCAGCTGATCTTTGTGGATAAACACATGCCCTTCATCCGAAACCTGCTGCAGCAGATATTGAAGGCAGGCTCTGGTTCGTTTCGATTCGTCGATGGGCTCATGGGAATTTCTAAGAACGGCATCGGCAATGTGGAATCCGATGCCCGGCAAGTCATCAACCAGGCGATAGGGATCTTCCTGAATGATGGAAACAGCGTCCGATCCGTATAATTTAAAAAGCTTTGCACAGAAGGATGTCTTTATGCCGTTTTCCTGAAGATAACGGATCAGATCTCTCATGGCATGGTGTCTTTTCCAGGAAATCGATATCTGTGCAGCAAGGGCAGGGCCGATCCCTTTCACCTCCATCAGTTTCTGCGGCTCATATTCAATGATGTGGAGGCTGTGTTCACGAAAATGGTTGACCAGACGGGTCGCCGTTTTTGAGCCGATTCCCTTGACGGCTCCGGATTCCAAATAATTTCGGATCCCTTCGGCATCCGATGGCAAGACAACTTCAAATGTCTCGAATTTGAACTGCTC
Source organism: Deltaproteobacteria bacterium (assembly GCA_013349495.1). Taxonomy (GTDB): domain Bacteria; phylum Desulfobacterota; class Desulfobacteria; order Desulfobacterales; family SURF-15; genus DUZK01. Next base: position 5,320 of record DUZK01000158.1, read on the forward strand.
CCCGTAGCGGGAATGATTTTGCCATGAACCTTTGATTTTAAGGACTTCACCGAGATTCGGATTCGGAAGGGTTCCCAGAATGGTAACCCGTTGATCGGTGTTTCCGATTCTAAGCTTGGCAATGGCAAAGTGGGTGTCTTCGGCGTAATAGGTAATCCGTTCTAGAGAGCCTTCCAAATGGCTGTTGGAGGGTGTGTCGGGCATATATCGTTTTGAAATTATCCAGTATCGCGTATCGAGTATCCAGTATCGAGGATCCAATCCACCGCACCCATTAGATCTTCGGCTACGTAATCCGGTATAATCTTTTTCTCCGTCAAGGTGAGTTCAGAAAGTTTTCCGTTTCCGGTTCTAACGAGAACGGCATATCTCAACCCGGCATTCAGAGCGCATTCAATATCCTTGGCACTGTCGCCCACCATGCAGGCGCTTGAAAGATCGATATCGTATTTTTTTTGTGCCTGTAAAATCAATCCGGGTTTCGGTTTCCGACAGTCACAGCTTTCATCCGGCCGGTGCGTACAGAAAAAAATATCACTGATAATCCCGCCGTGCCGCTTTACGGCATCGTTCATGTTCCGGTGTATCTCTTTAAGGTTTTCAAGACCGGATATCTTTCTTCCGATCATGGACTGATTGGTAATCACAATTGCAGTGCAATCATTTGAATGGAGTTGCTTCAGTGCTTCAAGGCTTCCGGGAAGAAAACGGAACTCCTTCCAGTTTTTTATATAATCGGAAGAATCTTCGTTGATCACCCCGTCTCTGTCTAAAAACACAACATTCTCAAGCACGAAAGACTCCTGAAATCCAAACTTCATTCTGCAACCGTAAACGCATCCTTAAGGCCGCTGTTCAACAACAGGGTCTCATTTTTTTCCGCATCATTTAGATTATTAAATTTCCCCACCCTTACCCGATAGAGCACCTCCGAACCTTTATTATAGGTGGAGATTTGAATATCCTTATAATTTTCACCGAGCTTCAATTTCAGCCGTTCGGCATTTTCCCGATTTCCGAATGCCCCCACCTGTATGGTAAACGTTCCTTTATAATAATCCAGCGGAACATATTTCCGTTTTGAAGCGCCGTCCCAAACGGATGCGCCCAAAGCGACAACCTCAACGGGTGCGGTACCCGGCCCCACGATCCCCAGTTTATTGGCTCCCGTATAGGTGAGATCGATCACCCTTCCGCGGACAAAGGGGCCCCGATCATTGATTCTGACTTCAATCTCCCGGTTATTCTCCAGATGACGGACACGGACATGGGTGCCCAGCGGCAGGGTTTTATGCGCTGCGGTCATGGCATTCATGTCGTACACCTCACCGTTGGATGTTTTTTTGCCATGAAAATCCTTGCCGTACCAGGAAGCAATCCCTCTCTGGCGAAACCCCGCGGAATCGGGCAGCGGGTGATACCACTTTCCAAAGACTTTATACGGTTTGGTTTTCTGGGATGGGGCGGGCGGGATGACCGTCTTTGAACAGGCGAAACATAAAAAGCCCACTAAAACCGAGCAGCAGATCGTCCTTCCATCTATTTCGAAACGATTCAAAACCCTTTTCAATAATTGCTCCATTAATGGTCAGTCCCGCGAATCAGGTTTTGAACCTGCCCTATTGGTCGAAAGCAAACTTAAGCACATCGATCATTTTCTCTGCAAAAAGAAATTCGATCTCCTTCTGGACCTTCTTGGGAACCTCCTCAAGATCTTTCTCATTCCATTTCGGAAGAATAATGGTTTTAATGCCCGCTCGATGAGCACCGAGCACCTTGTCTTTTACACCGCCCACCGGAAGGACCTGGCCTCTCAAAGTGATCTCTCCGGTCATGGCAAGATCTTTCCGTATGGCCTTATGGGTCAGAAGAGAAGTCAACGCCGTCAGCATGGTTACCCCTGCAGACGGCCCGTCTTTGGGGATGGCGCCTGCCGGAACATGAATATGAATATCATGTTCCTCAAAAAATTCATCGTCGATATTCAACTGCTTGGCATTCGCACGAATGAAACTCAGGGCAGCCGACGCCGATTCTTTCATCACATCCCCCAGCTGGCCGGTGAGAGTGAGTCCTTTTTTGCCCCTCATGGCCGTGGCTTCAATAAACAGAATCTCACCACCCACGGGGGTCCAGGCGAGTCCCATGGCAACTCCGGGGGTTGACTCCCTGGCTTTGACCTCGGATGTAAATCGGATGGGGCCGAGATACTTGGATACATTGACCACATTCACCGTCACATGTTCCGCCAATCCCTCTGCTATTTTACTGGCAACCCCGCGACACACATTGGCGATTTCGCGTTCAAGGTTTCTTAATCCCGCTTCTCGGGTGTATCCTGAAATGATCCGCTTCACCGCCCCTTTGGTTATTGTGATATGGTCTGCCTTGAGCCCGTGGGCTTTTCTCTGACGAGGGACCAGATACCGGTTTGCGATCTTGACCTTATCGTCCTCGGTATACCCCGAAAGCTCGAGCACTTCCATCCGATCCCTTAAGGCCGGCGGAATGGTATCCAGAATATTGGCGGTGGTAATAAACATGACTTTCGAGAGATCGAAGGGAACATCCAGGTAGTGATCCGAGAAGGAAAAATTTTGTTCCGGATCCAGCACCTCCAATAATGCAGAAGACGGATCGCCGCGAAAATCGCTCCCAACCTTATCGATCTCGTCCAGCATAAATACCGGGTTTCTTGCTTCGGCCCGCCGCAACCCCTGAATGATGCGACCCGGTAATGCTCCCACGTATGTTCTTCGATGGCCCCGGATTTCTGCCTCGTCTCTCACCCCGCCCAATGAGATCCGAACAAATTTGCGTCCAAGCGCCCGGGCAATGGACTGACCCAGAGACGTTTTCCCGGTACCCGGAGGTCCTGCAAAGCAGAGGATCGGGCCTTTGGAGTCCGGTTTCAGTTTTCGGACAGCCAGAAATTCGATGATGCGCTGCTTCGCCTTGTCCAGCCCGTAATGATCCTCATCCAGGATCTTCCGGGCCGTTTTAATGTCCAGCCTATCATCCGTACTTTCATCCCACGGAAGACTGGTGATCCAATCCAGGTATGTCAGCGCAACGGAGTACTCGGCAGAAGACGGATGCATCCGGGATAGCCTGTTCAGTTCCCGTTCGGCCTCCTTTTTGGCTTCCCCGGGAAGATTTTTTTCTTCTATTTTGGTTCGATACTCTTCAAGTTCGACCCCGGAATCATCCTTTTCCCCGAGTTCTTCCTTGATGGCTTCAAGCTGCTGCCTCAGGTAGTATTCTCTTTGCCTTTTCTCCATATCACCCTTGACCTGAGACTGAATCTTATGCCCGAGTTCGAGAATCTCCAATTGATAGTTCACCAGCTTTGTGACCTCCTTCAGTCGAAGCTTCACGTCATCCATTTCGAGAACGTTTTGCTTCTCGGTCACACTGGTGTTGATGGTTGAGGCAATGACATTGGCGAGGATACCCGGTTCCTGAATGGTTTTTGCCATTGCTCCCATTTCCTGCGGAAGCGCGGGAGACAGTTCCACAACTTTTGAAAACAGTCCGAGCAGATTGGTTACCAGGGCTGTTGTCTCCTTGTCTCTGTCTTCCACATCCTCTATATATTCAACTTTCGCCTGAAGATATGTTTTCCCTTCCTCAAAACCTTTGACCCGGAACCGATTCATACCCTGAACCAGCAGTTGCGCCCGGTTTTCCTCGGTTTTGGCCAGCTTCAATATCAGCGCAGTGGTTCCGATCTGATACAGATCCGTTTCCGGATCGGTTTCTTCCGTATCCGCGGTTACTGCCGGTGGTGGTGCCGGAACCTTCCCGTCCGATTTTTCATTCGACTTTCGTTCCGGTTTCTGATCCGCCGATTTTTTCGAAACCAATAGACCGACAATCCGATCCTTTGTCATGGCTTCATCAACCAGCTTAATGGACTCTCCTTGCAAAACAACCAGCGGAATGACCATCTTCGGAAATAACACCGCGTCGTACAGAGGTAAAACCGGTATAGTTTCGGGAAGATTTCCCTTTGCTACTTCCAGAGGTGTTTGCGGCTCTGCCATATGCTCCTCCAAATATCTGCTGCTGGATTATTATCTGCTCCATTAACCATCTGAAATGGGTATCTTATGCGTTTTATCCCTAGGTTGTTTAACGAGTCGTATCTCCAGGAAACCGTTTGAATAGGAGGTAGACACCTTGTCCGTAACAACAGGCCCGGGGAGATAAAGAATCCGTTCGAATTTGCCGTACTGAATTTCCGCCAGTCTGTAGTTGGCATTTTCGACACAGGGAAGCTCGGACCGGCTGCCGAATATCTTGATGGCTTTGCTGCAAATTTCCACTTCCAGGTTCTCTTTATCGACTCCTGCCACCTCGGCCCGAATGACAATCTCCTCCGGTGTCTCATACATATCCATTTGCGGTGTCCAAGTCCGTTCGGTTAAGGAGAAGATCGGACTGATGGATCGAAACATCCCTTCAACGGTTCGTTCGAGGTTGGAATCAAATGGGTCGAAATCGTCACCAAAACGAATTTTAATATAATCCATTGCCGACTCCTGATGGGGTTTATATAGTGTATGAAATTGAAATATTAACGTATTTTGAAATTTAACACCCCCTCGGGAATTTGTAAAGGGAGGATGCCCTCTCCGGCACCGAATGCCCTGACTTGATGTTCGATGCTCGATGCTCGACACTTGATTTGGACATGTGCGTTGATTCATCATTAACATCAAGTATCGAGTATCCAGTATCGAGTATCGTTTACTCAATATCTGCGTCTTCTTTAACTTGACAATGATCAGGCTGTGCTTAAATTTTGACTGAAATTCTCTCCCAGAAGCAAATAAACACTCATCAAAGGAGGTTTAATCATGCCAATCGTCA
>DUZK01000159.1 GCA_013349495.1 Deltaproteobacteria bacterium
AAGCGCATTCCTCAACTTTAGCTCACTTTAGGCACTTCAAATTTAAACTTTTCGATTTCAGCTTATACAGGATAGTCGTCCTGGTAAAAATACGTCATCGAATTTACGAATTAGAGCACTTAGCCTGCCCCTATTCTTTGGCCCATACTGATGGAAGGATCGCCGGATAATGCCGACCCAGGTGAACGAACTCGTTCGGCTCGAACTCATTCGCGAGAGTCTCGTGGCTGTGGTCAACGAGATGCGGGCGAATATCATTCATGCGTCTTATTCCTCAATCATCTATGAGGGGCACGACTTCTCCTGCGCGTTGATGAGTTGGGATGGACGACAGGTAGCGCAGTCGCTCGACGACCATCCGTTACACATTTTTCCAGTTCCCTATTCAACACGGGAGGTGATTAATGCCTTTTCGGATGATATCCACGACGGCGACATTTTCCTGCACAACGATCCCTATACCGGTGGTACGCATCTAAATGACGTTCTCATGCTCTATCCGATTTTCCACGAGAACCGGCTGGTTATGTTTGCTGCGGCACGCTGTCATTGGGGAGACGTGGGCGGAATGACGCCCGGCAGTCTTTCGGGACGTGTGAACGAGATCATCCAGGAAGGTCTTCGGGTCACACCGACACGAATCGCGGAACGAGGACGACTCAATGAGGCTTTTTTAAGTCTTCTTTTCAACAATATGCGCAACCCTGCAGAGCGACGCGGTGATTTCAACACCATGCTCGGCACCTGCCGCAAAGCCTCCGAGCACGTCGGGCGGTTGTTCCAGCGGTTTGGTACAGGGATTCTGCAGGATATCGAGAAACTGTTCCGGCTTTCCGAGGAAGTGATGCGGGCGAAGATCCGTGACTGTCCCGACGGGGTCTACCACGCCGAAGGTTATATCGAGAGCGATGGATACAATCCGGATCCGTTGGTCGTGCGCCTTCGGCTTGTCATTTCGGGGGACAGCATCACCGCGGACTTCACCGGGTCTTCGCCGCAGACGAACGGGCCGACGAATGTCGGGCCTGCCATGGCCATGAACGCCGTTGGGACTGTGGTCAAATCGTTCCTCGACCCCGCCACCCCCATCAATCACGGCTCGTTTGCGCCGATCCATGTGGTCGCACCCGAAGGCAGCTTTATCAACGCACGCTACCCGGCGCCATGTGGCGGTATGGTCGAGTGCAAGGCACTGATGGATTCGGTCGTTGTTGCAGCCTTGGCACATGCGGTGCCTGAGATGGTCATCGGCGACGGCAAGGGCGGCGGTAACCACGTTTATATTTCCGGATCGAAGGGCGATCGTGAGGGAATCTATCTCTTCTACGAGTGGCCGGCGGGAGGTACCGGAGCGACTGCTTATTCCGACGGCAACAATGCGCAGCGCTTGTTCACCGAAGGCGACTTCAACTCCATAAATTCGTCTGAGGTCGTGGAAAGCGCGTTTCCGCTCCGGGTGGAGCGTTGCGAATTGCGCCGGGGCAGCTGCGGCGACGGGAAAAAGCGTGGCGGCTTCGGCATGCGCCGTGACGTGCGCATATTGGGCGTGCGCGCGGTTCTCTCGGTGCTGTCTGAAAAAAACAGGATTCCGCCATATGGCGTTGACGGCGGCCGTGATGGAGCGGTCAACCGATACACAGTAATCCGTGACGGAGAGGTGATCGAGCCTTCCCCGGTACCTGGGAAGGTTTCGGGCTTTCCCCTGGTCTGTGATGATATTGTTCGTATTGAAACCGCCGGCGGAGGCGGCCATGGCGACCCCCTGGCCCGCGACTGCGAAGACGTGCGGGTCGATGTCCGACGCGGTTACCTTTCTGCCGAACAGGCGCAAGTGCGTTATGGCGTGATCTTCGACCCAGACGGCAGCGTCGATGAGAATGCGACGGCGGACCTGCGCGAGTCGCTCAATTCGAATCGTGTGCACGTACCGCTTCGAAAGACGAGTGATGAGCTGTTCGATGGCGTCAAACGAAGGCTTCGGCTGGCGTCAACAATAGCGGATCGTCTCGGGGTAAAGGAAGGGGATCTCGTCGAACTCTCAACCGGTAGAGGGGTCGCACTCAGGGGCTGGGTAGAGATTGATGAAGGTGCCGATGCTGTGAGTATGGGGCCTTCGGGCTTCGAGCTTCTAAAGTTGACGCCCGGCGAAGCGGTCGAGATCCGCGTCGTTCGGCCTGAAGGAGCGGTGTAGTCGAGATGGTACAATCCGAAAACAGTGGTCAATATCTTATCGGTGTCGATGTCGGCGGGACGTTCACCGACATCTTGTGCTATGAGCCGCGCCGACAACAGCTGTTGTCGGCCAAGGTGCCGTCGATCCCGGATGGACAGTGGCATGGCGTATTGGATGCGCTGACCGCACTCAGCATCGATCCGGGCGATATTACCGCCTTTGTGCACGGCACAACCATTGCCACCAATACGCTTCTGGAGCGAAAGGGAGCGAAAACCGGATTGGTTACCACGGCGGGTTTCCGCGATACGCTTGAGATCGGACGGACGCGCAGATTGGTGGGGGGACTGTTCGATATTTTCTTTCAACGCACAGCCCCAGTGGTGCCGCGTGAACTGCGACTCGAGGTGCCTGAGCGCACAGCCGGCGATGGCGAAGTGCTGGCAAATTTGGATGGTTTTGATTTCACTGATTTAATCGAGACATTTCGCCGGGAAGGTATTGAAGCACTCGCTGTTTGCTTCCTGAATGCATATGTCAACGATGCCAACGAGCGTTTTGCCGGCAAGAGATTGAGTACTTTGCTGGAAAATGTGCCGGTTTCTGAATCGGCTGCCATCGTTCGCGAGCGTGGCGAATACGAGCGGTTTTCTACAGCCGTGTTGAACGCCTACCTGATGCCGACCGTCAGGCGCTATCTCACCACGCTGAGTGATGAGCTGGCGGTCAAAGGAATCATCGCACCGGTCAGCATCATGGGCTCAAATGGCGGAACAATGACACTCGCCCAGGCACGGGATTTCGTGGTAGGCACTTTCCTCTCGGGTCCGGTCGGTGGGGTCAACGGCGCCTTGCGCGTGGCTGAAAAGGCCCGGACAAAAGACTGTATTACCTTCGATATGGGCGGCACCAGCACCGACGTCGCTCTGATTCATCAATTGTCCCCACGAATTCGATACGCCAACCAAATCGATGCATTCCCCTTGCAGGTACCGCAGCTCGATATCCATACCATAGGCGCCGGCGGTGGCAGTATTGTGCACCGCCTTGCCGACGGAACGATAGAAGTCGGGCCGGATAGTGCCGGGGCCGTGCCGGGACCGGCCTGTTATCAGCGCGGCGGCGAAGCGCCGACGATTTCAGACGCGAATCTCCTGCTTGGACGACTGACTGCCGATCGGGAGTTGAGCGGCGGGCTGCGGCTTTCGTGGGAACTGGCAAAAGCCAGTTTTCGCCGTCTGGCCGAGGAAGTCGGGACCGACGATCTCGTTCGCCTTGCCGATGGAGTCGTCCGGATTGCGGTGACAAAAATGGCAGGAGCGGTGCGCGAAGTTTCGGTGCACCGGGGTTTCGATCCACGAGACTTCACCATGATCGGCTTCGGCGGTGCGGGACCCATGCACGCTCTTTTTGTGGCAGAAGAGCTGGCGATCTCGCACGCATTGATTCCGCGCCTGCCCGGCCACCTGTCCGCCTTGGGGCAGCTTTTGGCCGACTACAGACGGGATGCGGTAAAGGCTTGGGGGGGTCGACTGGGCGAGCTGGACATCGCCGTCCTAAGATGTGAAACTGCAGCTATGCAGGAGAGTGCAACCGCACAGCTGATTGCAGACGGTGTTCCATCCGACCGGCACCAACACCGGATCACCATCGACATGCGCTATGCCGGCCAGTCTTTTACGCTTCCCGTGGCGTGGAATAAAGAAGACATCGACTGGATACCGTTGCGCCGGGCTTTCGATAAACGCCATGCGGAGACATTCGGATTCAAGGATGAGCGAAATGAAATCGAGATCGTAAATATCCGCGTCGTTTCCATTGGTTTGATCGACAAGCCGGAAGTCGACTTCGTACAGGCACCAACGGGCAAACCTTTGATCGAGCACCGTCCGGTCTGGCTTGAAGACGGCTTCGTGGATTGTCCCGTGTATGATCGTAACGCGTTAGACACCGGATTCGCATTCGACGGCCCGGCGGTTGTCGAGGAACCAGGGGCAACCACGGTTGTGCCGCCCGGATGGTCGGTTGGCGTCGACGACTCGGGTATCCTCGCCTGCCGTTTTCGCTCAGACAATGGATGAATATCCGCTTATCAATCAGATGAGAGTCACTCGAAGACTTCATGCCCACGCATCGTTATATCCACCCGAAAAGGCAAATATGCATATCGGAATGTCTATAAATTCGTGTGGCAATCGACCTATAGTTTGCTTTCAACGGATTCGATTTTTCGATCCATCCGGCCCGGCTCCCCTTTCCGGTAGTCTGCCTTGAAATTGACGTTGATCCGGTTGCAGTCTTTTTCCATTTCCTTGAGGCACTTCGTCACCACCCCGATGACCTCCTCCCATTCCCCTTCGATGCAGGAGCCCATGGGATGCAGCTTGTGCGGCAGGCCGCTTTCGTTGATGACCTTTATGGCTCTAGCCACATAAGGACTCAGGCTCTCGCCCTTGTCCATGGGAAAAATTGCAAAATCGACGATCACGCTCATTTGTTACCTCCTAATTCTATTTGGCTTGCAGCCTTCAGCCTTCAGCTTTCAGCTTTGAGCTTCTTTTTAAAGTACGCCATATAATTCACATGCACGTTTCCCCCAAGAGAATACTTTCGGGTGAAAGGGTTATAGTGCAATCCGGTTATGTTTTGCAAGGAGAGGTCATTATCTTCCGCCCAGGCAACCATTTCTGATGGTTTTACAAATTTTTTAAACGCGTGGGTTCCTCTGGGCAATAAACGAAGGATGTGCTCGGCACCGATAATGGCAAACAGATACGATTTTATATTCCGGTTGATGGTGGCAAAAAAGAGATCCCCCCCCGGTTTCGTCAACTTGGTGCAGGCTTTCAACACAGAGGACGGGTCCGGTACATGCTCCAGCAGTTCCATACAGATAATCACGTCAAAGGCTTCCGGTTCCCTTTCCGCCAGCGCTTCAACCGTTGCTTTTCGATACTCGATATTCAGCCCTGATATTTGCATATGATACTTAGCTGCCGCCAAAGGTGCATCGCCCATATCGATGCCGGTGACCCGGGCTCCACGGATAGCCAGCGCTTCGGAAAGAAGGCCTCCGCCGCACCCGACGTCCAGAACGGTCAAACCGGACAATGGTACACGATCTGCAATATAATCGACCCGCAACTGATTGATATCGTGGAGCGACTTGAATCTGCCCTCCTTATCCCACCAGCTATGTGCAAGCTCAGAGAATTTGGCGATTTCCGTATCGTCTACGTTCAGGTTCAGTTTGTTATTCGGCAAAGGCATGAAATACAGTCGGTTAATCATTATTTATTGACAAAAGGGATAACCACTGACTAGTTTCTTAATTATTCCGCTTTTACAAGTCAAATGGTAAAGTTGAATGATCCATTAAAGATTAAATATATTGTTTTAATAAGGGTGGTTTGAATGCAATATGAGTCCTTAAATAATCCGGTTGCATCGGCAGCACAGCCGGGATGGTGGTTCGTGTTTTGTAAAGACAAGCTGCTGGTAAAAATTTCAGATGATGACGTTCAAGTTCCGTTTGTTTCAGCTCCAGGCGAATTAAACCTCGATCCAAAACGACTTCTTCATGTCGGACAACTCGGAGATGATCCCTGTTTTTCGACTCGATTGGATAGTGAAAACAGTGTGCCGGACGGCTATGCCTTTCAGGGAATGCGGACGCTTTTCAGCCGTTTGGATGACATGTCATACGGAATTGCCGGCCGGGCCATGCAGCTGGTTCAGTGGGATATGGATCATCTGTTTTGCAGCAGATGCGGGCAACAGGCAGCCGATCGAAACAAGGAGGGAGCTCAGATATGCCGGTCATGCGGGTATTTAAGTTTTCCGCGTATATCGCCGGCCATTATTGTGGCTGTGATCAGGGATAATCGAATTTTGCTTGCCCATTCCGGACGCTTCATCAATAACATGTACAGCGTCATTGCCGGTTACGTGGAAATGGGAGAATCTCTCGAGGAATGTGTGAAACGGGAGGTCGAAGAAGAGACAGGTATCGAAGTCAAGAATATTCGATATTTCGGAAGCCAGTACTGGGCCTATTCAGGCGCCCTGATGGTGGGATTTACCGCCGAATACAATAGCGGCGACCTCCGCTTGGATGACGCTGAAATCGAAGATGCCGGCTGGTTTGCCGCAGACGACCTTCCGATGCTTCCCGGCAAGCTCAGCATCGCACGGGAACTCATCGATTGGTTCGTGGAGAAAAATTTGAATAAGGAGCAACCCTCATGATCGGAAAGACCATCAAGGAACTCAAGGTCGGTGAAAGTGCGGAGTTCACTAAAACGATATCGGAATCGGATGTGTATCTCTATGCCGGAGTGACGGGTGATCTTAACCCGGCACACATCAACGAGGAATATGCCAAGAATACGTTTTTCAAGACGAGGATTGCCCACGGACTGTTGTCGGCAGGACTTATATCCACCGTATTGGGGAATGAACTTCCCGGACCGGGTTCTGTTTACATTCGACAGGAACTCAATTTCCTTGCACCGGTACACATTGGTGATACGGTAACCGCCCAAGCCGAGGTAATTGAAATCCTTTCGGAAGAAAACCGGGTCAAATTAAAAACTGCCTGCATTAATCAGAATGGTGTTACGGTGCTCGACGGCGAGGCTGTCGTGAGCCCTCCCAAGTCGAAATGATTCTCTGCTAGCAGTAAAGCGGCACGAGCGGCACTCGGGGAACTGTTGAGAAGCAGAAAGACACAAGGCGCGAAAACAATGATACATGATATTGAATTATGAGTTGAACAATCCCTAAGCTATTGGAATAATACGAATTCGCATGATTTCAAGACGTCCCCCATCCCCGCCTTCTCTACCGGGGATTCTTTTCGTCATCCGGTCATTGGAAAAGGGCGGGACCGAGAATCAGGTGATCACCCTCTTGAGGCATCTGCACCGGAAAACCCATCTGTGTCATGTCTTCGCCCTGGAGCCGGGCGGCCGTCTTCAGGGCGTACTGAACGATCTCGGCGTTTCTGTTTATTCCGGCGATTTGAATGATTCGGATTTTTACAGAGCGCCATGGAAGCTCCTCCTATCCCAATGGAAGCTCATCAGCGTGCTTTTGCGCATACGACCGCAGGTCGTCCATTCCTTTCTGCCCCTTGCCACTTTCATGGGCGCTTTGGCCGGCAGGGTCAGCGGCGTTCCGTCGGTCATCACCAGCCGTCGTGCGCTGGCAACCCACCAGGAAAGACACGCGATATTAAAGCCGTTGGATCGGTTTGCCAATGCCTGGAGCCATCAAGTGACCGTAAATTCAAAAGCGGTCTGGGAAGATACGGTTCGACGTGATCATATCGATCCTTTAAAGCTTAGGCTGATTTACAACGGGGTGGATTCAGCGCCCTTCGAGTCCGCCCACTCCCAAAGAGCAGCTGTCCGTAGGCAACTCGGACTTAAGGATAATGAACCGGTGATAATAACTGTCGCCAACCTGATTCCGTACAAAGGACATACGGATCTTATTAGAGCGGCGCAGAAGGTGATAGCAGCAATTCCGGAAAGCAGGTTTTTACTGGTCGGAGAGAATCGGGGCATTCAGAAAGAACTTGTAGATCAGGTGAAAGCCATGGGAATTTCAGAGCGGGTGATGTTTTTGGGCCAACGGAACGATATTCCAAAGCTACTGGCAGCAAGCGATCTCTCCGTAATTCCGTCCCACGAGGAAGGCTTTTCAAATGTGGTGCTGGAATCGATGGCCGCGGGATTACCGGTTGTCGCTACGGATGCGGGCGGCAACCGGGAAGCGGTTTCGGATGGAATCACGGGTCGGTTGGTGGCGCCGAGACATCCCGAAGCCATGGCAGAGAAGATTATTTTAACACTCAATGATCTTGGAGGCGCTAAGATGCAGGGGCTTCAGGGACAGAAGCGTGTTAAACAACTGTTTACGGTTGCGCAAATGGTAGACGCCCATTTAAAACTTTACGGCTCGAAGCGAAGCTGAAAAGGCACCGGTTGAATAACGACGGGTAAAATATGTGTGGAATTATCGGATTCAGGGTAGATCGGGATTTTGAACGGTTTCAGGAATCCCTTCCCGAAGCGACTTTAAGGCTGGCCCACCGGGGGCCGGATGATTCAGGCTTATTTTTGGACGCAGATACCGGTGTCGGCCTGGGCCACAGACGGCTGTCAATCATCGATCTTTCGCGGGCCGGCCGCCAGCCCATGACCGATGAAACCGAAACCGTATACATTGTCTTCAACGGGGAGGTTTATAATTTCAGGCAGATCCGTCATGTCTTGAAAGGATACGGCCATGGATTCAAATCCCAAACCGACACCGAGGTCATCCTGAAGGCCTACCTCCAGTGGGGAGTCGATTGTCTCAGTCGGTTCGTGGGTATGTTTGTCTTTGCGCTGTGGGATGGAAGGTCAAAAACGATAGTTATGGCAAGAGACCGCCAGGGGATCAAACCCCTTTATTACCACCATACGACCGGAACACTGCTTTTTGCTTCAGAGCTGAAAGCGCTGACGGCCCTGACACCGTTTCCCAAAGACCTGGATGATGACGCCATTCCTCTTTTCCTGCACTACCAGTACATTCCGACCCCCAAGACCATTTACAAAGATACCTATAAACTTCTGCCGGGCCATTACGCACTGTATGACGGTCGGGATCTTTCGATTCGACCCTACTGGACCGCTCCGGATCCAATGTCGAATTCAGTGTGGCGGGAGATGCGTGAAGAAGATGTTATTGAAGAATTGGATAACCGTCTTACCCGGGCGGTATCGGATAGACTGATCAGCGACGTGCCCATCGGCGGCCTTTTAAGCGGCGGAATCGATTCTTCCATGGTGGTCGCCCTGATGCAAAAGACGAGCAGCGCCAAGGTAAAGACTTTTTCCATCGGGTTCAATGAACCGGGCTATGACGAAGCGCCGTGGGCCGAAAAGGTGGCCGCACATTTGGGTACCGACCATACCACCCTGTACGTCATGCCGGGGCAGGCAAGGGAAGTGATTCCACGCCTGCCGGAAATCTATGACGAACCTTTTGCCGATTCGTCCGCAATCCCCACTTTTTTGGTCTCTCAACTTGCACGTTCCCATGTAACAGTGGCCCTGTCCGGTGACGGCGGAGATGAACAGTTCTGCGGGTATGTACGCTATTGGAGCACCCGGGCCATGGCCGATGGGTTGCGATGGATCCCGGATGCGGTCCTAAAGACGTTGCATAAACTTCTCGGGACAATCCCCGCTTCCTGGGTCGAGCGGTGCTATATACCGTGGAATCGGTATCTTCCCCAGCGGTTCCGAGTGACCAATTTCCCGGACAAATGGCAGAAATTGATCGGTATCATGCGCCATGCCGATATCGAAGAGATTTACCGGAGCACCATCTGCTACTGGTCCAGGGAGGAACTGTGCCGGTTGATAGGCAGAGCTCCCACCGGAAGCCGGTATGAAGAGACGCTTGAAGAAACCGCGGACTGGCCCATCCTTTCACGGCTCATGAGAGTCGATCAGAACACGTATCTGCCGGATGCCATGCTGACCAAAGTCGATCGCGCCAGCATGGCTGTCGGCCTGGAGGTTCGGGTGCCGCTTCTGGATCATCGCGTTGTGGAATTCACATCAATACTGCCCGATAGCCTGAAATACAGGAACGGCCGGGGAAAATATTTACTGCGGAGACTCCTGGCGCGATATGTTCCGGAAGCATTGTTTGAAAGGCCCAAGATGGGGTTCGGTGTTCCCATTCACGACTGGTTACGCCGTGATATGAAACAACTCCTGCAGGATTACCTGTCGGTTGATCGGTTGAGAAAAGAAGGATTGTTTGACGCAGGTATGGTCGAAAACATGGTCAGCGGGCATCTCACCGGTAAGGTCAATCACTGGTATCGTCTCTGGTCCCTGCTGATGTGGGAGATGTGGCGGGAAAGATGGCTCTGAAATAGAAGGCGAAACCACGTCGTTAACCCTGTCATGGGTGTAGATCAAAGCCGTTGGTCAAAGAGGTTTC
>DUZK01000160.1 GCA_013349495.1 Deltaproteobacteria bacterium
AATGCAATAATAAACTGCTCAAAGAAGTGCCTAAAATTAAAAGTGCCTAAAATGTCTAAAGTTGTGGAATTCTATCCTTTTTATAAAAAAAGATAGAGCAAAGCGATACCTTAACTTTAGGCACTTCAAACTTTAGTTCATTTGTAACTTTTCCGGCTTGTCCGGGTTAGGGTTTTTCAACGTTGAACACTGAACCCATGAACGCTTACATGTTTAGACATTTCAGTTGTTTGCTCGGAGGTCCGATATCAACTTTAAATGGCGAAAGAAATTCGTTATAACGGTTTTATCCCATGATCCTGCTTATTGATTTGTTTTTGGGGCGGGGAGTAATACGGTTTTAGTAAATATAGGTCAGAGATTGGATGCTCTTTAACGGGCAAGGGGAATTCTCATGACAGAATCACAATTCAGTCTTTCAGGTTCGGGTCTAAGATATAAACTTCTGATTATAGAGGCATTGGTATTTGTTTTGCCCTTCCTGATGGTTTTCTACTTTTTTTACGAACAGGAAATCCTTCTCGGTACCACTCAACTGGTTGTCTTTGCGGCGATTCTTGTCCTGATTTTAGGGGGACTCGTTATTTTACGACAGATATTTGATAAATTCTATGATGTCAGTAAATTCATGAGATCAGTGGTGGATACCCGCACAGATGTGATTCCGGATTATATACAAAAGAGCACCGACGAACTACAGGAAATCACGGATTCATTCAATTGGCTGCTGGCCCAGTTTCAGAATACCAATAGCCAACTTGAACAGCGAATCTTTGAATTGTTTACCATTAAAGAACTAACCGAAGCCGCCGGCAAGGTGTTGAATATCAATGAACTCATGAAGCTGCTGCTGGATAAGGCCATAGGGGTGTCAGGCGCCCAAACCGGATCGATTTTTATGGTGGATGCGGATAAAGACAAATTTCGGATGGTTGCTGCCAAGGGATTGGATTTTCAACTTCAAGAAGAATTGCTGGTAAATGTTAAAGATTCACCTGCCCGATACGTGCTTCAGGATCGGGAGACGCTTTTGGTGGATGACATTGAAAAGGATGAGCGAATCGGCAGGCCGAATGATCCCAGATATGCGTCGCCGTCCTTTCTGAGCATGCCGCTTTTTATCCGAGAGAAGCTGGTTGCTGTTCTGAATCTTTCGAGCAAGGAAACCAAGCAGGTTTTTGATACGCATGACAAGCAAACGCTTTCCATAATGATAAATGAAATCGGATTTGCATTGGAAAATGCAAGATTACACTCCGAAGTATCAGAAAATCTGAGAAAACTCCAAACTCATTCCGATGAATTATCGCTCACCAATGATCAGCTCAAACAGGAAGTTTCCGTTCGCAAACTTGCCGAGCAGGCCCGGCGTGAGAGTGAAGTCCGGTATCGCATGCTGGTTGAAAATGCCAACGACGCCATTTTTGTGGTTCAGGACAATGTTATTAACTTTCCAAATCCGAAAACCGAGGAACTAACCGGTTATTCGGCAGATCAAATTAAGAAGGTTCAGTTTATAAGCCTGTTCCACTCCAAGGAAAGAGAATGGGTGGAGTACCGACACCAGAGGCTTATAGGCAGAGAAGAATCTCCCAGCACATATACGGTCAGAATTTTAGACAAATTCGGCAAAGTGCTGTGGGTTCAGATCAGTTCGGTTTTTATCAAGTGGAAGGGGAAACCTGCCGGGCTCTATTTTCTCAGGGATATTACCGAACAGAAAATCCTCGAGGTTCAATTCCATGAAGCTCAAAAGATGGAAGCTATCGGGAATCTGGCCGGGGGTATTGCACATCAGTTTAATAACATGCTCATGGGCATTCAAGGTAATGCTCAATTGATGATGCTCGATCTCAGCTCAGAGAATCCGTTTTATTTGAGATTAAAGCGCATAGAACAGTTTGTTAAACAGGGGGCTGATCTGACCGGTCAACTCCTGGGTTTTGCAAGAAAAGGAAAATATGAGATTAAGCCGATTGATATCAATAAACTGCTTCAACAAACATCTGAAATTTACAGCCGAACCAAGAAGGAAATAACGATTCACCGGAGCTTTCAGAAAAAGATGTGTATGGTTGAAGCGGACCCGTCACAGATCGAACAAGTTATGATGAATATTTATGTTTATTCTGCCCAATCCATGCCGGACGGCGGAGATATGTTTATCCAATCGGAAAACCTTGAGCTGGACGAAGCGTCTGAAAGGGCAGAAGAACTCGCCCCCGGCCGATACGTCAAGATCACGATCACCGATACCGGGGTGGGCATGGATAGTGAAACCCAACAGCGTATCTTCGAACCGTTTTTTACGGACAAGGACACAGGCTTGAGCCCCGGTCTCGGGCTTGCAGCAGCTTATGGCATCATCAACAATCATGGCGGACTCATTGATGTATTCAGCGAAAAGAAAAAGGGGACCACATTTTACATCTATTTACCGGCAAAAGAAATGATAGCGATCCAGGAAGAAGCTGTCCCGGAAGAACTTTTTACCGGAACCGAGGCACTCCTTATGGTGGATGATGAGGAAATGATTCTCGAGGTTGGAAAGGAGATGCTCGAGAGCTTGGGCTACACCATTCTGACCGCAAAGAACGGAAAAGAAGCGATCGAGGTCTATAAAAAGAATCATGAAACGATTGATGCCGTTATTCTGGACATGATCATGCCGGAACTGAGCGGAGGAGAAACATTCGACCGCTTAAAAGAAATCAATCCTGAAATTCGAGTACTTTTATCCAGCGGATACGGATTGGATGACAAGGTTCAGGCGATTATGGATAGAGGCTGTAAGGCATTTATACAAAAACCTTTTAAAATTGAGGTGTTATCTCAAAAGCTTCGCAAAGTGATCGAAGATTAGCGATAACCGTTATACACCCTTTAGAACGTCGATCATGGAATACACCTTTCCTTGAATTCCTTCCCCGATCTTTTGCGATAGGTACACAACCGCATCCAGCGTGCCCTTGGCATATATATCCCTTCCATTGACATTGTGGGTGAATTTAAACCGGACGGTTTCATCGCCGGATGTCAATGTATATGTGTGCCAGGCATGACCCTTAATAAACGCTTCGGGTACACCGAGTTCCTCTTTTTGAATTTCAGGCTCCCTTATCATAATAATATCGGACGCTTCAACCGGTGTGCCCAGTTTGTTGAAATAACCGATCATGGCTTTTGCGGTTCCGCTGGTATCTGCCTTGCCCTCCTGGTGGCTCTCCTTTATTTCCACGGCATACCCCTTAAACAGGTCTTTAAAATGCTCGGCAGCGTACTCCATCATTGCCTGAAATCCGACGATTTGCTTTGCCATATTGGGTGAAATAACGGCGGAAGTGTCGGATGTGGTGACTGTTTCCAAGAGGCGTTTCCGATCACCGCCGGTGGTTCCCATGACAAAGGGAAGGTTTTTCTGACAGTAAAAATCGGCATTGGGATTAACCGCCGACGGATGGGTATAATCCACACTGATAAAAGGCGCTTCATCTTTTATTAATTCCAGGATCAAGGATTCTTTTTGATCCGGTTTTATCAATCCGAAGCCGGTGGATCCGATCTCGTGTCTATCCTTCTGAATTTCGGGTCCTGTAAGGGAATAGGGGATGACGTAAAAGCGGTTGTCATTCTGTGCCATGCTCGCCACATTGACTGCCATGCTACCGGGTATTCCATTTACCATTATTTTGATTTGGTCCATCATATTTCTCCATTCTTAAGAGTCTCAATTGATATTTCTTAGTCTTATATTCATAAACCCTACATAAGCACCAACTTTAAAAATCTCAAATACCAAGCACCCCGCCAGAAAAACGGCGGACAAGCAAATTACAAATAAATCTCAAATTACAATAACCAATGATCAAAACATATTCTCGTTTGGGATTTTGAATTTCGGTCATTATGATTTGTTTGGTATTTGGTATTTGTGATTTGGAATTTCCCCGATAAATCGGGAATAATAGAAACGCTTCGCTCCAACCGGCATATCCGGGTTAGGATGTTAAAAATTCAAGCAACATCAAGTTCTTTTACCAAACGCGTCAGCTTGGGAAATTCGTCTTCTGGAAAATAATCGAAATTCTGCTTCAGTGTTTTAAGCGCTTTCGGAATGTACTGGGCAAAATATTGTTTTTTCTTTACCCGGGAAAGGAAGCCGAATGCCCCCAATATCTGCAGGTTTCGGGTCACGGCACAATATCGATAACCCTTGATGAAGTTATCTTTGGAAACCCCTGTTTTAAATTCGTATAAATCGGCACAGTCTTCCAATAATCGATTTTGTAGAAACAATGGAAGCGATACATACGGATCTGCCAGCAGCGAGGCAAGATCGTATTGTATGGGGCCTATTCGACCCCCCTGGAAATCGATGAAGTGAAACTGTCCTTCATGAATCATAATATTTCTGGATTGAAAATCTCGATGCATAAACCCATTGATTCCGAATCGTACCGCATTTTCAGCCAGCGTGTCGAATTCGGTTTCATAATCGCCGAAATGACGATTTCGATGCATAAACCCGTTTAAAAAAGCCTCTACAAAATAGCGGCATTCTTTTTCAAGGATCATTTTTTTGTCGTATTCCGATGTCTGATACGTCCAATTCGGATCGAAATTTTTACGACCCTCGATGGACATGTGGATCAATCGGCCGATAATTTCTCGATACAGGGTGCAAATATGATCCGTGTCATCTGATTCTTGTACTGCCGATTGCAGATGGATATCTCCCAGATCCTCCATGAAAACCAATCCCGAAAACGGGTCCGAATGATGAATCTTCGGAACCGGAACCCCCTTTTTATGTAAATGACACCCGATGGAGACAAACGAATCCGCTTCTGAAACGCTCTGTTGTTGTCTGATACCGTGATCAGCCAAGATAATGGAGTGTTTGTGGGATGTGATACGGTACCATGTTCGATCCGAGCCGTCACCTGCGATCCTTGAACGTTCGATTTTTTTTCCGATACCGGTTGCAAAGGCTTTTTGAAACGCAATAGCAGCCATTTGATTGTATACTGCTTTTTTATAACGCGCTGGTGTTCCCATATCAGACCAGAAGTTGCCGTTTAAGATATGGGCCTTTATGCTCCGATCTTCAGATATGAGCTGTTTGTAAATCTCGATACTGCTTGAAAAGCGATCACGGGGAATCCAATTTATGATTTCCGGGTCAAGCACCTGAATTCCGGTAAAGGTCAACTTAGCCGACTCGCCTGTTTTGGAATCGGCCGGGAATCCCGTGACAAATCCGTCACTGCTGACCGATACGGTGTTGAATTCAGGGCAATCATGGAGAACCAGGGTTGCCGGATAGTCATGGGCCAGGTGAAATTCATATACCGAGCGAAAATCGATATCGGTGATAATGTCGCTGTTTACAACCAGAAAGGGCCGATTATCCCAGAAGTCTTCTATGTTTTTGATTGCCCCTCCGGAACCCAAAATCTCAGGTTCGTAACAGGTTCGAATCGGCACGGAATAATTTTGAGCAATGACAAACGATTCGATCTGGGATGCAAGATGATGGGTATTTACAGCAATCGCTTCGCAACCGGCATCTTGCAGGCTGCATAGAATGATATCCAGAAACGTCCGACCGCCAATGGTGAACAGCGGTTTTGGAGTGTATCGGGTATAGGGCAGGAGTCGTGTCCCGAGACCGGCTGCAAGGACCAGAGCTTTCATGAGTGCTTGAATTAAAACCTTGGACGGTTAAAAGAGATATTAATGAATTGACAATCGTTTCATGTACTTTTGAATTTCATAGGCATAGTAGTTGATTTTTTCCGTATT
This sequence comes from Deltaproteobacteria bacterium, assembly GCA_013349495.1. GTDB lineage: Bacteria > Desulfobacterota > Desulfobacteria > Desulfobacterales > SURF-15 > DUZK01. Next base: position 5,806 of record DUZK01000160.1, read on the forward strand.
TTCCGAACCCTTAACGCCATTTGAGAGATAATAATTCACGGCATTATCAAAATTAACCCTTGATAGTGCCTCCTTCAGTTCAATTTCATTCCGTTTATACATGCGGTTTCCCACACTTTGGACTTTTTTTAGACGTTCCTTCGGATCGATGGAGTTTTGTGAAGACCGCATAAAATAGTTAAGCGCCACCCAATAGGATTCAAAATAGGTTCTCAAAAAACTGGAGTATAATCTTAACTTTTTCAAGCCCGTGGGTGTGACCTTGTATATTTCTTCATTATCGGAATGGGGAACCAGCACACCGTCTTTTGCAAAGGCTTTAAGGCTTCTTCGGATTAGATCTTCGCCTGATTGATTGTCGCTGTATGCGAATTCGTTCTGAAAAAGTTCTCGAAGAAACCGATAGTTGGAGCCGAGGTCTTCCACAGAGAACTCAAATGTGTCTTTTTCAAGTATTGAAAGTGCGGTAAAGGCCGGGGGAACAAAATATGAAATGCAATTGTTCTTGTAGTACTCCAGGATTGGCCGCTTGTTTTCATTGGTCCGAAACAAGGTATCAACGGAATATCCCTCCTTGTCTTCTGATATCTTTTCAATAAATTTAAGTTGAATATAAGCATCGAGGAGCTGGCGCAGGGCGTGATAATGATCTGCGGACAACGCTTCAGACATGTCCACCTTTTGGGAGACGAGGTATCGGTAATATGTGTCAAAATAAAACCGAACCTGATCAAATGAGAATCGTTGTCGGGAGCAGTTTAAGACCGCACTGGCAAAGAGCGCTTGAGGAGTTACTACGGCTACACCGTCTATTGCGGTCAGCATCTGATACGCTAGATTTCGACAGAAGCTGTTTTGCTCTTTGGAGGACAAGTCTTTGATGGTCTGTCCCTGATTTGATAACAGCATTTTCAGAGATAGGGGCTCGTGAAAACGGATATAAATTCTTCCGTGTCGCCTTTTCAGAAACCGTCTTGCCTTAATAACCTGAATGAAACTTTCGGGTTTCTTTTGCCCGCCTTCAATTTCATTCAGATAAGCACTTTCCTCCAAAACCTGATCGTATCCGATGAAGATGGGCACCAGGATCATATCTTCGCATGCACCGTTGCGGAATGCATTAAGAAGAATGGATAGCAGCCCTAATTTGGGCATAATCAGTTTGCCGGTTCGGCTTCGCGTACCCTCAAGGAAGAACTCAATATTGAATCCCTCATCCAACAGCTTGTGGATGTATTCGGAAAATACTCTGGAATAGAGCCTGGCTCCTCTGAAGCTCCTTCGAATAAAGAATGCCCCCCCGGCCCTGAAGAGTGTTCCCATGGGCCAGAATGACAGATTCTTTCCGGCTGCAATATGTGGACACGGCATGTTGTGATCGTATAACAGTGAGGATAGAATAAGATAATCCATGTGGCTTTTGTGACATGGAAGAAGGATGAGGGGACCTTTCTGAGCCATGGTCTTGACCTGGTCCAATACATCGGTGTTGACGGACACCTCCTCAAACATCAACCGTACAAGTTTCCTGACGATAAGAGAGGCCACCTTAACCAGACCGACCCTATAGTCGGCTGCAATTTCCTCTAGATAATCATCTGCCTCCTTTCGTACCTGCTGGAGGGTGATACTGCGGGATTTTGCATATCGATTCATGAATTGCTGGAGTCGGTCGCTGGTAAGGATTCTTTCCTTGAGTTCTTCCCTTGTTTTAAGCTGAGGCCCTGTAATGCTTTGACGGTGCCGATTGATCTGTTTCGCCAATTTGCGCCGCAATGCAAAGGATAAATGCTCTGTACCTAACTTTTCATTCTCCGGATCGCTAACATACGTTTTAAGATTTACCGGCTCAGATACTTCAACAAATACGTGCTTCGGATTAATGAGGAGGGTAAGGGTGCGTCTAATTCTTCCGGGATTCCCCTTGGTTCCGAACAGCGAGTCGATGAATCCCGGAACGGATCGTTCCGGGTTTTTATCAAAAAACATGAGTAGGGGAATAATGACGATGGGACGATCTATGGTGTGTTGAATGTCGATAAGGTGCTGTATCGGGTCGATCTGGGCTTTTACAAATCTTTGATAAAAGCTTCTCTTGTCAATCAAGGATAAAAATGCAGCTTTTCCGCTAAGGAGCTGTTGTTCGATAAAGCCGCTTTTATACGGATTGGGTAAAGATAAATTAAAGATGAAGTAATCGATACAGGATAAGATGATTTTAAGTATACGGGACAACGGCTGCCAGAAAGTGACCCGGTAATCAAATCCGATTTCAGGAAAAGTATATCCCAGCCGCTTATAGCGTGAATGATAAAATAGGAATTCGAAATTCCATTTATTTTTGGTGGCAAATACAACAACGGCATTTTCCGGAAGCCTGTTCAAACGCGCTGTTTGATTCTCTGCGATTTTGATTCGAGAAGAAAAGAGTTTAAGCAAGGCTCGGGACAGGAAATCCATCCTCTCGGGTATCTGGCACAAATAGTGATTATGGTTGCCGAGAAGGAGCCTCTCGATCCAACTTCTTATGGTTTTTCTCAGCTTATTCCATTTCAATTTAAACATTATGGTATATCCTGCCCGTATCATCCTGATCCACAGGAGTGTTCACGGTCAAAATTCGTTTGACGATACAATTATACCTAATATATAATTAGAGGCAAAAAAAAATACCAGAAAGAATTGATCAAAGCAAGTTTTCTTGTTGCGGTTTTATATGAATCACTTATGAATTTGGAGACTTATGTTTATGATATAGGGTATTGAGAGAAAGAAAAAAGGAAAATTAATCTTGCGTTGGCCTTTTGGTTGTGATAGTTACCTGCGCGTTGGTTTCGTCTCATTCAGTTGAAATCTAACGGCGTGTCAAGCGCAACACGTGTCTTTTACCCGATAGAATCATTCGTCAGTTTATTAATATTTTTGCAATAAAGGAGGACTATTTTTTATGAAGACTTTAATTGGTGGTGCGGTGGCTGCTGTATTGGGCATAATCGGATTATCGGTTTGGTGGAAACCCTTTTTACAGCTCATTGCCGGTGCCATTCCTGCCATGCTTGTACTGGGCGGCGGCTTGGCCATATATCTTGGCTTTGACGAGCTTAAGGACAGCTGGAAAAAGGATGATACGACGTTTGATACTTCAACAGACGAAGAGGGCGTGGATAAGTACAAACAAGAGATTGACGACCTGAAGAAAGAAATTGAAACTCTGAAGACCGACAAAGAAGACGAATAATTAAACGTCTTGAAAATTCTATAACCTATTGATATTATTTTATTAACTGACGCTCAACATTGCAGTGCAACATGGAATGGTGGAATGATGGAATATTGGGTATAAAAGCGGAAAAGATCTTTTTTATAAAATCGATAGAATTCATTTAAACCCATCATTCCAGCGTTCCAATATTCCATCATTCCAATTGTGAGCGACTTGTCGGGCGTAGCTTCAGCGAAGACTGAAGCGAACTAAGTTCATCTTTAGAACAAAAAGCCCCTGACGTGAAGCAGGGGCTTTTTGTTTATCTGTTGTTCTCTATGGCGGCGGTTGCCAATTTGTCCGCCCGTTCATTGCCTTCGAGTCCTGCATGCCCCTTTACGTGAATGATTTTTAGATCCATAAAACGTGACAGGCTTTTACGGATCTCTATTATTAATTCAAGATTTTTCTTTGCCTTCCAACCCAGCATCAGCACCCCGTGAGCGTATGCACTATCCGTATATACACGTACAGGGATCTCGGCCCTTTTAATTTCTGAAAGTCCCAGTCGGATCGCTTCAAGTTCAGCCTGGTTGTTGGTTGCAATTCCGATGTATTTCGATATTTCTTTTTCATGTTCCCGATATTTAAACAGAACCCCGACACCGGCAGGGCCGGGGTTCCCGGAAGAAGCGCCGTCCGTAAATAAGGCGATGGCATTTTCCGGCGGCTTTTCAACCGGCTGTGACATTTTCTTCGATCGAGGGGCCGGCTTTTTTTGTTTTGAGCCCTTATTGATCTTAGGGGAGTTTTTCACACGGTTCGGTTCATCCAAGGGATTCACATGCTGTGGGTTGACCCAATACTCATAGTCCTGATCCAGGCGGTATTTGAGTCTGATCTTACCGTCTTTATGGATAGGGTTGCCGTCAGAATCCGATTGAATCCAGACTTTGTTACCTTTGAACACCATGCGGATCCAACTGTCGTCTTCCGTTTTCAATGTAACGCTCCATTCTTCTAATCCGGACAAGCCGGAAAAGTTACAAGTGAACTAAAGTTTGAAGTGCCTAAAGTTAAGGTATCGCTTTGCTCTATCTTTTTTTATAAAAAGGATAGAATTCCACAACTTTAGGCATTTTAGGCAC
>DUZK01000161.1 GCA_013349495.1 Deltaproteobacteria bacterium
ATATTTTGGGCGCTACCAATGAAACCTTGTGGTTGATCAAATTAATGGTACTGATCGTCGATTTTTTCTTTGCGTTTTTCAATTTTACGCTGACCCGACGTATCCGCGTAAAAGTTCCTATCGGCATCGCCTACAGGGAAAATATTCAGACGGGACGGGAAGCCATCTTGGCTACGATAAAAAACGACAACCGAATTCTCGATACGCCTGCGCATTCCGTGATCGTCACCGGACTCGAGAACAGCAGCGTCAACCTCGAAATGGGTTTCTGGTCAGAAGACCCTTTGATGAATTATTCCCTGTTATGGGAATACACAGAGCCCAGCAAGAAGGCTTTGGATGAAGCCGGTATCGAAATTCCATTCCCGCACAGTCAAATTTTTATAGAGCGCAGCGAAGGGTTGATGGAGCTGACAAAAGCCCTATCAAATACCTGATCTTGTGGCAATGATTCGGGATCATGTTTTTCTGCCGGTCAGCTCATACAGCAATCCTTTACGGTCCATCAGTTCCGAATAGGTGCCGATTTCGCCGATTTTACCCGATTTCATAACGGCGATCTTATCATAGCCTTTGATAATATCCAGCCGGTGAACCACCGCGATAACCGTAGACTTTCGCTTCCATTTTTTCTCCAACAGGTTTTGAATGCGCGATTGTGAGTTGTTGTCGAGGGCCGAGGTTGCCTCGTCGAGAATCAGCATATGTGGATTTTTCAAAAAGGCGCGCGCAATGGCCAGCTTCTGTCGCTGACCGCCGGAAAGCTTATCCCCTTTGGTGCCGACCTGATACTGCATACCGGTACTGATAATGGTTTCCAACAGGTCTTCCTCTATCAGCAGTTGTATGATGATTTCGGTAATCTTTTCTTGTGCGTGGGGCATTGCTGTTTTAAGCTTTCCGAAAAAGATATTGTTCAGAATAGTTTGAGAGTAGATGTAGTGATCCATCTGGTGAAACGCCATCGCTCCCGGGTTTTCCTTCATCACCTTTCCTCTGAATATGAAGCGGGCTCTGAGAATCAGATCCTGCAGTCGCGGCGGCAATGCAACGATTTTATGTTGTCCGGGGGTGAATCGAAATGCCAGCCGGAGCAATTTTTCCCGGTCGTCTGAAGCCGATTCTTCAATGCTCCGGATCATCAAGCGTTCTGAAAGCGCCTGGTATTCCTCAAGTTCTTCAGGTCGCATGGGGTTTTGATCATAAAACAGATCATCCGGTGGGAGAAGGGTCAATATTGACACCGCCTGTCGACATAGCTCTCGACCCAGTTCCAAGAGGGGGGTGTAGAGGTCCGTATCCCGAAGAAATTTGATAATGTATTCGTTTTTTGACAGATTGTTATTCTGAAATGAATCGATCCGAGCCGACCCGAAAGTTATGTTCCCGGAGATGCTGGAAAAATGGAGATAACGATTCTCATCATAAAGCTCGACGTAGTCTGCCACTTTATCCCCATAGTCCTGGCGAAATTTTTCCCGAAGTCGCAATATTCTCCCTTCAAGACCATGATCTTCGTCATGGATCAAAACGGCATTCAGGCCGAAGCGCAAAACATCGACAAAGATACCGGTTTCATGCAATACGGCAATCATATCATCAAGGGTCGGAAGTGCCGGACCGGCACCCTCTCCGTTTCCGTCGATTCGAGCCATGCAGGAATAGAGCAGGTTTTCTTCAAGGGTTCCCTCAAAGATAAACGGGCTTTGAGAAACAAACCCGATATTGTGACTCATATCCATTTTGGTAAGTTCGGATACTTCCTTTCCACCGATTGAAATATGGCCCCCAGTATACCTGTAAAGCTGCCCGATGCAAAGGGCGAGGGTGCTTTTTCCGCTTCCGGAAAATCCCACAAGCGCCATGTGCTCACCGGACTGTAATGAGAAATTGATGTCATCGAGCAAATGAATTCCCTCCTCGGTAACATACGACAGGTCATTGACTTCAAGCTTGGCCTCAAGGTCGTAGGGGCTTCTTCCCCGGGGCTCAACGGCGAATTGGGGCGTCTCCGCGAAGTAATTCATGGTTTGGGAGTAGCTGACCGAAGCGTCCTGATAGGCTTGATAGAAGTCGATCAGTTCTTTCCAAGGATCATAGATCTTTTCCTGGGCGGACAGGAACGCCACCAGTGCGCCCAGCTCCAATTGTCCGTTGATGGCCAAATACCCGCCCAGAATAAACACGATGAACGGGCTTAAGTTTGTGAAAAAATTACCCGAAACTTTGATGGCGAATCGGTAAAGATTCCAAACCACTCGTATTTTTTCCAGTTCCTTCACCAGGTTGCCGTATTTTCGGTTTTCAATACCGAAGGCGCCGTGCCCATGTATTTCATGGATACCGCTGATGGACTCTCCGATCTTGCTGGAGAGTTTCCGGGTGGTGTCAACGCGGCGCTTATTGGCGGCATTCGCTTTTTTTTGGAGTATGGGAACAACGAGCAAAACGAACGGATAGATGGACAAGGATACAATTGCCAGCAGGGGATTGATCCAGATCAGGTAACCGGAAATCGCGAGAAGGGTGAATACGGCGGTGATGGGCACCGCCACGGCCATACCGATAAAATCGCCGGCAGTGGCCAGTTCCGTGACCAGTGCGGACACCACCATTCCCGGCTGTGTTCTTCTGAAAAAGCTTAATGGAAGCATGAGAATATGTTCATAGAGGGACGTGCGGATCTGTGCAGTGGCACGCTGTGCGATGCGTGTCTGGAGGATATTGATGAGAAATTTCAACCCACTGGCCAGCAAGACCGAAACCAGGTAAATCCCGCAATAGATAACCAGCAGATCTATCTTCTTAAGGTTGATGGCCTGGTTGACGATTCTTTTTTGCATCTCCAAGGGTAGGACCCGGGTAAACACGGTGATCAGCACGATACCGAGCAGCAGCACCTGAATCTTCAGGTTGCCGGAAAATATCCACGAGAAAAGGGACCGTTTGTAAATAGGAAGATCTTTATTTTCCATTGTGTTGCACCTGCAATGATGTTTTTTTGACAAAGGATCGGTTTTTTGTTTATCTGTGATTCGTGAATCTATATTATCCAGTCGTTAGCGGCATTGTATCAGAGGATAATCGTCTGTTTTTATCAAAAACAGCAAATGAATAAAAGTAGATATATAAAAATCCACAAAAGGATACGCATAACATGACTGTCGATATTTCCATCCGCATTTGCGGTCAAGCCGGTCAAGGGATCCAGTCCATCAGCGCTGCCATGGGAAAAGTTTTCATTCGACACGGCTACTATGTCTTTATCAATAACGATGTGGAATCGAGAATCCGGGGAGGACATAATTTCGATCAGGTTCGGGTCGGCCATGAGCCGGTGAATGCCGTGAATGACAAGGTTGATCTGTTGATTGCCCTTGATGCCGAGACCAGGGATGCGGATCTGCCTTATCTCAAGGACGATGGGGTGATGATTTATGATGATGAGAAACCGGCTACCGACTCGAAAAATCCCCATCATATCCCGATTCCTTTAGAGAAGCTGGCTTCCAAAGCCGGAGGCAGTAAAATCATGGCCAATACCGTTGCCACCGGCGCTGCATTTGCTCTGCTGAAATTTGAATTGCAGCCGTTGCAGGATCATCTCAAAGAGGTGTTTGGAGATAAGGGCAAGGCGGTTATCCATCAAAATCAAACGTGTGCCGAGGCCGGATATCGATTTGTTCAACAGCATTTCAAGGGTAATTTCCCATACCCATTGGATACGGGTAAATTTCAACGGAATAAAATGCTGCTCAACGGCAGTCAGGCCATGGCCTTGGGCGCCATCTGCTCCGGGCTGAAGTTCTATTCCGGATATCCCATGTCGCCGTCCACCGGTATTATGGAGTTTATTGCGGCCTTGGGCAAAGAACACCATATTATTATGGAACCGGCTGAGGACGAAATATCGGCCGTCAACATGGTGATCGGCGCCTCTTTTGCAGGGGCAAGGGCGATGACCGCCACATCCGGCGGCGGATTCTGCCTGATGGTGGAGGCGTTGGGGCTCGCGGGCATGACCGAAACCCCCGTTGTCGTCATCAATGCTCAGCGACCGGGTCCCTCCACCGGTCTTCCCACCCGCACCGAGCAGTCGGACCTAAAGTTTACGATCCACGCCGGTCACGGCGAATTCCCCAGGGCTGTGTTCGCGCCGGGCAATGCGGAGCTAGCCTTCTTCGCTGTGTCAAAAGCCTTCAATTTGGCCGACAGATATCAAACACCGGTGATAATATTGACCGACCAGCATTTGAACGATTCCTTTTCCACGGTGGATGGTTTCGATTTAGATCAGATTACCATCGACCGGGGAAACATACTGAACGATAAAGACTTTTCCTCTGCAAGCGATTACAAACGATACGCTTTGGACAAATCCGGGGTTTCACCACGAATCATACCGGGCCGGACCGAAGCCGTCCTCTATGCAGACAGCGATGAGCACACCGAAGCCGGGCATATTACCGAGAGTGCAGCGGTTAGAAACCGGATGCATAAAAAGCGGATGGCCAAATTGAAGGGGTTGCGAAAGGAGATGAACGCTCCGGAAATCTATCCATCCCGGAAGGGGGACATCATCCTCCTGGGATGGGGATCCACCTGCGGCGCCTTAAAAGAGGCGGTCGATCAAATGAATTCACAAGACATGAGCACCCGGTTGATCCACTTTAGCGAGATTTACCCGTTTCCGGAATGTGATTTCTCTGAAATCATTTCCGATCATACAAAAATAATATCGGTGGAAAATAATTATTCCGGTCAATTTGCCGATATCTTCAGCCATGAAACCGGGCTTGCGATTTCTCACAAGATACTGAAATTCGACGGTCGGCCGTTTACCGCCCATGAAATCATTAGCGTTGTAAAGGAACGATTATAGGGGAGGCGTCCATGGTATCTCTAGAAGATTTTTATAGCGACGATCCGATTGCCTGGTGTCCGGGCTGCGGAAATTTTTCCATTTTAAAATCCCTCAAACAGGCGTTTGTGGATTTGGGAAAAAAGCCTCATGAGATCGTCATCGTATCCGGTATCGGCCAGGCGCCTAAAACGCCGCATTACTTGCGATGCAACGCCTTTAACGGCCTGCACGGCCGGACGCTTCCGGTGGCCACCGGGGTTAAACTGGCCAACCATGAACTGACGGTTTTAGCACAAGGCGGAGATGGTGACGGCTACGGGGAGGGGGGAAACCATTTCATCCATGCCATGCGAAGGAATGTCGATATCACCTATCTGGTTCATAACAATCAAGTCTACGGGCTCACCAAAGGCCAAACCTCCCCGACCAGCGGCGAGGGCTTTGTCACCCGAACCACCCCCCAGGGATCGGTGAATCGGCCGATCAACCCCCTTCTGCTGGCGATCGCGTCGGATTGCAGTTTTGTTGCGCGCGGGTTTGCCGGTGAAATTGATCACCTGTCCGAACTCATCCGGAAGGGAATTACACATAAGGGTTTTGCCTTGATCGACATTCTTCAATCCTGTGTGTCCTTCAACCGCGTTAACACATTTAAATGGTACAAGGATCGTGTCTATCGGATCGATGAAGATCCGGAATACGATCCGAAAAACCGGCTAATGGCCTTTGAAAAAGCAGCGGAATGGGGGGAGAAGATTCCCATCGGTATCATCTATTCAACCGACCGACCGGCGCTTAACTCACAGATTCCGGCCATTAAAGATGAGCCCCTGGTGAAGCAGAGAGTGGATCCTTCTGATTTTGTTGATATTTTTGAAATGTTTCGATAATTGACAATGGTCCGCGAGACTTTGCTTTTCCCCTCAAACGGTCCGATTTTCCTGGGATTGCCGCGAATCCTTACAAATCGGTCAAATGCCCGGCAGAGGAGCGGCAAGGATTTCAACCTTTGTTGTCCGGGTCGGGCTTGTTGTTTTTGGACGATGAATCGGCGGGTGCGACCTCACGGGATATGGATTCCGTGACCGTTTTGATATGGATATCCCTTTGGGGAAAGGCGATGGTGATGCCGCGTTCTCTGAAAAGCCGGTCAATTTCAAAACGGATGTTTGTCTCAACTTCAACCATATGATCGATAACCGTCCAGACACGAAGCCGGAACATCAATGCATTATCTCCGAAATCGGTAAATAATACATCCGGTTTGGGATATTTCATGACCCTGGGCATGTTGCCCGCGACTTCAAGCAGCGTTTGACGGACCAATTCCACATCCGACCCGTATGCGACACCGACGTTAATGTTTCTTCGAAGCCGCATGTCCTTAAAGGACCAGTTGGTTACCTGGGAGCTGATGAATTCGGAGTTAGGGATAATCAGGCTGGCGTTGTCCCAGGTTTGAACCACCGTCGATCTCACATTGATCTTTTTGACATTCGCCCAGATTCCATTGATTTCTATTGCATCGCCTACCTGGATCGGACGCTCGAAAAGCAGAATAATTCCACTGATAAAATTGTTGAAGATATTTTGCAGGCCGAACCCGAGGCCGATACCCAATGCCCCGAATGCCACGGCAAGGGAAGTGGTATTCAAACCGAACGCATGAAGGGCAAATAGAATGCCCAAAGCCCATAACACATAGACGGCGATGGTGGTCATCGATTCCTGAAGTCCGACTTCAAGACCGCTTTTGGCCAAAACATTATCCTTAAAAAAACGTCTCCATATTCTTACAACCGCGTGGGTAAACAGCAATATCAGCGAGGCATAAATGAAACCCATCAGGCTGAACCGCATATTTCCCACGGAAAACGGATAGTATGCGGCGTTGAAAAACCCGAGAATTACCGCCTGCCTCCCCCCCCAGGCGATAATAACGGCAACCATGCAACTTGCAAACCAGGCCAGCCAACAGATCCAGATGATCATGAGCCGAAACGGGTAGCCGGTTATTTTATCGCCTTCGGTTTTGACTTCTCCGGGTTTCTGGAAAGTTTGATACCATTCCCTGAGAATGAAGAAAAAAACGCTTCCCCATAAAAAGACCACCGAACTATGTCCCCAGGAAGAGAGCCAATAAATGGAAAGCTGCCCGAATCCGGTTAAGTCGAGCAACAGCGCACCGCCGGCGATGATATAACCCATGGCAGCCACAACAGACTTAACGAGAGGGGTCGGCTGTTGGATTTGTAACTCCGACCGGGCGACGAGGATGCGGTAATATTTCAAGAAATGAAATAACCAAACGAGAAGAACGATTTCAAAGGCAATTCTGACCGAAAGCAGGAGAATGCCGGCGTCTCCAGTCAACCAGCCAATCACCAGATGGATGATGACAAAGAACCGGATATAGCGCGTAACGATTTTCAAACGGTGAATGATCCGGGCATCCGGTGAAAGTGTTTCTGTTTGACGCCATTTTCCCAGAAGATCCGAGTACCACCGGGTGATCAACAGCAGCCAGAGGATATCGACGATCACCCGGGCGATAAAGACAGAGGAATAGATCTGTTGGAGGTGGGTATAGACATAGAGAAACAGAGTCGTTCCGAACAGCGGAAGGGAGTGTAAAAAAAGTTCAAAGGCAAACGCGCGAACCGGATTTTCACTGAAAAAGGAACGGCCCGCGCATTTTATGCAGAATTTTCGGAATCGAAAAATCAGGCAGACAAAGATCACGAAAAGCAGAAAAAAGGTCGTGAGCAAAATTCCTCCGGCTCGCCAAACGACAGGCAATTCTTTTGCCCAAAAGGATTCCGAACCGAATAATACAACCCGTTGGCGCAACCGGTTGAATTCGTCAGCGATTTGGTTCCAGTTCGAAAGAACCAACAGGTTTCTTTTGCGTTGAAATAGCGCCTCTTTTCTTTTTTCCTTTATTCTTTCATCGAACCGCTTCGACAATTCCATCAACGCCGAGTGGTTCTTCTCCAGCAGGAAGATCTGCTCCGTGTAGATTTCGCCTATTGTGGACAGCATGCCCTGTTTGGCGGAAAGGGTTTTAAGCAGCTCCTTCAGTTTTTTGATTAATACACCGGTATCGGGATGTTTTAATGCCTCGACATCCAGATCGGATAATTGTTTTTCATTGAGGCGGTAATATTCATCGGTCTGGATTATCAGCTGCGCCACGGCTTCCAGTTTTTTCTTTAACCCCTTGATTCGATTGTCCACGGCGTCAAACGCAATCCGATTGGCTGCCAGGGCTTTTTCAAGATCATCAACGCCGGTATGCTGGAGAAGCAAAATGTTATTGTACGTGGAGATATGCAGCTTGTTGGCATTCAGCTCCATTGCCAATGTTTGCTTTAACTGACGCGCCTCCAAAAGATGAGATTTAAGATTGTCCGTATTTTCCCGCTCTGCGGCGATGGTTTTTTCAATGGAATCGATTTGTTCGGCAAACGACGTTTTCGGGTTCGAGGAGATGATTTCGATTTTCTGCCCCTGTGCGTTTCCCGAACACAACACAATCGGCAGGATTAAAACCCACCAATAAAAGAATGATCCCATGCGGTTCTTTATCGCATTGTTTTTCGGCATGTGTTCTACCCTACCGGACGATACTCACGTTTTACGCTCTGAAATTGACACGTATCCATCTGATACGAAGATCATATTAGAGAATCAGATCCCGATCAATAACCGTATTTTCTTTGATCACCGCCTGTTGGGCACTGTTGTTTCGAAGGGTGACATTTCCGATGATCGTCACGTTCGATTCAAACCGGACATCCCCATCTATGGTAAGAGACTCGCACCTGCACAAAGAGGGGGCGCCCACGGGAAATCTCTTGTCGAACAGATCGATCTTTCCGTAATATTTCGGATCAAGGGTCACGTTTATGTCGGAAGTTGTTGTGGCCGGGTTTTTGATGATCTTGTAATCTTTTGTCAGAAGAAATCGATCCGATCGGCTGACCAGGAGATCACTGCATGTTTTAACCGGCAGAAAACGGATTTTGCCGACCTGAACCGCTTGGGCTCCGTCGAACATGGAGATGGCGGAACCCATGGCGGTCTCTATGTGGTAAATCGGCGGTGAATTTTCGTTTCTGGGGTCCAGGGGTTTCGGGTTCAAGATCATCGGGAGCTGCACCAAACCATGCTCTTTTATCGAACGGTGCAGTTCGAGAAGATTAATCCAGACGGAGTTTGTATTAAAGAATCGATGGTATCTGATATTTTGAAAAGTATCGACATCTTCCTTGGGGCATTGGGCGATTTCTCTGAGTATCAAATGCCCATTGCGGTGTCGGGCCAGGTGCCCGCCTTTCCGGTCCAACGGGCCGCGTTGTGAGACCTCCATCATAAACGGGATGCTCTCTTCGGCGAAATATCCGAGGAGCGATTCATCTATGGTTCCTCCGATATTGTCTGAATTACAGATATAAGCGTATCTGATATCCTGATCCAGGAGCTTTTTCAGGATTCCGGTGGAATGAAGCGCCGTATAGATATCGCCGTGGCCGGGGGGGTTCCATTCCAGATCTGGATTATGCGGCCATGATGCAGGCGCAAGCCCGTCTTGTAATATCTTCGGGAATTTATTCTGCAGAAAACAAATCGGTTCTTTTTCGGGCTTTATTTCGGATATCGCTTTCAGTGTGGCCTCGTGGGTGTTGAAACTGTTCATAAGACACATTTGAACACCCAGGCGTTCCGCCTGGGCCAATTTTATGGCAAGGAACGATTTGCCGGCTTTCGCCACAATCAGCGATTTTGCACTCGTGAGCCCCATACTCGTACCGAGACCCCCGTTCAGAACAATTATCACGGCATGCTTTAATGCCTTTTTGCCGAAATCGAAATATCGCCCAGGATCATCTGCAATTACCGTTTCCTCGGGACTCAAAGGCCGGATGTCATTTTCCGGAATGGACCCGGTTTCGCCGTTGACCACCTTTTCGTAATAATAGGCAAAGGTATCGATGACGATCCGATCAAGGCCCTCGTTTTTCATTTTTTTTATAAATTCGGTCAACCTGCCTACGGTTCCGGACCGATCCATGAATTGTCCCCCTTATACTTCATTGTTGTTGAACGTTTCTTCTATAGTTATATGACCGTTTTCAAATGGTCAAGCATTCACATGGCGGTGAAAATTCCTCTGCTGCAAAAAATTAACTATTGATTAAT
>DUZK01000162.1 GCA_013349495.1 Deltaproteobacteria bacterium
AATCTAACTTCTGTAATCGGCGTTGATTTTGACGTAATCGATGGAGAAGTCACAGGTGATGGCTGAATACGCTTCCTCACCCATTTTTAAATCGATCTTAATCTCAAATTCGGGCAGTTTGATCACACTGGTCGCTTCCGCCTCTGCAGCATCGCCGCAACCCATGCCGTTTTCAACCATCTTGACATCATTGAAATAAATATCGATCCTGTCCGGGTCCACAGGAACACCGGCTCTTCCCGCAGCCCCGATTATTCTCCCCCAGTTGGCGTCCTCTCCGAACAGCGCGGTTTTCACCAGGTTCGAATGGGCCACCGTGAAGGCAACCGCTTTTGCATTCTCCAACGAATCTGCTCCGGTCACCACGATATCGACGAGCTTGGTTGCGCCTTCTCCGTCCTGTACCAGCATTCTCGCCAGCTGCATCAGTACTTCGTCCAAGGTTTCCTGAAAAATACTTCTCGCTGAATCATTCGTAATTTCGATTCCCGACTCCCCGTTCGCCAAAAGGAGCACCGTATCATTGGTGCTGGTATCGCCATCGATGGTGATTCGGTTGAAGGAACGTTCCACGGAATTGAAAAGCATGTTGGAAAGATCATCAGAAGATGCTTGAATATCCGTTGCGACAAAGCAGAGCATGGTTGCCATATCCGGTCGAATCATTCCGGCTCCCTTGGCTGTTGCAGCAATGGTAAATGTCTTACCGTCGATTTGACCTGTTTTGGCTATGATTTTCGGTACGGTATCTGTGGTCATGATGGCTTCGGCGAGATCTGATAAACCTTCCAGTTTAAGAGATTTCACAAGTTTCGGCACTGCGGACTCAATTTTGTTGATGGGCAAGGGCGCTCCGATGACGCCTGTTGACGCAACAAATACGGTATCTTCAGAAACACCGAGTGCCGAGGCGGCAAACTTTGCCATGGATACCGCGTCCTGATAACCCTGATGTCCGGTACAGCAGTTGGCATTTCCGCTGTTTGCGATGACGGCGTGACAAATTCCTGATTTGATTCGCTCCATATCCAGCAGCACCGGTGCTGCCTTCACCCGGTTATTTGTAAACACACCGGCAACCGTTGCCGGTCTCTCGGAGAACAACAACCCCAAGTCTTTCCTTCCCTCATATTTTATTGCAGCAGCAACGCCTGCGGCCTTGAATCCCGGACAAGTAATCTGTTCAGCCATTTTTTTCAAAAGCCTCCTCTGTAAATTGAAACCGTTATAAGAAGGACCCGAAAATTCTAATTCCTTCTATGCTCATTGCTCCTAAAAAACCTCGGTATCCGGGTTACAGACTTCCCCCAGCCGCTTCAAAGCCAATTGTGGAAGGCCTTCATAAAGCTTTAGGAATTTCGTGTTGATTTCCGCATTTGCCTTTTCAAAAAGACTTTCTCCCTGTGCATCACATTCAACCAAAAACGGCCCGAAGTTTTCAACTTCAAGAATCCACATGGCCTGTGCGAAACCGAGTTCTTCTTTCCAGATAACGTCTTTAACCCCGAGAATACCCCTTCCATAGATGGCGCCAAGTCCATAGCCCACGGTTGTCAGATATATCGTGCCGTTGGGCCTAAATGCCTGTTTATATATATCCAGAGCCATTCCCCCTTTTCCGATGACGATACGAATACCGTAGCGTTTGAGGAATTCAGGCATGTATTTGGCGAACCGGAAACTCGCGGTTGCCGTAACCGAAGGGACATTATAGACACCGGGCGAGGTCTCGCTAATGGCCGGGGAGCAGTGGAATGTCGCTCCCCCCAATTCCCGAATATCAATCGGAGGTTCGATATTCTTCTCAAAAATCCGGCTGTAAACACCCTCACGGCCGGTAAATACCAGACCGTTGAGATATACGGCATCCCCCAGCTTAAGCGAATCTAAATCCTCCGGGGAAACAGGTAAAGATAGATATACTTCTCGAATCGTTTTTTTTTCTTGATCTGTCATAACCGCGTTCCTCCTTAGGGTTCACTTATTCTAGTTCTTCTCCAATTAAGTTGGAGAAGAGGGTCCAAGCATTCAACTCTTTGTAATTCTTTAGCATTTCACTCGAATCCTTGACCCCTTGACCCCTCTAAAACTACACATGATCAATTAGAGATTGTCCACTTATTTTGCCCTAAACAACTACAACTAATCGGGTGATGATCCCTTATTCAATGGTATCCCGCCGATAGTAGGGAGTGAACCACATGGGATCTTCACGATATTCGACCTTGTCATTCGAAGAGATCCGGGCACTCATTCTTCGCTGGGCATAGCAAAAATGCTGAATACCTACGGGCATTCCGCCCGTATGGGCATAGGCCACTTCAATGTGTACATCCAAAACGGCAGAGTTTCCCGGAAACCCCATTGGCCCGAACCCGGATTGATTTCCGAGCTCGATGAGTTCCTCTTCAAGCTTTGCTATTTCGGGATCCGGATTTCGATCCCCCACAACTCTTAAACAAGCGGCCTCCTTGGACAGACGGACACATACATCCTTGGTGCCGCCCACACCGACACCGATCACAGCAGGCTGGCAGGACATTCCTCGCCGGAAATATTCAGCCAGTGAATCCAGGTAAAATCGTTTAAGACCCGGAATCCCGTCAGCCGGAAACAGCATGCGATAGTCGCCTCCGAAAAGCCCGCCCTTATGAACCACCGTAATGTCCAGCCAGTCGGCATCCGGTTCGAAGCTGTAATCCACGGTGGGGGCATGAATACCCACGTTATTGTTGTAGTCTTTTCGTGAAAACGGGTGAACCCGGTTCGGTCGCAACGGTATACTGGCTGTTGTTTCAGCGGTGGCCTGTCGGAGCAGTTTTTCCAGCGTTACCATCCCGCCTTCAATGGATGCATGGTTTCCCACCTTGGCATAGTATCTGGGCAAACCGGTATCGGCGCACATGGGGCGTCGATCTTTAATGGCGGCATCATAGTTTTCCAGTATTTTCCCGAGAACATATTTGGACAAATGGTGGGTCTCTTCTTTTTCCATGTTTGCCACTTTTTGCCGGACATCTTTCGGCCCTTCAATGGCAGCCTTGATATTCAACTCTCGAGCAGTTTTTAAAATCGTTTCGGATTTGATCATTAAACCGTCCTTTCTATAGTGATTCTCACAATTCCGTTCCGAATGAAGGACCCAAAACCTTTGCTCTCACCGGTTTGCACATTTTGAGCGTTCTAAGGTTCATTACGCTGAAATTAAAGAACTCGACCTCGCTTCGCTCGGGACTCAAACAGCTTCAATTTCCACGCTCCACTTCACCTAAGAACGCTTCTCAAAATGTTCAAAATGGATTCGCTCAAAGGCATTTGGGCCCTTCCATATCACGGAGAAACGAAACATATCTTTGAGAACGACTATATCGGCTTCATATTTCTGTCACGATAGAAGATAAATGTGTCGGTGTAATTGTCCGGCAACTCCCATGAATCGTTCACGTTACAGATTTTTGATATTATCCGCGGCTATCGAAGAAGTCAACAGAAGCACTGGACACTGATTATCTTAAGAGATACGGAATTTCGACCCAAAGCGCTTCATGAGGACAGTCCACCTCGCACGGCAGGCAGAACCAGCAATTTCTGTATTTACCGAACGGTTGGCCGCAAGAATAACAGCGGCTTGCTTCCTGTCGCGCGGTTTCAGAATCGAGACCTTTTTCGATCTCCTTAAAGTCGCCTTTTCCCTCACATTTATGTTCTTTGATTTTTGCTCTTCCGATTTGTACCGATTCTTTGGTGTCGATTGGAAAATCGGTTTCAATGGGGCCGGCATATGTCCGACCATAACGGAGATGTTCTCCGTTGAGAAAACGGTCCACCGACTCAGCCGCACATCTTCCCCCGGCCATGGCATCAATAACCGAAGATGGCCCGCTATCCACATCGCCGGCGATGAAGATTGCCTTATCCAAGGATTGCAGCGTTATCGGATCCGCTGCAACGCTTCCCTCTTGGATCAAACCGGCATCATCAAGAAATGCAATGTCCGATTTCTGGCCGATGGCGATAATGACCGAATCGGCTTCTATGTGATGGAGCCGGCAGTCGTCGAATTGCGGTTCGAAGAGGCCGCATGCATCGAACACCTGAACGCAGTGTTGAAAATCGATGCCGATCAATTTGCCGCTGCCGGATGTGAACGTTGGGTTTCCCCATGAACATTGAAGCTTAACACCTTCGGATACGGCGCTTTTAACGGCCCACTCGAATGCGGGAAGATCATCGTCGGATTCCAGGGTTACCATGGTGACATCCTCGGCGCCCAGCCGGAGTGCGGTCTGGGCGGAATCCACGGCAACATTTCCCCCACCGATGATGACCACCTTATTTCCGATGTCCGGTTTTCCGCCTTTTCTCACTTCATGAAGAAACGGCAAACCGAAATAGATCCCGGAAATTTCTTCTCCTTCATTTCCAAGTTCCGCATGCTTGGGACAGCCGGTGGCAATGATGACGGCCTGGAATTCGTTTTTCAGATCTTCCAGATTTTTGTCCCTGCCGATGGTTACACCGCATTGAACATCTATACCCATTCGGTGCAGCACGCGGAATTCTTCTTCCAATATTTCACGTGGAAGCCTGAAATCGGGGATCGCCCATCGAAGCATGCCTCCGGGGGCTTCTTCTGCTTCAAAAATGGTTACTCCGTGCCCCTTCTTCCGCAGATCGAAAGCGGCCATCATACCGGCCGGTCCGGATCCGACCACAGCCACCTTTTTCCCTGTTTCCTGGGACATGATCGGGGTCCATGAATCATTGTCTGAAGCCCGATCCGCCAGATATTTTTTCAACGCGCGAACGGAGACCGCATCCCCGTCCATTTCTTTGCGATAACATCTATTTTCGCAAGGCTGGGAGCATATTCGGCCGAGTATGCCGGGAAAGGGTAAACTCTCCCTTAAGAGTTCCAAACCTTTCTCTTCTTCTCCCCTTGCAATGAGTTGAACATATCCGTGACAATTGACTTTAAGCGGGCATGCCTGCCGGCATGGAGAAAGTTTCATCCTCAGGTTATCCAATATACACGTTTCCACACAGACCCCGCAGAACGTGCATTTATCTTTATCGATGACGATGTTGTCTGTTAAGCTTTCCAGCATGTTGATTCGCATCTTTTTTCTCCTCAACTCGATACTCGATACTTGATACTCGATACTGGATTCTGGATACTCGATGCTCGATACCGGATACGGGATAATCGAAAATCCAAAATCGACAATACCTCTTTATCCTGTCATTCTGATAATATCTTTATGTGAGATCCGAACGTCTTCCGCTGCTTCACCCTGGGTCAACACGATATGTTTCAGCCAGTCCGAATCATTTCTGTCGGGATAATCCGTGCGGAAGTGCCAGGGACCCCAGCGGCTCTCCTTTCGTTCCTTGGAGGCCAGGGCACTCATGGTGGCGCACTGGATAATATTCTCCACCTCATAAGCCTTAAACAGATCGTGCATGTCTCTGATTCGGACCAGGTCGACAAATTCCTCACGAAATCGATCCATCCACCACAGCGCTCTGTCCAGCTTGTACTCTGCTTTGGGTGGTCTGATATAATCGTTGATGATCCGCCTGACCTTGTATTCAAACTCTTCAATGGGAATTGCGTTGCCGCTCTGTTCCAGTTTTTTCTGTCTGTCTTTGACAAATGCCGCCACCTGATCGGTATCCAGTTCAACCGATTTAATATCTGCTGAATAGTTTGTTGCGCTCTCAGCGGCGATTTCCCCGTATACAAATGCTCCGGAAAGGTGGCCACGAGCCACCAGAGAGGTGTCGCCGGCCGCATAGAGACCGGGTATGTTGGTTTCTGCGTTTTCATTGACCCGGACTCCGGTCAACCCATGACCGCCGCATAGAAAACATTCGGTGGGCCAGAGTTCGATTTCTCCGCTTCGAAAATCGACACCTCTTCCCTTAAAGAATCTCTCCTGAACCGGACGCTCGGTGGTAAACAAGATATCTTCGATTTCTTTGATTTTTTCTTCGGGGAGGTGGCTCATGATGATTCTCATGGGGCCTCTACCGTCATTATGTTCCTGGAGCATCGAGCTGATGGACGGGTGATCTTTTTCGCGATGCTCATCGAAGGCGTTCAGGAGGTTGGCCCCTCGGGTCAGCGTGATATAAAGCAGGGGGGCGTTAATATCTTTGATAATGTAGTATATGAGGGTATATTCAAATCCGCTGAGCTCGGCACCGGCCCTGTATGCCAGGCAGTAGCCGTCTCCGGTATTGCCAGGGAAATCATACACACCGTAGAGATAACCGTTGTTGGGTAATCCGAAGCGGGCCGTACCTCCGGCGGTGAGGATAACGGATTTGGCTTTACAAACCATGATCTCTCCGGTTCGAACATTCAGGCCGACGGCTCCACTGACTCTATCCCCGTCCTTTAGGAGCCGGGCGGCCATGGTCCGGTTCACTACCCGAACGCCCGTATCATGAACACGTTTTGCCAGGATGGCTTTCAACTCAGGCTCTTTCATGGTTACACAAAATCTGCCTTTGGGATGGACCTGAAGCACTTCATACTCACCCTTTTCATCCGTTGGAAAGCAGACATCCCAGGATTCCAGCTTTTTCAGCAACTCATAGCTGCGCTCGGCCATCCGGTAATTTGCCGGTTCGTCCATTATTCCATGACAAGCCATGCGGTTGGACTCCACGTACAACTCAGGGGTGGTCAATCCCGGAATAGAAACAATGTTCAGCGCATCCATTCCCCTTGCGATGCAGCCAGAGTATTTGATTTCGCCTTTCTCAAAAACCACCACTTCCTGGCCGGGATTCATCTCCTTTGCCCGGATGGCAGCCATGGCTCCGGCACTTCCGCCACCGACCACTAATACATCGCATTCGATAACCGGATAATCGTTTGACATGTTGATCTCCTTTTAAGTTTCTCTAAAAACCTTTCGGTTGCCGCAAAAACAGTAGCTTTGACGATATTCATAAGGTTTGTCTTTGTAAGTAAAAGATTGCATTTCAATATGGAGCACCGGTGATCCTTTTAGGATTTCCAACGCTTTGGCTACCTCTCTTCCTGCCTCAATCGCATCGAACAGCTCATGGTTATATATGGTCGGATAGCCATAGTTTTTCTCGATGAGCTCGTACAAGGTGACTTTTTCAAAGAGGTTTTTGGGAAGTCCGGTCAATCCCTTGAACAATTTGTGAGGCAGATATGAAATGTTATATACTACGGGTCTCCCGTCACTTCTGAAAACACGTTTCATTTCATACAGTTTTTGACCCTCCGGGATGCCGAGGTACCTGTTGGCCGGCATAAAGCCGGGAATAACTTTCAGTTCCAGCAATTCTACATTCAATTCCGTCTCACAGTCCCCGAAGCTTTTCAATAAGCGATAATATCGGAGGCTTTCCTTCCACAAAGTGGTTCCCGCAACAAAGGTTCCCTTCCCCTGAACCCGGTAAAGGTACCCTTCGTGAACCAGGTTTAATAAAGCTTTCTTTACTGTTCCGATGCTGACCCGATTGAGCTCTGCGAGACTCCTTTCAGTCGGAATACTCTCTCCCGGTTTCCACCGGCCCTTCTCAATATCCTCTAGAATGGTCGTTTGTAGCCGATAATACGCAGGAATGGGCGGGCTGCAGTTTTTCTTCATACCTTTGGTCCTTAAATATCCGTATCCTCAATGCGTCGATCGCGTTTCAGAAAACACCATTACTGTCTATACCCGCATTCAAATTTGTGCTTTGGCCAATTCGAGCACTTCTTCCAAAGTGCGGGCAACGGTTACCCCTGCCGCTTCCAGGCTTTTTACTTTCGAGTCGGCCGTACCCAATCCACCGGATATGATGGCGCCGGCGTGGCCCATCCGTTTTTCAGCCGGGGCTGTGGACCCTGCAATAAAGGCCGTAATCCGTTTTGGATAAGCGGTTTCCCGGATATACACGGCAGCCATTTCTTCATTGGCACCTCCGATTTCACCCACCATGATGATGGATTCGGTTTCATCGTCATCCCGAAACAACTTTAATATGTCGATGAAATCGGATCCCTTCACCGGATCTCCGCCGATTCCCACACAGGTTGACTGCCCCATCCCTTTATACTTCAGGTTGGAGGCGATCTCATGGGTCAGGGTGCCGCTTCGTGCGATAATGCCGATATTTCCCGCACTGTATATGAATCCCGGCATAATGCCGATCTGGCTCTTGCCCGGACTAATCACGCCGAAGGTATTGGGGCCGATGACCCGAATCCCTTCTGTTTGGGCAACACGCCTGATGACCAACATGTCATGAAAGGGAACAAATTCCGTAATAATGACAACGAGCGGGATCTTGTTTTCAATGGCTTCAAGGGCTGCGGATAGAACACCTGGAGCGGGTATCATGATCATGGAGGCATTCACGCGAGTCTTTCTTTTAGCTTCAGAGACCGTATCAAAGATAGGAACCCCATGGATCTCTTGCCCACCTTTCCCGGGGGTAACACCGCCCGCCACTTTCACACCGTATTCCATCATCCTCTGCGTATGAAAACTCCCCTGCTTTCCCGTTGCTCCCTGAATGATGACGCGCGTGTCTTCATTGACTAAAATGGCCACTTCGGAAAACCTTTCCTATTTCATCTCTTCAAGTAATTGTCTCACCGCATCTTCGGTGGTTCCATGTTTAACGATGCTGATATTTCTGGATTCCAGTATTTCCCAACCCGCCTCCTGGGAATACCCGCGCATCTTGACGACGATAGCCTGGGAAGGTTTCTTTTCGTCGATGACCTGAGCGATACCCTTGGCCATTTCTTCACAGTTGTTGATTCCGCCGAAGACGTTGAACAGCACGCCCTCGACTCCCGGAGTTTTCAGAACGATATTGAGCGCTGCGGCAGCTCTTTCCGGTGTGGTTCCGCCCCCCAGATCCAGAAAGTTGGCAGGCTTTCCTCCCAGAACGGAAACCAAATCCATGGAGGCCATGGCGAGTCCGGCGCCACCGCTGACAATTCCGATATTTCCATCCTTCATGGGAACATATGCTACACCTGCGTCTTTTGCTTCGGCTTCCAGCGGATCTTGAAACGTTTCGGTCCGCTGAAACGATAGGCTTTCTTTAACTCGATAAAGTGCCGAATCATCGATTTCAAATTTGGAATCGGCAGCATAAATCTCACCATGCTCACTTAAAATCAGCGGATTGATTTCAGCGGTTGTGGCTTCGAATCGAAAAAAACAGTTGATCAGTCCCAAAAGCATGCTCGCAATTTTTACCGATTCTTCGCTCCCCGAACCCATTTGTGAAACCAGATCCATCATATGATAGAGTCGATAGGTTTTTATTGGATCCAATATCTGTTTGAAAACATGCTCGGGGGCCGTTTTTGCAATGGTTTCGATATCCATGCCTCCCTTGGGGGAGGTGATGAGCATCGGCATGAGCGTCTCGGGGTCTTGAGTGATTCCGGCATAAAATTCTTTTGATGACTTGATCTTTTGTTCGATGAGGAGTTTTTCCACTTTTTCGTCTACAATTTGTGTTTGGAGCAGACGGTCGGCCACATCCAGTAATTCAGATTCCGAATCAGCGAATTGAATGCCGCCTGCTTTTCCCCGCCCGCCTCTGAGAACTTGGCTTTTTACGACCACCGGATATCCGATACGATCTGCAACGGTTCTGGCCTCAGGTGCACTGGCGGCGACATCTCCGTCGGGGATCGGAATTCCCATTTTCCGAAACAGCGACTTGCCTTCAAACTCGTATAGTTTCATGGATGAAGTGTTTAGTGTTTAGTGTTTGGTGTATAGTGTATAGTATTTAGTGTTTGTGCTACTGCCTTCAGCCTTGAGCTTTCAGCTTGTTTCCGATGTCATATCCTTTTTTTAAAGCCATGCGGTTTTTCTCAAGGGTTTTTTCCGGTACGTTTCCTTCCAGCGCGCGTGAAAGAGATTTTTCCG
>DUZK01000163.1 GCA_013349495.1 Deltaproteobacteria bacterium
CGTGCCTATTATGCATTCTGCGACCTGTTCTGATGGGGTTGTGAAAATAGAGCCTAAAAACAGTAAGTTGCGATATTCTTGAAAAAACTTGCATTTTTTTTGATCCTTATATCGGAATTCCAGGAAAATAAAGCAGAACTTGTATTGGGATTCAATTGGGTGTATTATTGAGACCCAATTGGAGGTGCAACTATGAAATTCTTAAGTGTCAGAGATTTAAAAACAAAATCATCGCAAGTTTGGAAGGAACTGCAGGGGCAAAAAGAAATGATCGTGACAAGTAACGGTCGACCCATTGCCCTTCTTTCATCAATTAATGAGAATAACCTTGAACAGGTTTTAACTGCATTCCGACGTGCCCGTGCGACGAATGCCGCGGCATCAATTCAATACGAATCCACTCAAAAAGGGACCGATAAGATATCCATGGACGAGATCAATGCTGAAATCGGTGCGGTTAGGTCTAAACGGAAAAAATGAAAATCGTTTTGGACACAAATGTTCTTGTCTCAGGCCTGCTTAGTCCTTTTGGCCCAAGCGGTGAAATAGTTCGGATGCTATTCTCAGGCGAACTTGTATTGCACATAGATGCCAGGATTTTGTCAGAATATCAGGATGTTCTTAACCGTTCGAAGTTTAAGTTCAACAAAGACCATATAGGCGTTTTGATTGATTTTATTAGGCAATACGGCCAGTTTATTTCGAGTTCTCCACTTAAGAATCGTTTGCCGGATCCTGACGATGAACCATTCCTTGAAGTTGCCATCGCCGGAAAAGTGAAATCTTTAGTCACTGGAAATACAGTCCATTATCCATCCTTACCTCGGGAAGGTATAAATATTTTTTCTCCCTCTGAATTTCTTGAATTTTATAGAAAACAGAATAAAACCACAGAACCTGGTGCTTAACCCAGACGAATAACACTGTGCGGTTTTGACCATTTTTATCTTTAAAGCATTTGGTGCCTTCACCCAGACCGTTACCATGAATTAGCCGCTGGTTGGCTAATCGCTCTGCAGAAAATAAAACTTGACAATACGTACGCTATATCGTACTTTATAGGAAAAAATGAGGTGTACCATGCCTACATTATCAGCAACTGAAGCAAGAACGAAATTATACCGTCTCATAGATGAGGCATCCTTGACACACGAGCCAATCGTAATCACCGGTAAACGTGGAAATGCGGTGCTCATATCCGAAGACGACTGGCGTGCCATTCAAGAAACAATGTTTTTACTAAATATTCCCGGCATGCGGGAATCTATCCAAGAGGGTTTGGCCACACCAATTGAGGACTGTAAAGAGGAAATCGAGTGGTGAACTGGCGTGTAGTCTTCACCAATCAAGCACAAAAAGATGCAAAGAAACTATCTGCTTCCGGCCTCAAAGAAAAAGCGGAAGCATTGATTAATATCCTGCGCGAAAACCCATATCAAGTTCCACCTCCTTATGAAAAACTAATAGGCGATTTGGCCGGCGCATATTCACGTCGAATAAATATTCAACATCGACTGATTTATCAGGTTCTTAACGAAGAAAAAATTGTAAAAATTGTTCGTATGTGGACCCACTATGAATAGTGTTGCAGAACAAGGGCATACACGCTGATCCCTAAAGCCCACGGCGTTCGGTCTATGTGATGCCAGGCGTTTCGGTGAAACGGGCGCAAGCGATACCGCAAGAGAATCAGAGACCCCGAAACGAATCAGGCGGAAATATGACTTCTACACGATCGCCCACCATGGGGCGTTGCGAGCGGTATGCCTGCTTTGACGTGAAAAGTATTATCTGAATGCCGAGGTCGACAACGAGACGTATTTTTTCCTTTTCTTCCCCCACCTGAATGATCTTGCCGGTTGCGCTGTTCTCCATGGGCGGGTCTTCTCCAAGCTTTGAAAGCGACAGCTTTTCAGGATCGATGACAATGCGAATGCGGCCCTCGGGAAGCTTCTTATTGTCGGGAAGTATAAACTGAAGGCCGCCATTGATGCGGAGCTGGATTTTTTTGTCTTCTAGCTTCCGGACATTCGCCCGGAAGAGATTTTCACGACTGCCGTTTGTCAGCATGCCGTTGTTGAGAAAGAGTATCTGATGGGCCAGGGCTGCAGCCTGGGACCGATCGTGGGTAGTGAACAGAATGGTGATTTTCTTTTCCCGGTTTATATCATCCAAAATCTTGATGATGGCGGCCTGGTTTTCCACATCCACGCTGGCGGTTGGCTCATCGCACATCAGCACTTGAGGAGATAATGCCAGAGCCCTTGCCAGTGCCACGCGCTGGGTTTCTCCACCGGACAAACGATGCGCCGGAGCATGCATAAACGTCCTCATGCCCACTAAATCGAGTGCTTCCTGTATAATAAAATCCCTTTCTTTCCCGGGCTTCTTTCTCACCTTCAAACCGAATTCCAGGTTTTTATACACGCTGGTAGAAAAAAGGATCGGTGTCTGATCCACCACCACCACGGTTTTGCGAAGATCCTGGAGAAGTGATTCCGAATAGACGACTTTCTTGGACCGATAGTATATTTCTCCGGTTGTGGGTGATTCAAGAAATCCGAGGATGTTGATCAGCGTCGTCTTGCCCGCACCGTTGGGTCCGAGCAGGCCGTATATGCGATTTTGCTCGATCCCGAGCGCATCGATTTTGAGCACGGTCCGATTTTCGTAAATTTTAATGAGATTGGAAATCGAATACAGCATTACACCCTCGACCGGCCCTGAAAAAAATGGAATAAAAGATTCACACCGAAACTCAAGCCCAGAAGGATGATGCCCAATGCCACGGCCAGGGTGAATTCACCTTTGTCGTATTCCAGTGCCATGGCCGTGGTCATGGTTCGGGTAAATCCTCTGGCATTGCCGCCCAGCATCATGCTGATGCCGACTTCCGCAATCACTCTGCCGTAAGCGGCAATCACCGCCGCCACCACCGCAAATCTGGCTTCTCTGAATATAACCCATGCTGTCTGCCACTGGTTTGCCCCTAAAGTCTTGGCCGTTCTGCCATAGCGCTCATCTATGCGGCTGATGGCGGCAACCGTCAATGTGGTAACCAGGGGCAGGATGAGCAGGATCTGGCCTATCAACATTGCCTTCTGGGTGTAGAGCAGCTCCAGGGAGCCGAGCATCCCCTTCCGGGAGATAAACGAGTAGACAAAGAGGCCGATGACCACCGTCGGAACCGCAAGCAGCGTGTTTAAGCAGGTAATCAGAAATCGTTTTCCCGGAAAAGTGGAAAATGCAATCCAAAATCCCAAGGGCACCCCGAGGATGGTGGTCAGAAAAGTCGATGTTCCGCTGACCCGAAGGGAAACACCCACAATGGAGAGCAATTCCGGATCGAGGCTGAGAACCAACAACGCGGCAGACAGCAGACTGTCTAGTAAAAATTCCATAAGTCCTTCAAACTAACCAATAATTCTGAATCTAATGCAAATCTCACGACAATTACCGAAACCGGATAAACCCGCCAAAGGGCGGCGGGCACGCCGGAAATTCCAAATCACAACTATCAAGCACCAGACAAATCACAATGACCGAAATTCAAAATTCGAAACATGCACATAATTTTTATTCAAAGAACAAACACCCCACCTGTTTGGGTCATTGGGTATTGGAATTTGAGATTTGTTTGTAATTTGGTGCTTGTGTATTGGTTTTTTCATAAAAAGCAAAGAACCAATGATTATGGCACTATGCTTTCATGGAATCGCATCCGGATAAAACAGCTGCTTCCCGTGAAGTTTGTAATTCTTTATCAACGACTGTCCCTTTTCAGATACCAGCCAGCGTGCAAATTCTTCTGCCAGTTGAATCTTCGTATGGGTATGTTTCTTGGGATTGATGGGAATCACGCCATAGGGATTGGCCAGTGCTTCGTCGCCCTCGCAGAGCAATTCCAGATCGAGGCCCGAAGATCTGCCGTATCTGTATTTCAGGTAAGTCCCTCGATCCGCCAGGGTATACGCCTGCTTTTCTTCTGCAAAGGTGATGGTTTTGCCCATGCCCTGGCCGATGGAAAAATACCATTTCTCCGAACCCTTTGGAAAGATAAAGGCAACCTCCTTTTTTTTGCCCTTGCTCACGATGGTGCTGGCTCGTTCGTCGAGTTTCAGGCCGGAGGCTTTCCAGAGAGACTGCTCTTTGGTATGCGTACCGCTGTCATCACCCCGGGAAATAAACGGCGACGAGGCGGCGGCGATTTTCTTCAGCGCTTCCTTCACATCCGCTATGCTCTTGATGCCGGCAGGATCTTTTGCAGGGCCGAGTATGATGAAATCGTTGTGCATGACGGCGTATCGTTTGGTCCCGTATCCGTCTGCGACAAACTGCTCTTCTCGAGCTTTGGCATGCACGAAGATGACGTCCACATTGCCGTCCATGCCGTCCCGAATGGCGGCTCCGGTCCCTTTGGCAATGACTTTAACCTGGATGCCCGAATCCTTTTTCAATTCGGGCAGCAGGATCTCCAGCAGTCCCGATGATTGGGTGCTGGTGGTGGTGGACATTTTGATGATTTTCTCTGCTCCCGAAGATTCGTTTAAAACAACCAGAAACGCCAATACAAGACAGATCAAACCGTACGCGAATCGTTTCACTTTTTTCTCATTCCTTTGTTAACCTTCTATGCTCATTCCTTTGCCATATTATCTTCCGGGAAGACCATCCGTCCCGTAAGCTTTAAATCATATCCGGTGAACCGGTTCGCCAGTTCCTTAAAGGCGCTGTCATGCAGCAGACCAAGGAGCCGCTGGACGCCCTCATCAAAAAAACGTTCTTTTGAAATCATAAAATCGAACCGCTCCCAGCGAAGGGGAATAAATTCGAGATCCAAAATTCCGGCAACGGCCCGGATACCGGGTCCGGCATCCGCTCGGCCGGATAGGATCTCAAGTCCGATATCCAGGTGCCGGTGATATTCTTTTTGATATCCTTCTATAGATTCTCCACTGAGTCCTGCTTTGGCCAACTCACGATCAAAAAGTAAGCGCGTCCCTGTGCCCAAAGGGCGATTTGCGATTCGAATCCCGGATTTTCCAAGATCCGAAACAGAGGAGATGCGTTTTGAATTATCCTTTGTGATCAAAAGCCCCTGTTCCCGAAGGCAAAAGTTTACCACCGCAGGAAACTGCTCCAACTCCGCTTGGGCAAAATCGAAATTGTATTCGGTTTCATTATCCTGAAGCAGGTGGCTGGAAGCAATGTGGCATAGATTCCTTCGCAATGCCCTCAGTCCGCCCAGGCTTCCCATGTTTCCGAAAACCGCCAGATGTTCTCCGTAGAGACTGTTAAACAGAGACAGGGTGGCATCCAGAAGCGGGTCATTGCTTCCCGCGACGATCACCAGCCCCTGTTGGGCGGGCAGCTTTCCTTTCTGTTCAGGGTAATTGATGGTTCGTGCTTCGATCCATTGCTCCACCAGCTGATGCGGGAAGAGCCACTTTCCGGTAACTTTGGTTGCCGGAAGCCCTTTTTCCGACACCAGAGAGTAGACCATCTTTTCATTGATCCCCAGGAATTTCGCCACTTCTTTGGTGGAAAGCAGTTTTTGCGTCATGTTATCATCCTGTTGTCGGTTGCCGGTATATTTTAGAAGCCATTTCAAAACCCCATCTGAGTTCCGATGGCAGCGTTGCAGACCTCCTCAAAATGCTCACATACTAACGTGTATGCTGCGCTTTTTCGTCGGCCTGCGCCTTGCCCTCGAACCTGATCTGAGATTTTGAAACAGCTTCTATGAGCTGATTTTCTACGCGTATTGGTAGTTATTTGTCAATATTTACCGCGATTTTTTTAATATTATTCTTTATAATAACCAATAATAACCATAAGCAACACACTTAGTTGTGCCCGACTCCACATCATGCGGTTGCCGATTGTCAATGGTACCCTTCCGTGTTATTAATTTTAAAGTAACAAAGTATTCAGGTTTCAGGTTTCAGTGTTCAGCTAAACCGAGTTTTCAAGCACCGGTGCTCCCTGACACCTGAAACCATGACGTTGTATCAAACTAAATTTAATGCATTCGAATAAATTGTTAATGATGCGAATTTGCACAGTTGGATTGTTTTTAACGGTTAATCAGATGGTGAGGAGTTGAGAATGGACAACCAGGATTTCATGCGCCAAATCGATGTCAAGGGCAGGTCTTATCGTATTTTTGATATCAATCAGTTAGAGGAGAAAGGATTTGCGGATATTCAGAGGCTTCCGTTTTCCATCCGGATTCTTGTGGAGAATCTTCTTCGGAAACTCGATGGACGGGCGGTCAAAGAATCCGACCTGATGAACATTGCCAAATGGAAGAAAACCTACAAGGAACCGGTTGAGATTCCCTTTCATCCGGCTCGGGTGCTGATGCAGGATTTTACGGGGGTCCCGGCAGTAGTCGATCTGGCGGCCATGAGGGATGCGGTTAAACAGCTTGGGGGAGACCCCAAAAAGATCAATCCCCTGGTCCCGGTGGATCTGATCGTGGATCATTCGATTCAGGTGGATTATTTCGGAACTGAAGACTGCATCGAAAAGAATTTAGAAAAAGAGTATGAGCGGAACGGTGAACGGTATGCTCTGCTGAAATGGGCTCAGAAGAGTTTTTCTAATTTCAATGTGGTTCCACCCAAATCCGGCATCTGTCACCAGGTGAATCTCGAATACCTGGGGCAGACGGTTATGACCGCCGATGAAGCAGGCAGTGAAATTGCTTTTCCGGATACCCTGGTGGGAACGGACTCCCATACCACCATGATCAACGCCATCGGAGTGCTGGGATGGGGTGTGGGAGGAATTGAGGCAGAGGCAGTCATGCTGGGCCAACCCTACTACATGACAATTCCTGAAGTCATCGGAATTAAAGTCAAGGGCAAGTTGAAAGAGGGGATGACGGCAACGGATTTGGTTTTGCATATCACCGAAATGTTGAGACAAAAAGGTGTTGTGGAAAAATTCATCGAGTATTTCGGCCCAGGCTTAAAGAACTTGACGGTTCCGGATAGAGCCACCATCTCCAACATGACGCCTGAAGCGGGTGCAACGGTCAGCCTGTTTCCGGTGGATGAGAAGACAATCGATTATTTGAAAATAACCAGTCGTGAAGAAATTGCCGAACGCGTTGAGACATACACCAAGGCGATGAATCTCTTTCATACGGGAAAGGAAGCACCTGAATATACGGAAGTGCTGGAAGTCGATTTGTCCGCTGTCGAACCGGCTGTCTCGGGTCCTGCAAGACCCCAGGACCGTATCCCCCTGACCGAACTGAAGGGAAGTTTTGCCGGGGTGCTCGGGTGTGAATACAATAGAGATATGAACGTGGATCAGATATCCACACTGTTCGACGAATCCGGATGCCGGACGGTTCGGGCAGATACGTGCGTTCCGGTGAGCCCGAGACTTTATGATGTGAACATCAATGGAACAGAGGAAAAGATTGGCGACGGCAGTGTCGTCATTGCAGCCATCACCTCCTGTACCAACACCTCGAACCCCTACGTACTGTTGGGGGCGGGTTTGGTCGCGAAAAAAGCGGTCCGGAAGGGACTGCGGGTTCCACCTTGTGTGAAAACATCGCTGGCTCCCGGCTCCAAGGTGGTGATGGACTATCTTAAGGATGCCGGCCTCATGCCTTATTTTGAGGCTATCGGGTTTCATCTTGCGGGATTCGGCTGCACCACCTGTATCGGAAACTCCGGTCCCCTGCATCCTGAAATCGAAAAGGTGATTGCAGAAAACGATCTCAACGTGGCGGCGGTGCTTTCCGGAAACCGTAATTTCGAAGCCCGGATCCATCAAAGCATCAAATCGAATTTTCTCGCCTCCCCGATGCTGGTGGTCATCTTTGCACTGGCCGGCAGAATCGATGTGGATTTGACCCAGGAACCCGTAGCTCTGGATCCCAATGGGCAACCGGTTTATCTTGAGGAGATCTGGCCGAGTTCAGCGGAAATCCGGACCCTGATAGAGAAGCATGTAAAAAGGGATTTTTTTGAAGCTGAGTACGGGCGTATTTTTGAAGGCGACAGCCGCTGGAAAAACCTTTCAGTATCGGAAAGCACCACATACAACTGGGATGAATCATCCACCTATATCAAGAATCCACCCTATTTCGAGAATTTTACCGCAGAACCGCCACAGCCCGATGACATCAAAGACGCCCGGGTGCTGGTATTATTGGGAGACTCCGTTACGACAGATCATATTTCCCCGGCCGGCGCCATTGCTGAAGCCTATCCGGCCGGTCAATATCTCAAATCCAAGAAAGTCGACCCTCAGGATTTCAACTCCTATGGTTCAAGACGCGGAAATCATGAAGTGATGATGCGGGGAACCTTCGGCAATATCCGGATCAAAAACAGTCTGGTTGCTCCAAAGGAGGGCGCCTATACAAAGGCCTTTCCATCCGGAGACGAGATGTTTATCTATGAAGCGGCCATGAAGTATCGAAAAGACGGCACCCCCCTGGTCGTTCTGGGCGGGAAGGAGTACGGCTCCGGTTCCTCAAGAGACTGGGCGGCCAAAGGCACCACCCTTCTTGGGGGGCGGGCTGTCATCACCGAATCGTTTGAGCGGATTCACCGCAGCAATCTGGTGGGAATGGGGGTGTTGCCCCTTATGCTCAAAGCGGGCGACAACTGGGAGTCTTTGGGGATCGACGGATCGGAGACCTTTTCTATCGAAGGTTTGAGGGACATTTCCCCAAGAAAGACCATCGAAGTCAAAGCAGTAAAACCGGACGGAAAAGAGATTCGATTCGAAACCATTGCCCGTTTGGATACGGACGTTGATATCGATTATTTCAACAGCGGGGGCATACTGCCGTACGTTCTCAGAAAGGTGATGGATGAATAGACAATCGATTCTCTGTCCGAAGTGCAGAAAACTGATCAGTATGGATGAGCCCAGGTGTCCTTTTTGCGGGACTCCTAGACCCGGCGTCTGGTGGAAGAACAAATTCAATATCCGCCGGGAGGATTTTCCCATTCGGGTGGTGATTTCAGCATGCATGGGCCTGTATATAATTTCCCTGCTGTTCAGCCCCTGGAAACCCAACTTATCACTAAATCCGTTTACACTGTTGTCTCCGGATAATCGCAGCCTTCTCCTGCTGGGGGCAACCGGTACCATACCGATTGTTCGGTTCGACCGGTGGTGGACCTTGATTACCGCCAATTATCTTCACGGAAATCTGTTGCACATTTTCTTCAATATGGTTGCCTTTCGGCAACTGGCCTATTTTGTTCTCAGGGAATACGGAACGCATCGCTTTGTTGCGCTTTATACCTTAAGCGGCGTTGCGGGATTTGTGGTTTCCTATCTGGCCGGCGTGCGGTTCACCCTGGGCGCTTCGGCTGCGGTCTGCGGTCTGATCGGGGCCTCCCTGTATTACGGCAAAAGCAGGGGGGGGTCGTACGGTCAGGCGATATATAGACAGATCGGCGGGTGGGCCATCGGGATTTTTGCATTTGGCTTTCTCGTACCGGGTATTAATAACTGGGCTCACGGCGGAGGGATTGCAGCAGGCGTGATACTCGGGTATCTGTTTGGGTATCGGGAAAGACAGCAGGAAATGCTTTGGCATCGCTATCTCGCCTTTGGATGCGTAATAGTGACCGTTGCCGCATTGGGCTGGGCGGTTGCCAGCAGCTTATACTACCGGTTGCTTGGATAATAAGCGATGCTCGATATTCGATTCCGGATACTCGATGACCTGGAAAGTGACCGGGCCAGATTAAAAGCTCTCTATCGAGTATCCAGCATCCAGTATCCAGCATCCAG
>DUZK01000164.1 GCA_013349495.1 Deltaproteobacteria bacterium
ACTTTATTTGATTGAGAATCGGCGATCCATGGACGATCTGATTTCTGCGTCGTTTTCTGCGTGTTTTTGGTGTCAGGTGTCAGTGTTCAGGTGTCAGTTCGCCGGATTTTCCTTTCTGAAACCCGACACCCGAAACCTGAAACCTCATCTTTTGTCAAATGTGACATAGTAGAATTTAAACTAGGATTTATATATAATGAATATCAGGCCAATAAGAAAGCGACCCTTTCGAATTTATTACACCATCCTCCTAATTATCTTTTTCATACTCTTTTCAAAAGCATTGAATGCATCGGAACAACAGGTGATCGTCAAGAAGGCACACACCACCCTTGAAAGTTATCTTTCGGATCCTGATTTTGAATGGTTTACCAAAAACATGAAAGATGCCAAAGCTATTTTTATCATACCCCAATTCTTAAAGGGAGCCTTCGTTTTTGGGGGAGCCGGAGGCAGCGGCGTGGTATTGGCGAAAAATGAAAAAACCGGAGAATGGAGCCATCCAGGATTTTATTCGATGATATCTGCAAGCTTCGGCCTTCAATTCGGTGCTCAAGCTTCCGAACTGATTCTCATGGTGATGACACAAAAAGGTGTCCTGCCCTTTAAAAATGCATCTTTTAAACTTGGCGTCGAGGCTTCGGCCGCTATAGGACCAAAAGGTGGAAGTATGGAAGGTTCGACCCCGTATAATTTAAGTGCGGATTATCTGTCTTTTGCCCGAAGCAAAGGAGTTTTCTTAGGTCTATCTGTTGAGGGAGCAGTGATCGGTGTAAAAAATGAATGGAATTGGAAATATTACGGAAAGCCCGTTAGTCCACGGGATATCATTATAAAAAACAGCGTCGAGAATCCGGGCGCTGTTCAACTTATTGATTTAATATCGAAAGCGACAAATTAGAGTAAATATTCTAAAACTTCGGCTCTCCGGCAACACGGATGCTTTCAACAACGCGTGCTTTCATCACCGATTCGGGACGGCCGTATAGCGGGTAGAATGCGATTAATTCGTTAAGCGAACCGCCGGGAATGGCTTCTTCACCCTCTTCGGGATTCCATTTGCTGCGGATTTCAATCATTTTTTCCATATACTCCTGCTGCTTATCAATCGCTTCTTCACCGCAAACGGGGCCATGACCGGGAACAATAAGGTCGGCCTTCAGTTCCCGCATTTTTTTAAAGCTCTCGAACCACACCATGAAATTCGCCTCTCCCATGTAGGGGTGGTGTCCGCAAAACAAGGCATCACCGGTGATGAGGGCGCCTGCCTCCGGGACAAAAACCCCGACGCATTCTGCAAGGTGTCCGGGCAGGGGCAAGATCCACATTTCAACCCCACCGAGGTTCAGGGCGAGTTCGTCCTTAAAGATTACTTGAGGCAGCGTTATATGAGCGGTTGCCATTTCTTCCACCTCTTTTTGGTCCTCCCAGTTCCAGGTTTCGACCCAATCCAGTACCCAGGCGGGACTGTGTTTATCCATTTTTTCATGGGCCTTGCGATTTCCGATAATCAGCACATCTTCTCCAAAAAGATCTGTTCCGAGAATATGGTCTCCATGGGGATGGCTGATGACGATAAAGCGTACAGGGTCATGACTTCCGGCAGAAAGCTCGCTACTGATGGCTTTTGCCTGCCAGTCAAGCAGGGGAGTGTCCACGATCACCGTGCCTTTGCGCGTGGGGATGATACCGATATTACATCCCGGTGAGATCAACTCTGCGAAGATATTGTCTTTAACATGTTCCATTCTTATTTCCCTTCTTATTGGATATGGGCCCGAAATTTCAATTGACTTCCACTGAATAACATGAAGATATTTTAAAAGCGATTGCAAAAAAGGCCATTATGACTCTGAACGAAAAGAGGACGTCATGCCGAAAAGAATGGTTGTAGCCATAACAGGTGCGAGCGGTGTAATTTACGGTGTGCGAATGCTGGAGCATTTGAAAAGGCAAGCTGTTGAAACCCATTTGATCATCTCGGATGCAGGAAAGCGGAACATCCGAATCGAAACCGACTACACCCTGCCGGAAGTCGAGAAGCTTGCCGACCACGTGTACGGCAACGAAGATATCGGGGCTCCGGTGGCAAGCGGCTCCTTTATCATGGAAGGGATGGTGGTGGTCCCGTGCACCATCAAGACGCTTTCGGGCATCGCCAACTCCTATAGCGATAATCTGATTGTCCGGGCAGCAGATGTTACGCTGAAAGAAAACCGGAAGTTGGTTCTGGTGGTGCGTGAGACCCCGCTCCACAAGGGGCACTTGAGACTCTTGAGCCAGGCTGCTGAAGCCGGAGCACATATTTTACCGCCCATGCCCGCGTTTTACAGCCGCCCTGAAACCATCGAGGATCTTATCGATCAGACCATCGGGAAAGCATTTGACCTGTTGGGAATCGAACACCAACTTTTCAAGCGCTGGGGGGAATAATGCTTCCTGCTTATGCAGTTGACTCAAGTACCCATTTGTTCGGATCTATGAAATATATCCTGAGACGATGTCATGGTTTCAGGTGCCGGGAAGCATTGATGCTTTAGGACTGAACACTGACACCTGAACACTTTAAGACACAACAGTGATTATTCACTCAAGTTTCGC
This sequence comes from Deltaproteobacteria bacterium, assembly GCA_013349495.1. Classification (GTDB taxonomy): domain Bacteria; phylum Desulfobacterota; class Desulfobacteria; order Desulfobacterales; family SURF-15; genus DUZK01. The sequence continues at coordinate 2,602 of DUZK01000164.1, forward strand.
ACCATAGAACTGACACGGATCCTTAAAGGATGTGGGCGAATGGGTGTTTTAATGGCAAAACTATCAAAAGAAGAACTCCGGAAACGAACCCTAAACCTGCTGTCCGAACAGGCCACCATGACCATTGCCACGTCAGGCGGACCCAGCCCGTGGGCGGCACCGGTCTATTATGTGAACATCGGCTATGACATCTATTTTTTTTCAAGCCCCAACTCCAGGCATATTCTCGAATCTCAAACCTCTAAACAGGCGGCTGTCGCTGTATATGCAGAGTCTCGAAAATGGAAGGAGATACGCGGCGTTCAAATATCCGGAACGATTCAACCGCTTTCACCCGGCCGTGAGTCCGCTAAAGCCGTTGCCGCTTATGAAAAGAAATTTTCTTTTATCCGGGAATTCTTCCAGGGCGGACAGGCGTTGGACCTAAAAGCATTTACAGAAAAATTCGACGTGAGTTTCTATCGATTTACCCCCGATAAAATCTATTACCTGGACAATCGTGTGGACTTCAGTTTCCGGGCCGAGGTTCCCATTATACGAAGCGGGCCTCAACACTCCCCAACTGGGTGAACGTGGCTTTCACCACATCGCCTTTCTTTGGAAAACCGGCAGCGGTAAAAGAACCTGCCGGAACCAGATACCCGGCTTTTAGGTAAGTACCGTAATCCACCAGCCGATTCGCCAGCCATGCCAGCGAATTCGCCGGGTGATCGAGTACCGCCGCACCGGCTCCTGTGGCAACCATTCGGCCGTTTATTTCCAGAACCACCCCTTGAGTCCTCAAGTCTAAATTGTGGGGGTCGCACAGCATATCGCCAAGGACCAGGCCTTGTGCCATGGTGTCCAGCACCAGCATATCCTGTGCGGTAACGTTTTTTTCCTCATACCGGTTGTTGGGAAGCTCTATGGAGGCGAACACCCCTTCGGTAGCGGCCAGCACATCGGATCGGGTGACTCCGGGTCCCTTGATATCTTTTTTTAACAGAAACGTGATTTCAGGCTCAACAATTGGTTTGATGTACCTGCTCGTATCGATGGTGTGATTTTCAAGACCAATGATATCAAACATATGGCCGAAAATTGGCTCGTGCAAACCGAACTGCTGCTGCACCACCGGGTTCGAGGCCCCAACCTTCATACCGACCTGATGATGGCCTGCCGCTCTGCGCTTTTCAGCCACCTCAAACTGTACCTGGTATGCCTCTTCAATGCTCAAATCCTGAAGATCTCCAGTATATAGATGGATCTTTCGATTGGGGGCGAGTTCATTGAATATTTTTTGAGCTAAAGATTTCAATTCAGTATCCTGGTAAGCCATTTCTCCCTCCTTATTTTAAATAAATGGGCTGGGTTGATTTCATTTTTCTATCATTATCCGTGACGCAAGGCGAGCTTTTCAAACATCCTTACAAGCCCGGTGCCGATTGCATAGATAGATTCGATGTTGAGATTGTCTTCTGCAGTTGAATCGAAAAAAAGATTAAGGCTCGACTCGAACCCGTCATCAGGCTTCCAATAGCAGATCAGGACGGGCACTTTGGGCAGCAGATGCAGCACCAGTGAAATATCGGATTTGTAATGGTTTTCCACCTGCCTGCCGTTGAAAATGCGGATCATGTCTTCGAAAAGGTCCGTATAGGTGTCCGCAATGCGTTTCAGCTCTTTCTCGCAACGCTGCTCGAATAGGCGATATCCCGCCTTTCCACTCTTAAGTTCCCTGTATGGCACCCACTTGCCGGAGGCCGGCACACCCTTAGCATTAAGCACGTAATTGAGGAACGGGACCGCTATCCAGGAATGAATATGGATGTCCGACGAGAGGTTCCGCCCGGTGTCCACGCTGAAATCCTTACCGCAGATTTTAATGGTCAGTTTGTCTCCGTTAAACCGTGCTTCCAAACGTTGGGCCGCCGCCGCCAGGTCCATGCCGGTGATTTTTCTTTTCAGCCGATCAATCGCTTCATCCTGCTCCAGTTCCATGGTTTTCCGGCCTTCGATTTTATTGCCGAACCGTTCAATGATATCACGGTCAAGATGTGTGCATTCATGAAGCGACTTCCGACCCTGGAATACTGCAGCAGCAAAAGCCAGGCAGGTCTTTTCATTACAATCTCTGCAATTCGATTTGTCGAGCAGCTTGAAAATCTCCATAAGATTTTGGAATTGCGGCATTCGGTATCTCTCCATTTTTCATGTTCATTACGGCACAACGTAAGATGAATTTTAAACACATTTCCTGAAAAAAGAAATCCCCCATTTGGGGGGATAGACGGTTGATACTGATAAAATCTATCGAGTACTTATGCAGATAGAGAGGGGTTCGAAAAAGGAAAACCCCGAGTGACCCATTCTGAAATCTGACTTCCCCTTGCGGTTTATTTTGGTTACCCTGTTCAGTTTCCCCTCAAAGGCAAACCTTCTTGTTTCCACTGAACCTTGTCCCCAAACGTATGCATCAAATTCCTTACTTTGGATCTCTCGGGGTTCGTAACACTAAAGTATATTCAGAATGTTTTGTCAAGCTTTTTTTCTACTTTTTTTCTACTTTTTTCTTCTTTTTAACACGTTGATTTACTTCTAAATTTTTTCTGAAAACACCGTAAATTCCTTTATTACGGGCCTTTACGACGATAGCTTCAGTCAACTAACGGTAAAGATTAAACAAAATTAAATGCAAAGGAGGATTCCCCTGAAGTTTGTCACAGAAATCAAAAATAATCGAAAAAAATAATCAAAAATAATCTATAATTTTTGGCACCCCGGGTTATGTTTTCATCCTCTCCAACACCCCAGGATTTAAAACATTATCCGGGATAATGCCGTTGTTTATGAACTGGATGACCTTACCCGCACTTAGACTCGCCATATTGATCAGACCGTCTTCGGATATACCGGCAACATGCGGACTGCTCACCACATTTTCATGCCGGAGCAAATCATGAAATTGCGGTGGCTCATGCTCAAATACGTCGATTCCGTGACCGTAAAGATGTCCGTTTAACAGCGCATTATAAACCGCCTTCTCATCCACCACCCCACCGCGGCACGTGTTGATGAGAATGGTTCCCGGCTTCATCCGATCGATTTCACGATTTCCGATCATTTTTCGTGTACTGTCGTTCAGGGGGACATGGAGGCTGATGATGTCCGCAGAGTCGAGCAACTCCTTCAAAGAGACCTTCTGAACGTCGTGTTCCTTTTCAAACTCGGGATAGGCGACGATATCGTGATAGATGATCTTCATGCTGAAACCCTTGGCGCGGATTGCAACTTTTTTGCCGATGTTCCCTAATCCGATGATCCCGAGGGTTTTTCGAAATATATCTTTGGTATTGATTCTTAAATCATCAAATTTTCCATTCCGCATTCCCCGGTCCATCCATCCGATGCGTCTGGACACCGAAAGCATCAATCCAATTGCCATGTCCGCCACCGGATCGCTGTTGGACCCGGGATTGTGGGTGACCACAATTCCGTGATCCGTGGCAGCCACCAAATCGGTTCCTTCAAACCCGGCACTCCGGATGGCTATGATTTTTAATTGATCAGCATGTTCAATAATTTTCCGTGTCACCTTGTCCATGGCTGTCGGGATCAGGGCATCCATGCCTTTTATGATCCTGCAGAATTCAGGTTCATCGTCGTTCAGCCCGGCCAGACCATAATCTTTTTCAATAATCTCAAGCCCCGCTGCGATCATACGATTTATCGGCTCGCGCGATATTTGCGCAAACCCCGGCACTACGATTAAAACTTTAGACATCGGTCAACTCCCATCTTTTTTAATCATTTTATTTTTCCGATTGCATCCTCGATTCGGGTCGATAATTCTTCTTCGATTTCATAACAGTGTTCTGTTGCAGGAAACTCAGAATGCTCCGTTTCATTGGAATAGCTTTTGATACAGGACTCGACAATGGAATTCACATCCGCGTACTGTTTGGAGAATTTCGGGGTTTTCCCCTGGGTCAGCCCGATCATGTCGTGCAGGTTTGCACTCTGACCGTCGCAATAGGGGCCCGCGCCTGCACTGATAATAATGGTATCCGGTAACCGCTCACTCATCAGCTTGCCAACGATGGGCGGAACACATTCCACGGTGATGGCAAAGCAGCCCGCTTCTGAAAGAATCTTCGCTTCATTGAATAGTTCCACAGCAGATTCGATGGTTTTTCCCTGTGTCTTGAATCCCCCCAACTGTTTAATCTTTTGAGGTGTCAGCCCGATATGTCCGTGGACGGGGATGCCGGATTGCGAAATGGCTTGGACCGCCTCCCGGATATACGTCCCCCCCTCTATCTTTACGGCATCCACACCGGCTTCTTTCACCAGCCGGCCGGCGTTTCGAACCGCATCGCCTACACCGGTTTCGTAGGACATAAAGGGGAGGTCTCCTACAACGAAACTGCGTACTGCACCCCGTGTGACTGCCTTGCAGTGATGGACCATTTCATCCATGGTAACCGGAAGGGTATTGGGATAACCGAGGATGCACATTCCCACGGAATCTCCCACCAGAATCATATCCACACCGGCCCGGTCCGCAATGCAGGCCATGGGATAGTCCCACAGGACCACCCGGGTAATCTTCTTTCCCTGTTGCTTTTTTAATCGAAGATCGCCGATGGTTACTTTCGAATCTTTATGAGTCATATTGTTTACCTCAAATAATTAACCGCAGGCATGAGTGCAACGCTAAGATACCGCTCTTTAAAAATATTTATAAGATATTAGTGAAGATGGTCAAGACAAAACTGATCTTATAAATTCTTGGATACGGAGCGAAAGCGTTACGACCTGGGGGAAAAGGCCGAATGCGGGAGTCCGAGGACCGGTTGCGAGGATGGTATCGCTAACGGCATTAATTCAGTATTTCTCGGGCGATATTTTCCACTTCATCCACATCGAGGGGTTTGCGAAGGTATCGATAAATACCGTACTGGTTGGCTGCCTCTTCGTAGTTTCCGTTGGCCAGCCCAGTGACCACCACCACATTTGTGGCAAGACGATTTTCCTGAATCCACTTTAGGACATGGAAACCGTTTTGGTGTGGGATTTTCAGATCCAGAAATAGAAGACGGGGTTCATATTCTCCTAAAAGCTCAAGGGCTTCAGGAACATTATTAACCATTACCAGAGGATAGTCATCTCCAAGCATTGCTTCAAACGAATCCAAAATTCCCTGGTCATCATCTACAACAAAAATCGGGTTTACATTTCCATACGGCATCAGAGTTTTCCTCCAAATTTGTTTTAGTATCATTTGAACATGATTCAAATGCTTGCCAAGAAATATCAGTCTCATGTTAAAGCAAAAAGAGTACCATTACAGTTCGATAATAATTTATTACATATATATCAATATGTTATAGGTGTTCGGATATGGCAGGGAGAAAATATGACGTTGGTTATTGCATACTTAACGGGGCAAATCATACATGAAAATGAGTAATTAAATTCTTGCATAACAACCTGCACATAAATCAGTGCACTGCCTAAAAATGTGTGCATTCGTGGAGTATGCAAAACAGTGAAGGGTTTATCAGCATATTCTTTTCGGAAGAACACCTCAATCTGTGCTAATTATTTCTTTCAAGGATTCGCCTCTTTTTTTCATATTAAAAAATAAGCTTAAATTACAATAAGTTAAAATCCTCACCCATAAACTTTACCAACTGGCACATGCCTTGCTCTATAATGAAACAATCAACTATAGGCACAGTACACCCCATGTTCTGTTTTCCCAACTCATAATTCTAAAAAAGGAGATTAGAATGAAAAAACTAATGGTACAGTTATTTGTCATCGGTGTTGTAATTGCAACATATGCATTACCCGTTTTGGCCGGTGGAGGTGGCGGGCCATAATATTTGCATCTCGTACAACCCTCCTTTGTAAAAAACACGGACTTTTCAGGTCCGTGTTTTTTTGTGTTTTCATATGTAAGTGTTAAGGATTTCAACCCATTCTTCCCGCATTTTTTGCAACCCATACGACTTAAGTTTGCCTTTGCGATCCACTTGTGATAGATTTTTTATGTAACTTCCCGTTTTTGCATAAAAAGTCAGACAATTAATTACTATTCGATGCCGCTGGTTCGAGATGATCGGGCTGGCCGAACAAATACAAGCCGTAATACTGGAAGGTCGTTGCCAAAGGAGCATTGGAGGGTAAAATGAAACTTACTCGTATTGTTCATCTTCTTTTTATTATCTTTATCTCTTTTGGCCTTTTGTTAATTCCAGGTTGTGCAAAAAAGGAAGAGAAAGAAAAGGAAATTACTAACAAAGAAAGTTTGCTTCAGTCTTCCATCCAAAGTGGGGGTATCTATCGCGTCCCCCTTATGAATAATCCCACGACCCTCGATCCTGCTTATGCTCAGGATATCTATGCAATATCGGTTATTCATCAGCTATTTGACTGCCTGGTTAGATTTGACCATTATCTCACGGTTTTACCCGCACTGGCCGAGACCTGGAAGGTAGAAGAAGGTGGGAAGGTTTACCGGTTTATTTTACGTGAAAATATCCGCTTTCATAACGGAAAACCCGTTACAGTTGAAGATGTGATTTTCTCCATAGGTCGACTTCTCTTAGTAGACCCTTCTCCGGCTCCTTTACCCCATTTGCTGAAGATCAGCGGAGCGCAAGCCTACAGAGAGCATAAAACGGATCGAATTAAAGGGCTTGAGCCCATAGATGATCGCGTTCTATTGGTTCGATTGGAAGAGCCTCACGCTCCATTTCTCACGGCTATGGGTATGTATCAGGCGGCAATCGTTCCAAAAGAAGAAGTAAACCGGCTCGAAAACAAATTTGGTCAAAATCCCATTGGCAGTGGTCCGTTTCGGTTCGTCTCATGGGAGAGGAATAAGTCGATTCACCTGGAACGCTTCCCAGCTTATTATGCGGGAGAGTCTTTTTTAAAAAAGATCTATTTTCTCCTCTATCCTGGAGGAAAAATAGATGATGCCTTGGCTGATTTTAAAGCGGGAAAGCTGCAAGAGATGCCGGTGTATGGCAATATACAGCAGGAGCTATCATCCCAAAGCGAACTTCAATGGTTTCATCGCCCATCTCTAAGCCTTCTTTTCTATGGTATAAGAGGAAATCATCCCCTGTTGAAACATCCAGAGGTGAGGAAGGCACTTTCCTTATCGATTGACCGGGAA
>DUZK01000165.1 GCA_013349495.1 Deltaproteobacteria bacterium
TGATCATAACATGATGCAAGAGGCCGGGAGTATCTATTCGGGCTATCCTCGGCATACCCGCAACATACTCCCAAATATACGTTATGTCAATTTGTTTTATTATTTAAGGTCGTCCCCTTATGCCCTTACGTCCCCTTATGCCCTTATTTGACATTGGAGTCGTATCTGTGTTGCAGGGGCGCGAGTTCAGGGTTGGTACACCCGAATTCGGTGAGGCTTTTGAGACGTACCTGATGCATGAACTGAAATGCTTCAGTGACTATATCTCCGGCGGTTGGCTGAGCTATTGGAGATCGACTTCCGGTTTTGAAGTCGATTTTATCATTGACGACCATACCGCTTTGGAAATAAAAGCAAAAAAAATATCTCCCAATGATATTAAACCATTGCGCATTCTGGCAGAGGAGGGAATATTAAAACGATATGTATGTGTGTGCATGGAACCGCGCAGAAGAAAAGTCGACAACATAGATATATTACCCTATAAAGCATTCTTGGACCTGTTATGGGACAAGGCGTTCACTTGGTGCTTTGTTTCATAAATACGGCGTCTGTGTGAGCGCTTGCAGTATTTATCGAACGTTTGGAGTGACACCTATGAAATCCGATCACAAAGAAACAGTGGATCTGACGCAAACCTTCGACGTTCTGGTCATCGGCGGGGGGAATGCGGCGCTATGTGCAGCCATGACCGCCCGGGAAGCCGGGGCTTCGGTACTGGTGTTGGAGAGTGCGCCCCGGCATTTTAGGGGAGGCAACAGCCGCCACACCCGAAACCTCCGATATCTGCATGAATCCGGAAACGATTTTCTGACCGGACCCTATCCGGAAGACGAGTTCTGGGATGATCTGTTGCGGGTGACCGGAGGACAAACCGATGAACCGCTCGCCCGTCTCACCATCCGCGAATCGAATGATGTAGGAAAATGGATGGAGGAACACGGCTGCCATTTCCAGCCGCCGCTGCGCGGAACCCTCCACCTGGGAAGAACCAACGCCCACTTTCTCGGCGGTGGAAAGGCCCTGATGAATGCATATTATGTCACAGCCCACAGGCTGGGGGTTGAGGTTTTGTACGATGCCGAAGTCCATGACCTAAAGATGAATGACGGCGAATTTTCTTCGGCGGGTTTTCGATCAAACGGGGATTCCCGTACGGTTCGGGCAAAGACCGTTGTTGTGGCCTCAGGTGGGTTTCAGGCAAATCTGTCTTGGTTGAAGGAGTATTGGGGAGAGGCTGTTGATAATTTTATTATCCGGGGAAGCCCGTACGACAAGGGCCAAGTGTTGCGGGTGCTGCTCGACCGCGGGGTGAAGCCGGTGGGTGATCCCCGCCAATGCCATGCCATCGCCCTGGATGCCCGGGCGCCCAAGTTCGATGCAGGAATCGTTTCCCGATTGGATTCCGTTTCCTTCGGGATCATGGTCAACAAACACGCCAACCGCTTCTACGATGAAGGGGAGGACTTCTGGCCGAAACGATACGCCATCTGGGGCCGACTGGTTGCCCATCAGCCGGATCAGATTGCATATTCGATCATCGATTCAAAATCCATAGACCTTTTCATGCCCTCGGTTTTTCCACCCATCGAAGCCGATTCCATCAAAGATCTGGCTGTAAAGCTGGAACTCGACCCTTCCGCACTGGAAGAGACGGTGACCCGGTTCAATCAATCCATTGGACCCGGCACGTTCGATTATTCGATTCTGGATGACTGCGAGACGGTGGGGCTTGAAATACCCAAGAGCCACTGGGCGCGTCCGCTGGATACCCCTCCAATTTACGGTTATCCCCTTCGGCCCGGGATCACTTTTACATACTATGGAGTTACAGTTAACGAGCGGGCCCGGGTGATTATGGAAAACAACCAGCCGTCGCCGAATATCTTCGCAGCAGGTGAGATCATGTCCGGCAACATCCTGGGCAAAGGATATCTGGCGGGATTTGGGATGACCATCGGCACCGTTTGGGGCCGGATTGCGGGAAAGGAGGCGGCGGGTTATGCATGTGGAGCGGCTTGAGCCATCGACCGATATACTGAAAGAATCTGAAAGAGTGATGCGGATCTGCAATGCCTGCCGCTACTGCGAAGGCCTTTGCGCGGTGTTTCCTGCAATGGAGCGGCGAAGAACCTTTACAGGCAAGGATCTCAAGTATCTGGCCAATTTGTGTCACAATTGCCGCGGGTGTTACTACGCCTGCCAGTATGCGCCGCCTCATGAGTTCGCTTTGAACATTCCGAAAACGTTTGCAGAGCTCAGGCTTGAAACCTACCGGGAATTCACCTGGCCCGGTTTCCTGGCAGGCTTGTTTCAGCGGAACGGCTTCAAAGTCTCTTTAATTACGGTGCTGAGTGTCGCATTGGTTGTGCTGCTCACCTTTTCCTTGAAAGGGGTGTCCGGTGTCTTTTCCGTATATCAGGGCGAGAACGCATTCTACAGGGTAATTCCTTACCTTCTAATCGTAATTCCGGTATCAGCGCTGGGGCTCTATATTCTTGCAGCCCTTTTGGCTGCGGCTGTCCGATTCTGGCGTGAAACCGGGGGGCAGTTGAGTGAACTGTTCGACCCTATAGCCAATGGGCAGGCCGTCTGGGATGCGTTGCGGCTCAAATATCTGGATGGCGGCGGCTACGGGTGCAACTATCCGGATGAGCGGTTCAGCATGGCCAGGAGATGGTACCATCATTTTATGTTTTACGGGTTCATGCTGTGTTTGGCCTCGACAACCGTGGCCGCGGTCTACCATCATTTTTTGAATTGGAACGCGCCATACCCGTTTTGGAGCTGGCCGGTGGTGTTGGGAACCGTCGGCGGCCTGGCGTTGCTGTTGGGAACCGGGGGGTTGTTCTATCTCAAGAGGCGGATGGATACGGAACCGGCTGCCCCGACAGCCTTTCCCATGGACGTCGGGCTCCTGGTGGTGTTGTTTTTAACGAGCCTCACGGGTCTGTTACTGCTGGTATTAAGAGACACACCGGCCATGGGCGCCTTGCTTGCCGTGCATCTGGGCCTGGTGGTGGGGTTTTTTATCACGCTGCCATACGGCAAATTCGTCCACGCGGTATATCGATACGCCGCGCTGGTTCGAAATGCCTTGGAGGAGTCCGGAGAGGAGCATTAGGCTGGTCCTCCAACGCCTGGTCAGTGATAGATGGCTCTACCCTGTAATATCATGTTGAAAAATACAAATTCCAAGCACCAAATTCCAAATAAATCTCAAATTCCAATATTCAATGACCAAAACCTTCCTGGACACGGCGTTGTTTTGAATTTTGGTCATTGGGATTTTTTTGATATTTGGGATTTGATATTTGGAATTTCAATAAGCAGATGTAATTCCAACAAAGCAAATCCACTTTCGGGTAAAATTAAAGCCGGGTCATTTAGGCTGGGATTCTTTATTTAATCCCTGCGACTGCTTGGGCAATATTGAAACAGTAGTCTCCCATTTTTTCAAAGTTCGTCAGCAAACCGATAAACAGAAGACCGGGATCAATTGCACACTCACCGGTTCTGAGTCTTGAAATGTGATCCTGTCGCATGTCCTCCCTCATGGAATCGATTGAATTTTCGATTCTTTCCGCTTCTTTCATCACATCTCCGCCCTTACCTTTTATGCCTTCTGTAACCAAATTGAGAAAGGATATGACCTGACCGGATATTTTTTTAATATCCGAATAGGCCGCAGGGGTGAACTGGAGATCGGTTTCAATAAACCGTTCCGTCAGTTGTGCGATATTCTCCACGGAATCACCGATTCTTTCGATATTGTTGGTCATTCTCATCAAACTGGAGATCTCTTTGGCTTCGGATTCTGAGACTTCACTCTGATAGACACGGGTTAAATAGGTTGTGATTTCCCTTTGCATGTCATCTAAAAAGTCTTCCATTTTTTTCCAGTTATCGAGCTTTTTATAATCCCTGTCTTCAATTCGAATGACGGTATCGGCAAAGGTCTCCGCCGCCGCTTCAGACATCCTTATGATTTCACTGCGTGCTTTAGCCAGGGCGGCGATGGGGGTATCAAGAAATCTGTCCCCTAAATTCGGAAGCCGGTACTTATCTTCCGGTTCCTTCTCTTTCGGTGACAGCGCGATGGCGACTCTTATCAGCAACGGCATGAACATTAAGAATATGGTCGCATTGACGACGTTGAAGATCGTATGCCCATTGGCAATATATCTGGATATATTTACGGTTTCACCGTTTACAACTTCATGAACGGGTCCTGCTCCCAGACTTGTTGTTATGATTTCAATCATTCCCACAAAATAGGGAAAAATGAGAAGCATAAAGAAAACCCCGATAACATTAAACATGGTGTGGGCGCGAGCTGCCCTGTGGGCGCTTATATTTGTTGAACCGATGGTCGCCAATTCCGCTGTAACGGTAGTCCCAATGTTTTCCCCCAAAACCAGGGCCATGGCAGCCGGAAATGTCAGCAGTCCCTGGGAGGCCAGCGTCATGGTCAGGCCGATGGTGGCGGATGAAGATTGAACCAGAATGGTCAGAACCGCCCCGACGCACACGCAAAGGAGAAGTCCGGGGACACTTCCCGGATCAAATTTAGTAAAAAAACCGATAAAAGCGGGGTCGCTTTTAAGCGGCGAAAGCCCGTGCTTCATGACCGTCATCCCGAAAAAAAGGAGGCCGAAACCCAAAATGACATCCCCCACATATCGATATTTCTTCTTTTTGGTGAAAAATTTCAGAACAACACCGATGGCGATGGCGGGCAGCGCTGCTTCGGTCAGTTTAAAGGCGATCAGCTGGGCGGTGACCGTCGTTCCGATATTGGCGCCCAGGATTACGCCGACCGCCTGATTCAACGTCATTAGACCGGCGCTCACAAACCCGATGAGCATCACGGTGGTTGCCGAAGACGACTGAACCAGAGCGGTCACTCCGGTGCCGGTCAGGCAGCCGATCACACGATTTGAGGAAACAGCCCCTAAAATACGTTTGATCCGATTTCCGGCAGACATTTGCAGGCCTTCGGTCATCATCTTCATGCCTAAAATAAACAACCCCAACCCGCCGATCGTTTGAATCAATACATTCATTAAATTCATAATTGCGTCCTTCTGTCCCGCCAAAGGGCGATTCGATTAAACCATCCTTTATGTTCTAATGATAATGATTCTCATTGGGGAATGTAATTATCGCAGAATGGAGCGATTGTCTAAAAAAATTACATAAGGGGGGAAAATAAAATCCTATTGGTATTAAGTCGAGAACAATAAGGCCGGGCAACAAAAATGGTCGAGTCTCACCCACTGTCAATTTGATTGACAAATTCCGGAGATTTTGGAACTAGTGAAGCCTCAGGCTGGAATGTTTTATCCAATTCATGGTACTGCAAATACGAAAGGAGGCGTTCATGAGCATTCTTAAGGTAAACATGACCCAAAGAGAAGTCGTTTCAGAGCCTTTTCCCAATGATAAAATCGTCGGCGGCCGGGCGATGATCGACTATTTGCTAACGGAATACGGAATCCCCAGCGCACATCCTTTGGCTCCGGAGAGCATATTCGTGGCTGCACCGGGACTTTTGGCGGGATCCGGTGCTCCTCAATCGGGCCGGATATCCTTCGGAGGGAAAAGCCCGTTGACCGGCGGCATCAAGGAGGCAAATGCCGGCGGTACGGCCGGCCACAAGCTCGGCCGTCTGGGCATTCGGGCGATCATGGTGGAAGGAAAAGCCGATGAGTGGCACATCCTCAAGATCGATTCTTCGGGGGCAAAATTGGAGCCGGCAGGCGATATCGTGGGAATGAAAAACTATCCTGCATGTGACAAGCTTCGGGAACGATATGGGGAAAAAATTGCGATTATCATCATCGGCCCGGCCGGGGAAATGAGAATGGCGAACTCCACTGTTGCTGTCACCGATCCTGAAGATCGACCGGCTCGTCATGCCGGCAGGGGCGGTGTGGGGGCAATGATGGGCGCCAAGGGACTCAAGGCCATTGTTATTGACAGCAACGGCACTTCGGTGCGCAAGGCCGTTGATGGAGAAGCATTTAAAGCAGCAGCAAAGAAAGCCGCAGAAGCGATTCAAAATGGACCGTTAACCGAAATCATGCACACATTGGGTACCAATGTCTGTATCGATGCCGATGGAGATCGCGGTAGCCTTCCCAGCTACAACCATCGGCATGGGGCGTTTGAAAAAAGAAAAGGCCTCTGTTCCAACACCATGATCGAGCTGAACAACGCCAGGGGCGGCTCCATGGGAAACTCCTGCATGCCGGGCTGTCTCGTAAAATGCTCCCCCATTTTTCATGACGCCGACGGAAACCATGTCACATCGGCGCTGGAATACGAGACCGTGGCCATGCTGGGAGCCAATTTGGGAATCGATGACCTTGACGCGGTGGCACGGATGGATCGACAATGCGATGAGCTGGGGCTCGATACCATCGAGACCGGATGCGCCATCGGTATTTTAAATGACGCAGGGATCTTCGAATTCGGAGATGCCGCCAAAGCCGAAGCCTATATCGAGGAGATGGGGAAGGGAACGCCCATGGGAAGAATCCTCGGCAGCGGGGTTACCGGAACCGCCCATATGTTCGGTATCGATCGGATTCCGGCCGTAAAGGGGCAGGGGATTCCGGCGCATTCCGCCCGGTCTCTCAAGGGCTGGGCCGTGACGTACGCCACCAGTCCCCAGGGCGCCGATCATACCGCCGGTGTCGTGGAAGACGACCCCCTGTCTCCGGTCGGGCAGGTGGAGCGGTCGCGAAAACAGCAGATCGCAACGGCCGCCATGGATGCCACCGGTCTCTGCATGTTTACCTTTATCGACGGGCAGCCGGAACTCATTGCCCCCATGATCGCCGCCTTGTACGGTGTGGAATGGGCAGCGGCCGATTTTGAAGAACTCGGAAAAGAGATGCTTCGACAGGAACGGGCATTCAATATTAAGGCGGGCATCGGGCCTGAGGCCGACGGGCTTCCCGACTGGATGCGCAAGGAACCGCTGCCGCCGACGGATGCGGTGTTCGACGTGCCGCAGGAGGAACTTCAGCAGCTTTTCAATTTCTAAACAACAAATCCTCAGTGTTCTTTGTTCCTCAAGCTAAGTGTATGGTATATATTCTTTCACCACAAGGCACGGAGGGCACGGAGAGGGGTATTTTTTTCCCGGCCGGGAGACGACGGCCGGGAAAAGCTCTCAGCCCTTGCGGGTGGGGAATTCGATGGGCGAAAAGGAATACATCAATAAACTAACCGGAGAAGTTATTGGATCAGCAATAGAAGTTCATAAAACCTTGGGGCCGGGATTGCTGGAGTCTACCTATGAAGAATGTTTATGCAGGGAACTTTTATTGAGAAATATTGCATTTGATCGACAGAAAGCGTTGCCTATCCATTATAAGGGCGTGGATCTTGACTGTGGATACAGGTTGGACATTATTGTAGAAAATAGAGTTATCATCGAATTGAAAGCCTGCGATGAACTCAAACCCATACACGAGGCGCAACTGTTAACCTATTTGAAGTTAACGGGAATCAAAATCGGACTCTTGATAAATTTCAACGTGCCTGTTCTAAAAGAAGGGATAAAGCGACTGGCATTTTAGCCAAAGGTGCAGGTTGTTTGCCCATCGCCGCTTGCCTCGCCATAGCCTTTAGGCGACGGCGGGTCTCCCGATGGGCAAAAAGATAAATCCCCTCTGTGTTCTCAGTGTCTCCGTGGTAAGTTTCTTCAACAGGAAAACGGACCTCAAGCAAAGCCCACCGACGGATAAGCGGGTGGTGAAAATTAAATCATGCGAATCGAAATTCGACTGTTGACTCAATTGAAACCGTATCTGCCGAATCCGGATATTGCCGGGGATACGCAGATTATCGATTTGAAAAATGATGCCACCGTCAAAGACGTAATGATGGAACTGGGTATTCCGCTGGATATGCCCAAGGTCATCCTGCTGAATGAAAAACAGGGGAAGCTGGAAGATCATCTAAAAGACGGTGATCGAATCATTGTCTTTCCCCCGGTTGGGGGCGGTTAGGTTCAGAGGGCATCCCATGATGCAAAAAGAAGATGCCCGCAGCGAAGCAAATGACCGGACCTATCCGTCTGTGATGCGCAGTTTAACTATCTTCTTTAGCAGCGAATGAAGCTATCCCATGAACTGGAAAGGCTGCATCGAATCGACGAATGTGTTCTCCGGGGCGAATCGGGGATGATGCGAATACGAGACTTTATCGAATCATCAGGCTGCATTGACTCGGGCATGAAGCGTCATGTGATGAAAGTCTGTAGGGATCATGATCTAAATGAGCGCAAATGATGCAGGTAGCTCGAAAATTTAGATAAATTTTGGCAAACAGGACGATAGATAGTTCTGAGTTAAGGTGTCGTATCGATATATTGAAAAAACCGTGGCCTCTGATCATAGCGATATCTGTTTGAAGCTTATTTGGTAAATATGCCTACTTTTTCTGAGACGCCTTCAAAGAAGGAGGGAGTAAATGAAATTTTATATAAGACCTTTTATCCTCATACTATTGATAATCTTGTTGATTCCAGTATATGCCCAACAAGTTGATGGGAAGTCCATTGAGACCATCTTGAAAAACGCCGATGCCATTCAAGCTATGGCAGTTGCAAATCAATTAAAATGGTCTAGGAAAGAGATTAAGAGTTACCTAACCCCCCGAGAATAGATAAGACATTGCTTTTTCAAAGCGGATAAATCGAAAATGGTGAATTGTGTATCGGCTTCGGCTAAATTTTTTTAAAGGTAGGTTTCAATCGGATAATCAGCATCGATCAGGTAATCATCCGCGCTGGGCGATGAGGATTCATCATAGTTGATAAAGGTTTCAGTTGGCGGGCCGTTAGCTCTCGGAGCCGGCTTGCGCTTGACATCCCACCTGTCTGCGTGCAACGCACAGGCAGGCAAGCTCAGGTGTTTGAGGATCTTTTTCACGAGTTGCTCTTCCTCGATGAATGAAATTATTCTCATAATTCCCGAACACTTAGGACATAATAACGGATCAACGTTGTAAATTTTTTGTATTAACCGAGCCCAATTTTTCCGGAATTCCTTGGGCGAAACCTCAGATTCGATCAGCGCCGGAACTTCATCATCGGTGCCGGCTTTTTTTCGTAATCCACGTGACTTATTTGAGTAGAATCTCCGCCAAAGGCGGACAGGCTCCATAACGGACCATTTCAGCCGTCGTAGCCAGCCTACTCCGCCGTAGAGGCTGCGAAGGCCGGGTAGGCAACTATGGCGAAGTCTGCCTGCTCGCCACGATTGGGAATGTGGGTGGCAAGCTGAGCCAACCAATCGAGGGCAACGAAGGTTTTTGATGTCTTCCCGTCCTTTGATTCATAAAGGACCTTTGCACCATCCGAAGAATCATTTGCCGGAATATATGTCATCCGCTCTTTGGTCCAGGCTATGATATGGATGGCATGGAGTCAGTAGTTTTCAACGAGGGCACCGATTTGAGCGGGGTACTCCAAAACCGTTACAAATCCATTTTCTGTCAGAAAGATACCCATCCCCGTTGGCTGTGTTTAATAACTTATGCAACTCAAAAAATAATGCATTTAAGCAACCCCGTCCCTTTGTTCACTATATGCATCAGGAAAATCGTATTTCTCACAAAAATCCAGATAATATCGCAACCATTTTATGTAAGACCAATGCGTTTTTCTCGGAATCGCCTTCTCCAGTAAACGTTCCTCGAATGGCGCCCGTAA
>DUZK01000166.1 GCA_013349495.1 Deltaproteobacteria bacterium
AGATTATTGGCGGAAACCACCTCATCTCCCATGCCGCACACATTGATAACCGAATAGAAAACAGCCGAAGTGCCGGAGGCCAGCGCCAGTGCGGCAGCCCCGCCTTCAAGAGCTGCCATCCGTTGTTCGAGCACATCATGGGTCGGATTCATCAAGCGGGTATAGATGTTCCCCAGTTCCTTCAACCCGAAAAGATCGGCAGCGTGCTTGGTATTCTTAAAAATATAAGAGCTCGTTCGGTGAATCGGGATTCCCCGAGCCCCTGTTTCATCGATAGTTGCGCCTGCATGAAGTGCCAGTGTTTCGAATTTATAGTTTTCTTCCATATGCTTTTTCCTTTATCATGGCTGACGGCGTCTCCAGTGACACCGAAAATGGATGTTGAACTGAACGGGAATAGAAATACAAAGGATTGTGTGCCACATCGTGGCATTGTTTGTCAACACCATTTATGTGTTGAATTTTCCGTGGCCATTGCGCATTGTGATGAAGGGAGTGAATTTTAGAAGGGCATTCCATCGAACTGCGAGGGAATGCCCTTTTATTTTGTTAGACAGTCTCTGCCGAGTTGGCGGCTGCGGCCGGCAGATACAACCGCAGCGCATAATCTCTCACCATTCGATCGGCATTAAATAGCCACCCGAGACTGATCATGGAGTTCTTCACCCGCTTCACCCATTGATGAGGAATGCCGTCGGCATCCCGGTCATAGTACAGGGGGATAACCTCTTTCTCTAAAGTGTCGTAGAGATATTCAGCGTCCCGCTGGAGTTGAACGTTGGGATCGTTGTGCATTCCGCCGCGACCGATGGCGAAACCGTTTCTTCCGTTATAGGCTTCATTCCACCATCCATCCAGCACGGAGAGATTTAAGCCCCCGTTCAGGACCACTTTCTGTCCGCTGGTGCCGCAGGCTTCCAGAGGCCTCCGGGGGGTGTTGAGCCAAACGTCTACTCCCTGAACCAGATGGCGGGCCACGTTATAGTCGTAGTCCTCGACAAAGACAATCCGTCTTTTAACGGCCGGATTTTTAGTGTGTTCAATGATGCTCTGAAGAATCTTTTTCCCCTCGTTGTCTTGAGGATGGGCCTTTCCGGCAAAAATGATCTGGATGGGGCGATCCGGGTCGGCTATCATCTTCAGTAGTCGATCCGGTTGAGACAGTATCAAATCACCGCGTTTGTAGGTCGCGAGCCTCCTTGCAGACCCGATGGTCAGTATATCCGGATCGAGAATGGATTCGGCCTGCTGGATGGTGTCCTGGTCTCCGAGCCGTTCGGCCCGGGCCGCTAATCGACGACGAACGAAGTTGATCAGTCTTGTGTTGAGAATCTGGTGAACCTCCCACAGCTCACCGTTGTCGATTGCTGCAATGTTTTCCCAGATATCCTGATGTGTCATTCGGATCGGCCAGTTGTGTGCCAGGCGTGTCTCAAAGAGCTTATGCATTTGAGGGGCAAGCCATGACAGAACGTGTACGCCGTTTGTGATGTGCCCGATGGCGACTTCGGCTTCGGGACGGTTGGGCCACAGTGCGTGCCACATCCGCCGGCTGATATCCGAGTGAATGGCGGACACGGCATTGGCCCGGCGCGAATTTTTTAGGGCAAGAACCGTCATACAGAAAGGTTCGCCTTTGTCTTCCGGATGTACCCGACCCAAGGCCATGAAGTCGTCATGGGATAGGCCCAGGGTTTCCCTGAAAACACCGAGATGTTCTTCGGTCAGGTCGGGTGAAAACCGATCGTGGCCGGCCGCCACCGGTGTATGGGTTGTAAACACCGTATATAAAGATACGCGGCGCCGGGCTCTATCGAAGGGAATGCCGTCGTCTTGCATGATTCTTCGAACTTCTTCAAGTATGGCAAAAGCGCTGTGCCCCTCGTTTAAATGAAGAACCCCGGGAATGATGTTCAGCATCTGAAGGATGCGGGCGCCGCCGATACCGAGCAACAGCTCCTGACGAATCCGGGTACGGTCGTTTCCGCCGTATAGCCGGGAGGTCAGTTGCCGATCCTCTTCCGAATTTCCATCTACATTTGAATCCAGCAGAAGCAGGCGGATGCGACCGACCTGAAGCTTCCAGATGCGGGCCAGCAGAAATCCCTCACGGATATCCACCCGGACAATCTGCGGGTTCCCGTTGCCGTCGAGAAGCGGCTCCAGCGGGAGTTGATGGATGTTCAGATCGACGTATTCCTCCCCCTGCCACCCCTCTTTGGAAATGCGTTGACTAAAATAGCCTTGATTGTAAAGCAGTCCGATACCCATCAATGGAATGTCGAGATCGGATGCGCTTTTAAGGTGGTCCCCGGCCAGGATTCCCAAACCGCCGGAATAGATGGGAAGCGATTCATGTAGACCGAATTCCGCAGACAGATACACCACCGGTCGACTCCAGAGGTTGCCGCAGTGGATGCTTCCCCAGGTATGTTCTTTTCCCAAATATTCATTGAGCCGCCGGAACGCATAATTGATCCGGCTGTGGAGTACCAACTCAGAGGCGCGAAGTTCAATCTGCTCGGGGGGCATGCTGTTTAGAAACGCGATGGGGTTGTGGTCCGCCTCACGCCACAGGTGGGGGTCGAGATCGGTGAAAATCCGAATGACCTCGGGATGCCACGCCCACCACAGGTTTTGTGCCAATGCGTGAAGCCGTTCATGCAGGTGGCTGTTCTGATTGCTGGGATTCGTCATTGGGGGATCTCCTTTTTGATTTATGCTGCTGTATTATCCACCGCTTCTTAAGGCCGGTTTTGATCGAAATATTCGATCGCATAAGCAAATGCAAGAATTAAGCAATATCGGTTAATTTTTTCGGTTTTCTTCAAATATAACAGGGGTAGTGAAAAGGAGGCATTCGGACAGATGATCAAACACCTCGGTCCTCATAACCTGTTGAAATTTTGACGAAAACTTCCCCTTTCCGACCCTGAATCGTCAAATATCTGACAAAAAAGCTGCGCATTTTCCTTTAGAGAGGAGTTCAAATTCTTAATTCATTTCTCAAAACCCGTTGATATCATTTACAATAATAACAAAAACGCCCCCTTTCCTCTCCATATTCGATATTATTGGAATGACAATTGCTAATAATAAACAAGGGAATGGTACCCAGGCTCGGTTCGACCCCATGTTTTGCTTTTGAAATATAAGGAGTAAGGAATGGATCCATTTCTTGAAAAAAGAAGTTCCGAGCGCCACCGTGATAAGTCCTCTGTAACGGTAGCCTACTTTAACACGGAAACCTATCATCCGGCACGATCCCTTAATTACAGCAAGGATGGTGTCTATATCGAACTGGATTTTTCCCTCAAACCGGGAACGGATGTGTTTATCCGGCGGGACAGAACCCCTCAGCCGGATATGGATTGCGCCCTACGAGAAGGGTACCGATCGGTTTCCGTTGCCAATGTGAAATGGTGTAAGGAGATTAAAGACTTTAACAGAGCATGCTACGGTGTGGGAGCCAAATATTATAACCCGTGGTGACGGATTTGTTTCCCGGGCATCTGTTTTTCGCCGGGGACTCAGAGATCATGATGCTGCATGGAGAAAGGAAGCGGAAAGATGAAGATGAATGAGGTGAAGGTCATGGCCCGCGAGCACGGAATAAATCCCGTTCGCAAATCAAAGGCCGGTTTGATCCGGGAAATTCAACTGGCTGAAGGAAATTTTGACTGTTTCGGCACGGCCAACGGTTTCTGTGATCAAAGAGGGTGTTGCTTTCGTTCCTTATGTGTCGGCAAACAAAGCATCGAGACATTTGGGTTGGAAGGGCATTGTTGATTAGCGGGTTTCCGCATTAAAAGCATCTGCTAAAAGCGAACACTTGCTAATTACCCGTTTCACTTCCCTTGAGCAGTTCCGGGGACCGGGTCGCCAGAAAAACGGTCATCATGATCGCTGCCGATGAAATGATTATCAGCATGACGGAGGCCCCCAGCAGGTCGGCACCGGCACCGGCGATGAGGTTGCCCAATGGCAGAGTTGCGACAGCGAATGCCCGGGCGCCGATCACCCTCCCCCGCATCTCCTCCGAGGCTCGCATCAGCATCATCGACTGAATCAGCGCCATTGCCATCCCCTGACTTGCGCCGGCCAAAACAAGCAACGCCGCCGATACGGGAAACAGCCGGGAGATTGAAAAAATAATTAGAAATCCGGGCCAGGCAATTGTATTGGCGATAAGGAGTTTTCCCTTATTGACCGATTCCGGAAGAGACCCTGCCAGAAGAGAACCCAGGGCAGCGCCCAGGCCGATTGAAGCCATCAACTGGCCGTAGCCACCGGCGGTTGTATGCAGAATATCCCGTGCAAATACGGGAAGCAACGCAAACCAGAATGGAAATACAAACAGATTGACCATCGCTGCAATACATACCAGCGAAAAGAGCACCGGATCCGATTTGACGTACCGCAATCCATCCATGAGATCTTTGTGCATGGAATTCCGGATGCCGGATTTGCCCGGTTCTCTGATTTTCATGACGAACAGCAAGCCGGCCGAAACCGCAAAAAAACCGAATATCATGATAAAACAGCCACTCGGCTTGATGAACTCCAGGAGGTTTCCACCCAGCAAGGGACCGAAAATACTGGTGCTTCCCATTGCAAGGACCAGCAGGGAAATGGCGGCGGTCAGGTGCCTGCGCTCAACGATATCGGCTGCCGCGGCATACCGGGTTGAAAAATCAAGTGTATGGCAGATACCGCCGATCAGCACGTAAGCGAACAGGTGCCATGATTCAAGATAGGCAGTTAGAAACAGGACAACGACAAAAAAAGAGGCCGTGCCATACATCCCTTGGACGGCGAGGAGGATTTGCCGTCTGTGATATCGGTCGGAAATGGCCCCGCAGAAAGGGCCCAAAAGCATGGGCGCAAAGCGGCACGCACCCAGCACTCCCACCAGAAAGGCGGAATCGGTCAACTGCAAGACAAGCCAGGCGCCGACCGCCGTTTCCATCCAGCGTCCGATGTAGGTGCTCAGGGAAGAAATCCAGAGCAGCCGAAAGTCCGGATAGTTCCGCCATGTCGATAATAGATTCTGGTTATTCATGTCAATTCCACGGTCAATGCCGGTCTGCTCCCAATAGTGTTCCTGCCGGAGCCGTTTGAGCGCAGGTAACGTATCATCTCTTTTGAAAAAAGTCTCCACCCTCCTTTGCGGTCCCGATTGCAGCACGAAAAACATTATCCCTTTGAAACCGATCTTTAATTCTACTTTGTCACTTTGTGAGATTGAGGACTGGTGCTCCATGGATTATTGAATTTCTATGCCGTTTTTTTACGTGTTTTTGGTTTCAGGTGTCAGTGTTCAGGTGTCAGTCCATATGTTTTTCCTTTCTGAAACCTGACACCCGACACCTGAAACCTAACCTTTTGTCAAATGTGACAAAGTAGAATTAATGTAATCCAGCTTGAAATATAACCAACGGATACGCAGTAAAGTTCCGGTAAGATCCGTAAGTTGCCTTTTAAATCTGTTGACAGCCGAATTGCGATCCACTAATTGAATTGGTGATTTTTAAGGCTTTACGGAGGAGGTAACCATGACCGGACCCCTTGAAGGACTTTTCGTCCTGGACCTATCGAAAACACTGGCCGGACCGTTTTGCACCATGAACCTGGGGGACATGGGGGCTGACGTCATCAAAGTGGAGGAGCCCGCACGGGGAGATGAAACGCGCACATGGTCGCCTTTTTGGGATGATCTGTCCTGTTTTTTCCTTTCCGTCAATCGAAACAAAAGGAGTATCGGGGTCAATCTCAAGGATCCGAAGGGTGCGGAAGTCGTTAAAAAATTGGCGAAAAAAGCAGATGTTGTGATCGAGTCTTTCCGGACCGGAACCATCGAAAAATTGGGTCTCGGTTACGAGGATGTAAAAGCCTTGAATCCTTCTGTGGTGTATTGCTCCATAAGCGGTTTCGGTCGAACCGGCCCCTTGAACAAGAAGGGCGGATATGATCTGATGGTCCAGGCGTACAGCGGCCTCATGAGCACCACCGGCGAAACCGGAAGAACCCCGGTGAGAATCGGATTTTCCCTGGTGGATATTGTCTGCGGATGGGTGGCGTACGCGGGGATCATGACCGCACTCTACCAGAGAGAGAAGACCGGCCAGGGCCAATATGTTGAGGCGTCGCTACTTGAGGGGATGGTATCGGCATCGAGCTATCATGTTGTGAATTACCTGGGTACCGGCAATATTCCCGGGCTTATGGGTCAGGGCCATCCGGCGCTTGCCCCCTATCAAATGTTTCCGTCCAAGGACGGCCGCGTAATGCTCGGCGCTGCAAACGACGGCCTGTGGAACAAATTTTGTGACGTCACAGGCAGAAAAGATCTGGCAGAGGACCCGCGGTTTAAAACCAACCCGGACCGGGTGGCCCATCGGGATGAACTCATACCGATCCTGGATGAATTCTTTCAAACGAAAACCACCCAGGAATGGACGGATCTTTTTGAAGGTGCAGGCATCCCCACTTCACCGGTAAACAGCATCGCGGATGTTCTAAACGATCACCAGGTTGCGTACCGGGAGATGATAACCGATATCCCCCATCCCAAAATTGAAAATTTCCGGGCACCCGCATGCCCGATCAAAATGTCGGAAGGCCCATCCAGTATTCGCCGTCATCCTCCCGGAAGAGGAGAGCATACAGAGGAGGTTCTATTGGAACTCGGTTATTCCCGAGAACAGATCGCAGGTTTAGAGGAGGCCGGAGCGGTAAAACAGATGGAAGAAGAATAAACGATGCTTATGCCCGTGCAATAAAATATATATTCGTGGAAGAAATCCTGGCGCCGTATCGGGCCAGAATCATACGAACCATGCCTTCGAATAACCCCCAAACCCCTTGCCCCTTAAATTGGACAAACGCTCTTCTTTTCACTTGAACATCAGAAAATAGCGGAGATAATATATTCTCTATCTTCCCTAAATCAAATGACTGCTCATGCCCCCAGCGATGGAAATTTTCTTCACATTTCGGGCAAACAACAAGGCTTAGACTTAAATCTTCACAATAGGGAACCGTTCCGATAAAATAACCGCGGTTCTTCAACACCCGACAGACCTCTTTCTTTCCTCTGTCAAGCTGATGGTCGTTCAGGTGTTCCAGCACCTCGGAAGCAACAACAAAATCGAAGCTGTCGTCATCGAAAGGCATCGCTGCGACATTGCCTTGATATGCCTTTACGCCCCTATCCGAAAGATTCTTGCTGGTATCTGCATCCGGGTCGAGGGAGTAAATATCCCAACCCGCATGTTTGGAGGATTCTTCAAAAAAACCGTTTCCGGCGCCGATATTTAAAACACGTGGAACAGGGATCTCCTTTTTTCGCGAAATTTCTTTCAGAATATAACCGAGTCGAGGCCGTGCGCCTTCAAAGGTATCGGGATAGCTTTTCTGAAAATGAGCCCATATTTTTTGGGTATCCTTAACCGCAGTACTATTATTCTTATTTGTCATTTTACCTCGGTGATACTCTGATCGTGCATTACAGGAAGCAAAATGGATGCTTCAATCAGTTGAAAAACAATCTGAGCTCCCTGATATCTCTCAGCAAAATGAATCCCCCGACAATAAGCGCCAACGGGGCAAGATAATATATGTTGATCGGCCACAGGCCGAGTCCTGGAAACAGGCAAAGAAATGTCATGAAGAATACTAAAACTTTTAGAAAAAGCTGTTTGGTTCGGCTACTTGCTGCGGAATCGTTGCGCAGGACCAGCTCGTCTGCGGCAAATGCGTAAACAGACTGACTGACAATCCATGCCCACCCGATGGCATACGGACCCGCTATTTCAACCAGTGGGAAATAGCTTAGGCTCAGAATGATTAATACTGCCAGAGATAAGAGTGCAACCGTACCATACCGGCTGTCTGCCAGGAGGTACTCATATGAAATATTGGTATGCGCATTCAGGCATAACCCGACAATCAGCAGTTTAAAAAAACTTACGATCTGCGGGTTTCCAAGTTTGATTAAGGGCAACAGCCATGACGCGCAAATGATGGCCAACAGGCTGATGAGCAGGTATCCGGCCCAGCTTTTTTCAATCCACAAGCTCATTTTTTTATATAAGGATTCGCGCTCATTTCGAATCGACAACAGCTGTGAAAACTTCGGAAATACAATCACTCCAATGCTGTTTGAAAAAAACCAGATCCTGCTTGCCAGGTCGAAGGCGGCTCGATAGTTGCCCAATACGGCCACACCGAAATGTCGATTCACAAGAATCGCCCCGAACGATAAAACGGATATCTGTAAAAACTGAGCCAATGACATAACGGATGAATTTGTCAGAATATTCATGAATTCAGAGACATTGATCTTAGGCCGCCAAGCGGATTTCGGAGGTTTCAGAAGGATCAGGCGCATAAAAATAAGCTCGAAAATCCGCCTGGATACCAGAAATAGAACCACGATAGCCGGATTCATGAATATCCATGCACCAAGGAACATGAGACCGTATCTGAAAAAACCGGTCGTTATGATGAAGTTGGAATATCGCTTAAACTCATGGTTTGACATCGTATACGCCTGTGCCAGCATAATCGGAATGGCCAATACGTATTCCGCCACAGACAGTATCACGATCCAGTGAACTGCAGATTTGAATTGACCCGGCACCGGAAACAACCGGTCGATAACGACATAGTTAAAAATCGGGAGCATGCAGATCAGAATCAAGGACAGGACAATATACCATCCGAAGGCCATTTGCAGATATTTTGTCTGCTTATCCTTATCCGAAGCTGATGACATCAGGCGAATGAGGTGTTTTGTAACGCCGCAATCGATTAATGATACGTATGACGCCAAAATGATATAGATCGAATATATTCCATATCCTTCATTTCCGAGCGCAGCGACAACCAGGGGAACAGCGACAATACCCAAGACGCCGTTAATTGCGTTGGCGGAATAGACCGAAAGCAGATTAATGATAAATGGCGGTACCTTAGGAATCGTCGTCATCGGTTCCCTATTAATAAATTCCGGTTACAAAACAGATTAAAACTTTAGGGTTTTTACCAGGTACTGTGGAAATCCTCAACCGGATACCAACAAACTGGGCTTCGGGACTCACTTCAATCTTCGGCACAGGGTCAGGGATATTTGCCACATACAGACTTGAAATCCATGATTTAACGAGGTATCGTTATGGATATTGAAATCCTTGAATTCGGAGGAGGTTTTAATGAAATATATTGGGTTTTTCACACACATGACCAGTCAAGAGCAGATACTGGAAGAAGATCGAAGGCACGGAGAATTCAGCCTGATGGTTGAAGCGGAAGGCCCGGATGATGCCATCAACATGTTTCGAGATCGGATCGTTTCTTTTCGGCAAACCCGCCAGTTTTTTGAGGGCGTCTGTAAAATATTCATGGTTCAATTATTAGAGTTTGACGAGTTTCCCAAATCGGGTGCCATGATGCTCAACTATAAATCCGTCGCCGGTGATCCAATGATGCCCTTTATCAGTTGTACCATACCCACCGATCAAGGGGATTGGTGCAGCATAAGGGAGTGGGAAGACAATTGGCCGGAAATCGATGGAAGAAAAGAGCAGCTTTTTATTGAGTTTGAGGAAAAACAATCGCCTCCGGAGATCTGCAAATCCCCTTGATCGCAGCTCATTACCGAATCGTATC
>DUZK01000167.1 GCA_013349495.1 Deltaproteobacteria bacterium
GGATTTTGAACCGTTGGCCATTGCTTTTAAACGGGTGGTGAATATCATCAAACAGGCCAGACAGAACGATGCCCTGGACCCGGAATTCGTTCTGGACCCGTCTCTATTCCAGGATCAGAGCGAATCCCGGCTGCATGAAGCCTACATCCGAGTTCGAGATCGGGTGTCGGAGCTTTTAAACTCCGAACGGCATGGCCGGGCCCTTTTGGAAATCGCCTCCCTGCGTCGTTTTGTGGATGACTTTTTTGATGGGGTTATGGTATTGACGGATGAGATTCAACTTCGAAAGAATCGTCTGGCTTTGCTAAATCAAATTTCAAATCTATTCGAAAGGATTGCCGATTTTTCGAAGATATCCACATAGGTGCCCGAAAACGTAAATTCGATGATGTATTAATATAAGGACATCTATATAGCATAAGCTGAGAATCTAAAATTATAAATTGGAAGTGCCTAAAGTGAGCTAAAATTTATGAATGCGCTTTCAGCGCGATCTATATCCGTAATAGACAATAAAGCGTTCACAAAAACGCTTGAAACCCGTAGAAAAATAAAAGTCATTTTACTGGCAAAATTGTTATCCTTAATTTTAGGCACTTCAGTTCACTTTAGGCACTTCAAACTTTAATGGGAGGAATATATGCCGTTTGATCCTGATAAAGATAAAATATTAAAGAAGTGGAAATGTGAAGAGACCGGGCTTCTCATCACCATTAATCAATACAATGAGGGCGAAGCGAAAGTCCAGATCGGTCCCCGAGCGTTCACCAAGAAAGACGGTAGCGAAGTTCAGCGAAAAGCCGGCCGGCTGACCATGGAAGATCTGATGTGGGTCTATGATATCATCGATGAAGTAAAAGACGAGCTTTCCAAATTCGCAAAGCCGCAATAAAGGTTTCGGCAAAATCGGCTGATTTTGATTGGCAACTGCGATGAATCCCGATTCCTACCTTTAACAGCCGAATTGAAAATATCATACAAGATATAAGCATCGTGTCCTCAAAGACGAACGAAAAAGAGACGCCCCACAATAATGACAACGAGCCTATCGTAAAGCCGGGGTACGGATTGGATCGGATGGATCCCGGCCCATTGTCCATAATGGTCAGCAGCCGTAGAGACCTTCGGTTGCTTTGCGACAAATTTCAGATTGAGGGCAATCGTTATCGAAATCTTTTCAACAGCCGAATCTATTTCAAAGGGAAGGCAGAAGGCGAAACCCTCCTTTCATTGACAGGGCCCATCATCGGAGCGCCTTATGCGGTTATCATTCTTGAAACACTGATCAGTTTCGGGGCTACACAGATTATTTATCTCGGATCGTGCGGTGCCGTTTCCCCCGAGGTAAAGATCGGGGACATCATCATACCATCCGGCTGCCTCATTGATGAAGGAACATCCAGGCATTATCGATCGGTAAAGGACGATTTCACCGAACCGTCCTCTGCGCTGGTTGAGAATTTGAAGCTGACTGCGAAATGGATGAAGGTTGACTGCCGGCACGGGCTTATCTGGACTACTGATGCCGTATTTCGTGAAACGCCGGGAAAAGTGGCGGGCTATAGGAATCGGGGCGTTCTTGCCGTCGAGATGGAACTCTCTGCGCTTTTTACCGTGGGAAAGTCATACGGTGTGGACATGGCCGGCATTCTGGTTGTCTCAGACGAGCTGTCTACTCTGAGGTGGAAACCAGGGTTCAAAACGGACGCTTTCAAGAAAGGCCGGATGGCCGTCATCGATATTATTGGTGAGATATGCAAAAGCCGGTAGATCCGAGCATCATAGACAAGGTGGAAAAACTGAGGCGGGAGCTTCATCGACACAATTATCGATATCACGTTTTGGATGATCCTGAAGTATCCGATGCCGAATACGACCGGATGATGAAAGAGCTGCAACGCCTGGAGGCGGTTTATCCGGAATTGGAAGATCTGAATTCTCCGACGGTTCGGATCGGTGCCCCGCCTTTGTCAAAATTCGATGCCTTTGCCCATTCGGTGCCCATGTTGAGCCTGGACAACGGGTTTATGGACAAAGACATAACGGATTTTGATGTTAGGGTTAAACGATTCTTAGGTTCCGAAGATGAGGTTTTATATACCGCAGAACCGAAACTGGACGGTATTGCCGTGGAGCTCGTTTATGAAGACGGAAGGCTGATCACCGCTTCGACTCGCGGGGATGGTTCTACCGGTGAGGTCATCACCGCCAATGTGAAAACCATATCCTCCGTTCCCTTGGTTCTTCGGGAGGAATCCCAAAACCCCGTACCCGCGCTTTTTGAGGTAAGGGGCGAGGTGTTCATGGAAAAGGAGAATTTTAAACGCTTAAATGATATGCGCCTTTCCGAAAACCAGCCGCCTTTTGCAAATCCGAGAAATGCAGCTGCCGGATCATTACGACAGCTCGATTCTAGAATTACTGCAAATCGTCCTTTGGATATTTTTGTCTACGGGATAGGAATTGTTACGGATATTGTATTTAATTCACAATGGGACCTACTGTGCAATTTGAAATCATACGGTTTCAGAGTCAATCCGCTGATTCGATACAGAATCGACATCCAAGATGCAATTGACTATTACCAAGAATTGAATGAAATGCGACATCAGTTGCCCTATGATATCGACGGGGTGGTAATGAAGGTCGATTCCATTGAATTTCAGAAAACGCTGGGTGCGAAAAGCCGCAGTCCGCGGTGGGCCATCGCCTATAAGTTTAAAGCCGAACAGGAGACCACCCAGATTCAGAGCATTGAGGTGCAAGTCGGCCGAACCGGAACACTTACCCCTGTGGCGCATCTGAAACCGGTTAATGTGGGAGGTGTGGTGGTGAGCCGCGCGACGCTTCACAATGAAGCTGAAATCGAAAAAAAAGATATCCGAATCGGCGATACGGTCCTGATCCAGCGGGCAGGAGATGTCATCCCCGAGGTGGTTAAAGTCATTTCAACCAAACGAACGGGTGAAGAGCGGATTTTTAAAATGCCCGGAAATTGCCCGGTCTGCGGCTCTCAAACGATTCGGATGGAAGGTGAAGCCGCAATCCGTTGCGTCAATACCAGCTGTTCCGCTCGGATAAAGGAACGGATCAAACATTTTGCATCAAAGGGAGCCTTTGATATAGACGGGTTGGGCGACAAACTGGTCGATCAACTCGTAGAAAAAGACCTGCTTTCATCTTATGCCGATATCTTTGAACTGAAATCGGAATCCATTGCCGGTCTCGAAAGAATGGGAGACAAATCGACCGGCAATCTTATGGAATCCATAGAAAAGAGCAAAACGGTTTCCTTTGCCCGATTTCTTTATGCCCTAGGAATTCGACATGTAGGGGAGCATGTCGCCGCCATTTTAGCATCCCGCTTCCAAACCTTGGAGGAGGTGATGACTGCATCTCGAGACGATCTTGAAATCGTGGAGGGCATCGGACCGATCGTTGCCGAGAGCATCGTTCGATTCTTTAGACAGGATCAAAACATAAGGATCGTTCGTCAAATGCTGGCAGCCGGTGTGCATATACAATATGAAAAAGAGAAAGCCCCGGGTTTTCTTGAGGGGCAAGTGTTTGTGTTGACCGGTACCCTTGAACACATGACACGCGGGCAGGCCAAAGATAGCATTGAGGCCCTCGGGGGAAGGGTCAGCGGTTCTGTCGGCCGGAATACCGATTATCTAGTAGTAGGAAAATCTCCGGGTTCGAAGGTCGATCGAGCAAAAGCGCTTGGGGTTCGGATCATCCATGAAATCGATATGAGCCTACTACTCAAAGGAGGGAAGCATGGAGAATAAAGCCCGCGCCCATGTTATCATTTCAGGAAGGGTCCAAGGTGTCTGTTACCGGCTGGAAACCCAGCGTGCCGCTAAAGGCATCGGTGTGTCGGGCTGGGTCAGGAACCGGTTTGACGGAACGGTTGAGGCGGTATTTGAGGGTGATAAAAAACAGGTGAATCAGATCATCGAATGGTGCGGAAAGGGCCCCTCCCTATCTGTGGTAAGCAATTTAGAGATCGATTGGGAATCGTATACAGGGGAGTTTAAGGATTTCGATATTACTTATTAGATAAAGGGCGGTTTATGTGATCGATTGGCAGACTTCATAAACCGCCCGAAAATTGGATTAGATCGAGTCTTTCAGCTTTTTACCGGGTCGGAATTTTACAACATTGGTTGCTTTAATTTTGATGGGCGCACCAGTTTGCGGATTGCGGCCTTTTCGGGCCTTGCGGCGGGCTTTGGAAAATGTCCCGAAGCCGACCAGGGTGACTTTTTCGTCTTTTTTCTTGAGCGATTTGGTTACACCTTCCATGAAGGACTTCAAAGCCGCAGTAGCGGCAACCTTGGAAATACCCGCATCCTTAGCCATCTTTTCCACCAATTCTGCTTTTGTCATACTGTTTCACCCCCTTTTTTTAATTGACGTCCATAAAATGGTGATTTAAAAACGGTCCATACAGCATGCTTTTTTCCATGTCAACAAAA
This sequence comes from Deltaproteobacteria bacterium, assembly GCA_013349495.1. Classification (GTDB taxonomy): domain Bacteria; phylum Desulfobacterota; class Desulfobacteria; order Desulfobacterales; family SURF-15; genus DUZK01. The sequence goes on from DUZK01000167.1 coordinate 4,482, forward strand.
ATAAGTGATCGTAGCGGATATTTTTTTTAAATTTTTTCTAAACCGCCTCTTTCTTTAGCTTTACGAACCCCACTATTCAGAAAACCTGAATCGGTAAGCGCTTTTCGTTATCTAAAACAATGCATTTACGAACTGCTTCGGATCGAATTCTTGCAGATCCTCGATGGTTTCACCCACACCAACATAATCCAGCGGGATATTCAGCGCATTTGTAATACTCACGACGATGCCGCCCTTTGCTGTTCCATCCAGTTTCGTCAAGGCAATGCCTGTGATTTCCAGGGCATCATGAAACAGATTGGCCTGTGAGAGCGCGTTTTGACCGGTGGTTGCATCCAGAACCAGCAGTATTTCATGGGGCGCATCCGGCATCCGTTTTGAAACGGTTCGTTTGATCTTTTTCAACTCTTCCATCAGATTCACTCGTGTGTGAATCCTTCCAGCCGTATCGATCAGCACAATATCGATATCTCTTGCCACAGCGGCATCGATGGCATCAAAGGCAACGGCAGCCGGATCTGCGTTCTCTTTATGCTTGACGATATCCGCCCCGGCCCTTTCGGCCCAAATTCCGAGTTGCTCTACAGCAGCAGCTCGGAAGGTGTCGGCAGCTGCGATTAATACTTTTTTTCCGGAAGCGGCATATTTTGCCGCCAGTTTTCCGATGGTGGTGGTTTTTCCGACTCCGTTTACGCCAACCACCATAATAACATGGGGTTTGGCCGCAATATCCGGAATCGGCGGTGGTTCATGGAAGAAGCGCAGTGTTTCCTGTTTGAGGACTTCCTTCAGTTGATCCGAATCGGTTATTTTATGGGCCTGCTGGGAAACACGCTCGATTAGGTCCATGGTGGTCTGTATTCCGACATCAGACGTGATGAGCAGTTCTTCGAGATCTTCCAGCAGATCCTCATCGATGGCGGTTTTGCCCGTAAAGATGGATTCAAGGCCGGCTGAAAACTGCTTGCGTGTTTTGGACAGACCCTGCCTTAATCGTTTAAAGAATCCCTCGGGCTGCTGATTTTGATCCAATGGTTTCTGCGGGGCATTGAATAACTTCCAGGCCATAACAGACTCATTCCGGCTGTCTGAAATTGACAGATACGATTTTTGAAATGCCTTTCTTCTCCATGGTAACGCCGAACAAGGTGTCAGCGAACTCCATGGTTCTCTTGTTGTGAGTAATCATAACAATCTGAGATTTCTCGCCGATGATTTGGAGCAGGCTATTGAAACGGAAGATGTTGACATCGTCCAACGGGGCATCGATTTCATCCATTAAACAAAACGTCGTCGGTTTAATCAGGAATATGGAAAAGATAAACGCAATGGCTGAAAGCGCCTTTTCTCCCCCGGATAGCAGACTCATTCGTGTCAGCTTCTTGCCCGGTGGATGAATCATATATTCAACACCGGTTTCAAGGGGATTGTCTGGCTCGGTGAGTACCAGCTGGGCGGATCCCCCTTCGAATAAACGTGGAAACACCTCATTGAGTTTCTCATTGACGAGATTAAATGTTTCAAGAAACCGTGTTCGGGTGATTCGATTAATCTTCCGGATCACTTTTTGAAGATCTTCAATGGCTTTTTCAAGATCTGTCCGCTGTTCTGCGAGGAAATCGTGGCGTTCCTTTAACGTTTCATACTCTTTTATGGCACCCAGATTAACATCCTCCATTTTGAGGAGTCGAGTTTTGAGTCGCTCTATTTCTGCTTCCAATTCGTCAGCAGGCTTGTTCAATGACTCCAATTTCGAGGCCAAATCCGTCTTCATCTGCATCAACGGGGTATGGTATCGATTTCCAATTTGGTCCAATACATTGTCCCGTTTCATTTGTCGCTGGGATTGTTCCAGTTCCAAGAGTCTGATCTTTTCGAGGGTTTCATCACGCTTGCTTTTGATACTGCTGATAATGGAGTCATTTTCTTCGAGTTTTTCTCCAATGGTCTGAAACTCTGTGTCATTGTTTTCAATAACGACTTCGAGCTGCTTCATGTCTTCATAACGGCCCGAGAGCGCATTTTGGTATTCCACGGTCCGCTGTTTCCTGTCATTTAACTTCTGGTTCTTCTGCTCAATCTCTTTTAATAATTCCTCAAGGCGTCTCTCCCCATCATCTTTGAATTCAGATAATCGCCTTAAGTTTGTCCGGCTGTTTTCCAATTGTGCATTCAGGCTCGTCAGTTTGAGCTTAACATCCACGACCTTCTGGGAGTATGCTGCCATTTCTGCTGAAACGTTTTGGATCTCACCCGAGATTGCCGCCACCTGGTCCTGGGCCGTCTTGACCTCTGTTTCAATTTCAGAAATCGCTCGATTATACTCCACCAATTCCTCATCAAGATCGCTCTCTTCCCCCAGGAGCTGTTCACCTTCCAGCCGAACGATGTCGAGATGCCGTCGGGCGTGTTTGAGCTCTTCGGTTATGCGATAGAGTTCTTTTTCCGCTTCCGTTTCGTTTTGAGCCGTTTGATGCCTATTCTCAAATAATTTCTGCAAGTGGGTCTCAATACGGCGCACCGTTTTTTCCAGTTCTTCTTGAATCTTTCTGTCTTTTTCCAGCCGGCTTTCCAGGTCGGATGTCTTGCTGACCAATTCTTTGAGTTCCATCTTCTTGGCCAGAATTCCCGACCCGTTTCCATTGCTGCCACCGATCATCATCCCTTGATGGGAGATAATTTCCCCCGCTTTTGTGACAATGGTTCTTCGGGAGCCGTTCCGGTTCCAAATCTCTAACGCTTCCCCAATATCCTCTGCGACGATCACATTGCCGAGCAGCGTCCGTGCAATGCGCTCATGTTTGGGATCGACGGTTACATGATTCAGTAACAGTCGGGTCGCGTCCAGTTCATGGCCGGTGCCATCTGCATCTTCTCGAATGGATGATACAGGAATAAATCCACACCGCCCGGCTCCGGATGCCTGCAAATAATCGATGGAGCGCACGCCTGCGGTTTGGTCTTCAACCAGTACATATTGAAGGGACTCTCCCAATACGGATTCAATTGCAGTGGAATAGGTCGGCGACGATTCGATTATATCGGCCATGAGTCCCAGCACTCCGTCCAAGGTCTCGTTATCACCGTCTTCGGCATCTTCTATCGGATCACGGGTTGCCATTTTCATGATGGCCTGCACACCATCTTTATACCACTCGAAGTTTTCCTGCATTTTCTTAAGCGTGGTATATCGCGAACGGATCTCTTTCTGTTCAAGTTCCAGGGTTTGTACCGATTTTACCTGTCGGCCCAGTGATTCGCTTTTTTCTTTTAGCTGCTGTTGTACCGACCGGATGGTTTCATTCAGATCGGCCAGTTCCGTTTTATACGTTCGAAGCTTGTTTTCTGCCTTATCTCCTGTACCTTGAAGAAGGGCGACCTTTTTTTCTGCTTCTGCTCCCTCTTCATGTATCCGTTTCAAACGTCTCGTTAGATTTTCTTTATTGTTTGTGGCGTTTTGATAGATGTTCTTGTAACGCGCCTCTTGTGCGACGCAATTCATGAGGTGCGTTTTGCCGGATTCAAGGCTCTGGTTCATGGCGGCCAGTCGGTCGGTAATTTCCTGGGCGGCGGTACGCTCCCGCTCCAGATCATCGGAAATCGTATCGATTTCCTGTTGCACACCGGTGGTCTGTTTTTCTATCTGTGAAATCTCGGAAAGAATCGCTTGATTTTTTTCTACAAGCTCTTCCCGTGCCGTCTCGATCTTTTCATTTTCATCCGCAAACCGTTCTATATCTTCTCTCAGGTGTGAAAGATCGTTTTCCGTGCGATCGATGATTCTTTGCAGTTCAAATCGGTGTGACTTCTGCTCTGAGATTTCCTGATCTTTTTTCCAACGCTTCAGCTTTATTTCTTCCACGGCGGCATCGAGACGCTTAATGGAGGTGGTCTGCTCTATGTCCGTATCCCTGAGATCGTTGAGTAAGGCATCGGTTTCCTGAATCTGAAGGGTGAATTTATCGTAATATCGCAATGCCTGGGACACATCCAGTATCTTCAGCCTCTCCTGGTAATTTCTGAATCGCTCGGCTTTTCTGGCCTGGCGCTTAAGCCCCCTCATCTGCCGGCTGATTTCAGACAGGATATCCGCAACCCGCAACAGATTTTGCTGTGTGGAATCGATTTTTCTAAGGGCTTCTTTCTTACGGGTTTTGTATCGGGTTATGCCTGCCGCTTCTTCAATGAAGGTTCTTCTGTCTTCCGGCCCGGCATCGATGATGGCGCCGATGTTTCCCTGCTGGATGACGGCATAGGATCGGGCGCTCACACCGCTGCCCAGAAAGATATTATGTATATCTTTCAGCCGGCAAGGTTGTTTGTTGAGATAATAAGCGGATTCCCCGGATCGGTACAAGCGACGAGTGAGCATGATCTCTGAGAATTCTTTAAGTTCCTCCGGAGCCGTACCATTGTCATTGAGCAGCGTTAAGGAGACTTCGGCCATGTTCAGCGGGGGCCTCCCATTGGTGCCTGAAAATATCACGTCCTCCATCGATTTTCCGCGAAGCTGTTTAACGCTCTGCTCCCCCATCACCCAACGGAGCGCATCGACGATATTGCTTTTTCCGCAACCGTTCGGGCCCACCACTGCGGAAATACCATGAGGAAACTCGATTGTGGATCGATCAACAAAGGATTTAAACCCGGTTATTTCCAGCTTTTTAAGTTTCATTTCAGGAAATCTCCTGAGCGCTTAAAGTTATGCAAAACCCCATAATACTGCTGCATCTCCTATAGCAAGCCGGGATTCAGATGTAAAGAAAAAAACACAAGGAGAGGTATGTTTTAAGTTAATTGTACACTAAATGTGGTATGTGGGTTCTGAGTTCAGGGTTCTGGGTTCAGGGTTCTGAGTTCAGGGTTCAACGTTCCGGGTTGAAAACCCCCGGACAGCTCGTATCAAAGGGGTCTTCATCTAGTTATATATCCGTTTCACCCAATAGGGTACGACGGGCATTTTGTTTTTTGATAAATATTGTTGGTAGTGTCAATCGGTTGTAACCCTTGAACCCTGAACGCTGAACATAGAACCGCGCAGTTTAGGTTAAAGAATCTGACTCAAAAACAGTTTGGTCCTTTCGTGGGTTGGATTGGTAAAAAAGTGTTCCGGGGTTCCAACTTCAACAATCGCCCC
>DUZK01000168.1 GCA_013349495.1 Deltaproteobacteria bacterium
CCCAAAGCATTTTGTGCCTTTATATTGGACAGGGAGATTGCGGGGTGGAAGCCGACCCACAAGGAGCATAAATTCGGCATGCGGGGCTGCAATACCGGTGAACTGGCATTCGAGAACTGCCGGGTTCCCAAAGAGCAGCTGCTGGGAGAAGAAGAGAAGGGATTGCGGGTCACCATGGCAGCCATCGGCGATGTGGGAAGAGGCGGCATGGTCGGCGTTGCAATGGGCCTCCAAGCAGCATGTCTGGAATCCTCGATCAAATTCGCCAATGAACGGATTTTATACGGAAAGCCCATCGCCGCCCTGCAGACGATACAGAACAAACTGGCGGAGATGAAAATCGATCTCGAAGCGGGTCGACTGCTGGGATACCGCGCAGCAGCCATGCAGGATAAGGGCTTGCGGTCGAGCAACGAATTCGCGGTTGCCAAATATTACACCACGGAAGCCGCGCAAAAAGCCGCAAAAATGGCTGTGGATATTCATGGGGGTTACGGGTGCATGGAAGAATATGCGGTAACCCGCTATCTGCGCGACGCTTTCATCCTGGGGCCGTCTGCGGGAACGTCCGATATTATGAAGGTGATCATCGCCAGGTGGGTGCTTTCTTAATTCGCATATATATTATTGAAAATTATACCCATTTGCTTTCTTGTTCATAACTTTTACCTTTGGGCCGGCAGATACTGGATGCCCGATACGCGATACTTGATGTTCGGACTCATCACGTACCTAAATCCAGCATCGAGTATCCAGTATCAAGTATCACTCCATTATCCACTGGCGGGCGTACAGGCTGAGATTTTTTAGATTCAGATAGAAGGCGCATGTAAATGCTAAACATCATCGTTTGCGTCAAAGCCGTTCCGGATCCGAAGGAGGCGTGCAACATTCAGATCGATCCTGCCACCAAAACCCTCATGCGGTGTGACGTCCCCCTGGTGGTAAACCCGCTGGATAAAAACGCCATGGAAGCGGCGTTGAAGCTTAAAGAAAAAATGGATGCAAAAATTACGGTGCTCAGCATGGGACCCCCTGAAGCAGGCAACATCGTAAAAGAGTGCCTGGCTTTGGGCGCCGACCAGGGCATTCTGCTGTCGGATCCGGCATTTGCCGGTGCAGATGCCTATGCAACGGCCTACACCCTGGCCAAAAGTGTCGAACACGTCGGTTCTTTTGATCTGATTCTTTGCGGCATGGCCAGCAGCGACGGCAGCACCGAGTGGGTGGGACCGGAAATGGGAACGTTTCTGAACATACCCGTTGTCACCATGGTAAAAGAGATTGTCGAGATCGGCGATGAATGGTGGAAAGTCAAAGCCGGTTTTGAAACCGGATTCCGGCTGGTGCGGGTAAAGCTTCCGGCCGTTTTCACGGTAACCAGAGAATTGAACGCGCCGAGAGCCCTCAGTTTTTCAGGCATCATCAAGGCCCGAAAAAAAGAAATCACCCGATGGGGGATAGATGAGTTGGGGGTGCCGGAAGAATCCGTCGGGATAAAAGGATCCCCGACTATTGTGTCGAAACTGGACAGCAAAGAAAGCAAGAGGGCAGTGGAAGTCATCAGCGGCACAAGAGAAGAAAAAGCGGAATACATCGTTCGAAAACTTGCGGATGAAGGAGTCATATAGAGTGGAAACAAATGGACCCGTTTGGGTCATCGCGGAACAGATGGATTGTCGACTTTTAGCGGTCTCGCTTCAGCTTATCGGTCAGGCGAGGAAGCTGGCTGACCGTCTGGAGACATCGGTTGAGGCGGTTCTCATGGGAGACAATATGGACCTTCAGCCCCAACAGTTGATTGCAGCCGGGGCTGACAGGGTCTATGTGGGAAATGCCCCGGATCTTGCCGATTACCAACCCGAACTCTATACGGAGCTGGTCGTGAATCTGGCTAAAGCGCGGCAGCCGGAAATCGTTCTCATCGGATCAACGGCCATGGGAAGAGAATTGGCGCCGTTGGTTGCTGCCAGTTTGAAAACCGGTTTAACCGCCCACTGCATCGATTTGGTACTGGACGAAAACAACATTCTGGAGGCAAGAATCCCTGCCTACGGCGGGTTGCTCTCCATTATCTGCCCGGAAAAACGTCCTCAGATGGCCACGGTTGCGGCCGGGGTTTTCTCCATACCCGAACCGGATGAAACCCGGACAGGAGAAGTTGTCCGGATGGAAATTCCTGAACACTTGCCCGGTCGGATTCAAACGTTGGAAATCATTCAAGAGGAAAGTGAGGGCGTGCCTCTTGAATCGGCAAATATCGTTGTTGCCGGTGGCGCCGGCGCCGGTGATCTGGAAGGATGGAATATAATTGCCGCTCTCGCCAAGACCCTCAATGCGGCCTTGGGATCAACCCGACCCGCGGTGGATGAAGGCTGGACCGACCTTGAAACCATGATCGGGCAGAGTGGAAAAATGGTGGCCCCGGAACTCTATATCGGTGTGGGGCTGTCCGGAGAACTGCAGCATATGGTGGGCATCCGGAATGCAAAGGTCATGGTAGCTGTCAATAATGACCCCAAGTCCCCGGTGTTTGAACAGGTGGATTACGGAATTGTGGATGACTGCCGGGAGTTTGTCCCGGTGCTGATTGAAAAGATAAAGGAGTATAAAGAAAAACAGGTGACCTGTTAACTTGAGGGGGAAAAAATGGACAAACCAATTCGTAAAGTCGCTGTCATCGGCACCGGTGTTTTAGGAACTCAGATTGCCGTCCTGACGGCATCCTTTGATTACGAGGTATTTGCTTATGACACGAATGAGCAATCGTTCAAAAAAGGTATAGAAAACATCAGGAATCTCAGCCGCGCAGCCAGAAAAAAACCGACCGTCGACATTGAGGATTGGGAAAGAGGTATCAGCCGGCTGCAATTCTGTGATCAGCTTGAAAAAGCTCTTGCAGATGCCGATCTGGTTATCGAGGCGGTTCCGGAACAACTTGAATTGAAACGAAAAGTACACAAACAATTAGATGCAATCGCGCCTCCCCACGCCATTCTGGCCACCAACAGCTCCTCCATACCGATTTCAAAGATAGAAAGCGCCACCCGGCGTCCCGCTCAGTGTTTAAACTTACATTTTTATATTCCGGCCATGGGAATAAATATCGTGGATATCATGGGCGGCTCCCGGACTTCTGCCCAAACGATGGCAACCGGAAAATCCTGGATTCAATCCATCGGCTGTGTCCCCCTTGAAGTTCGCAAAGAGATATTGGGGTTTTGTTTTAACCGGGTATGGCGGGCCATCAAGCGGGAAACATTGTATATGTGGGCGGAAGGTTTTGTGGATTTCAGGGATATCGATCGGGCCTGGATGATTTTTACCGGCATGCCGTTGGGTCCCTTCGGCGTGATGGACAACGTGGGTCTTGAAGTCGTATACGATATAGAGATGGTCTATTTTAATGAATCCAAAGATCCCAAGGATCACCCGCCGGAAGCGCTAAAATCCATGATCGAGCGCAATGAGCTGGGGGTGAAAACCGGAAAAGGATTCTATACGTACCCGGATCCCGAATACACGAAATCTGAGTTTTTAAAAAAATAAAAGGTTGAGCGGTCTCTCTGTAGAACCGATTGGAGGTATGAAACATGGATAAAAGAATCATCACAGCAGCGATCACCGGTGGAATTCACACCCCCACCATGTCACCATATTTACCCATCACCCCCAAACAGATCGCCGATGAAGCGGTCAGGGCCTGTGAGGCCGGAGCTGCCGTGGCTCATATCCACGCGAGAAATCCGGATACCGGAAAACCGACTCCCGATTTGGACACGATTGGAGAGATCATCAGCGACGTGAAATCCCGGTGCGACATCGTTCTCTGCATTTCAACCGGCGGCGGTTTCGGCATGTCCGCCCAGGATCGTTCAGCCCATGTTCCCCGGTATAAGCCCGAACTGGCATCCTTAAATTTCGGATCCATGAATTTTGCATTATTTCCAATCATCCAAAAATACAAAGAATTCAAATACTCCTGGGAAGAGGAATATCTCGCCATGACCGAAGATTTTATCTTTCCGAACACGTTTAAAACCATGCGCGAGTTTTCCAATATTTTTGCTGAAAACAATACCAAGCCGGAGTTTGAAGTCTATGACACCGGCATGATCAACAATGCCGCATTCATGATCCAGCAGGGCCATATTCGAAAACCGATATATCTCCAGTTTGTCATGGGAATCTTAGGAGGAATCCATGCCTCCATGGAAAACCTGATGTTTCTTCATCGGACGGCAAAGGAGAGCATCGGGGATTTCACCTGGTCGGTGTGTGCTGCAGGACGGCACCAGATGCCCATGTGCACCACGGCCCTTTTGATGGGGGGAAATGTCCGGGTGGGGTTGGAGGACAGTCTGTATCTGGAAAAAGGAAAAATGGCCAAAAGCAATGCCGAGCAGGTGGAAAAGATCATAAGAATTGCGAGAGAGCTCGGGATAGAAACGGCAACTCCGGATGAGGCCCGGCAGATCCTCGGATTGAAAGGATTGAATGAGGTTAATTTTTAGGGTTCATTTCCGGATAAGATGCTTAAGTGCCGGTTGAATTTCAGGGTAACGGAAATTAAACCCATGTGATAAAAGCTTGCCCGGAACCGCACGCTGGCTGGCCAACAATGCAGTGACCATCTCCCCCATGACCATACGAATCATCAATGCCGGTGCCGGTATCACGGACGGCCTTCCCAGAACCTTTCCCAGCGCTTTCGCAAGATCCCGATTTCGAACCGGATGGGGTGAACAGAAGTTGACGGGACCCCGAATTTCTTTATTTTCCATTACAAACGCCAGGGCTGCCAGCAGGTCATCCATATGAATCCAGGGAAACCACTGTTTTCCGCTGCCCAAGGGTCCTCCTGCAAATGACTTGAAAGCGGGCAGCATTTTCGCCAAAGCTCCGCCGTCAGTCCCCAAAACGATTCCAAACCGGAGAATAACCACCCGAGCTCCTTTGCCTTCTGCGGTCATGGCCGCTTCCTCCCAGTCGATTGAAACATGAGCGAGAAAATCTCCTCCGTTTGCTGCATCTTCGGAAAGGGTCTCATCACCCCCTTCTCCGTAATATCCGACCGCAGATGTGCTTAAGAAGATGACTCCTTCTTTTTGGGGGAGCGCCTCGACCAGATTGCGAGTGGTAAGAATGCGGCTGTCATAAATCTCCTGCTTGTATGATTTGGACCACCGCTTGAATATGGTTTTTCCGGCCAGATTTATAACAGCATCGGCATCGGCCAGTTCTTCCTGCCAGGATCCCGGCCGGGTGGTATCGGCTGAGATATATTCAAACTGATCATGGTGAATATTATCCTGTGTCGGGCGAAGCCCTGTTGCGGTCACCCGGTGTCCTTTATCAAGCAGGAATTGCGTCAGGTGTCTTCCCACGAACCCGGTTCCGCCGGCGATGAAGATCTTCATTCCGATTCTCCCTGCAAGTTATACAGAACGACATCAATCATTGCGCATTCAACCATTGTCGCAAGCCATCCCGCCTCTAAATGTAACCCATCGTATCCTGTAAAAAAGTAGCACGACCCTGAAAAACAGTCAATGAAGACCGGCTCTCATTTTCGCCTCCTTCCTCCTTGACCCGAACCGTTTTATTTCCTACACTCAATGCCGAAATAGCCGGTTCATCCCGAGCCGATCACCTTTTGACGTTTAATCCGAAACCCCGGTGATGGTGAAATGGGAAAAGCTTCCCGAGAATTTCAGGTTTTTGCAAAACCGGCCGGCGCCGTCTGCAATCTCAACTGTTGTTACTGCTACTACCTGGAAAAGAAAAATCTGTATCCCGGGCATGAGTCGTTTCCCATGGCGGACGATATCCTTGAGGCATACATCATCCAGCACATCGAGGCACATCCCGGGCCGGTGATCAACTTTTCCTGGCACGGAGGTGAGCCGACCGTGCTGGGGTTGGAGTATTTTCGGAAAATAACTGCGATGCAGCGCAAACATTGGCCCGCAGGACGCCGCATCACCAACGGGATTCAGACCAACGGCACACTGCTGAACGAGGAGTGGTGCCGATTCCTGGCAAAAGCGGGGTTTTCCGTTGGGATCAGCATAGACGGCCCGCAGGAAATGCATGATCGATATCGCGTCACCAAAAACCGAAATGCCACCCATAAAAGGACGATGACGGGATATCATCTTTTGCAGAAGCACCGGATCCCCCACGACATCCTGTGCGTGGTGAATGCGCATAACGTTCAATATCCCACTGAGGTATACCGGTTCTTCAAGCAGATCGAGGCCCGGCACATCGGGTTTCTGCCCCTAGTGGCGCCTCAGCCGGATGCCGGACAGGGCGTCAGCCCGCTCAGTGTGACGGCTGAAGCTTTCGGCCGTTTTCTCTGCACCATCTTCGATGAGTGGATGGATGGGGATATCGGTCGAATCAAATTACAGATATTCGAAGAAGCTGCCAGAACTGCCTTTGGGCAGGAGCACTCCCTCTGCATCTTCAGGAAAACCTGCGGGGATGTTCCGGTCGTTGAACAAAACGGAGACTTCTATTCGTGTGATCACTTCGTTGACCCGGAACATTGCCTGGGAAACATTCGGGAAACACCCCTGGTGGAATTATTGGAGAGTCCGGCCCAGAGGGCTTTCGGGCAGGCCAAATGGGATGGCCTGCCCCGCTATTGTCGGACGTGCGAGGTTCTGGACATGTGTAACGGCGGGTGTCCGAAGAATCGAATCCTTCATACAACCGACGGTGAAGCAGGTCTCAACTGCCTGTGCGCGGGCTATAAACCTTTCTTCACCCACTGCAGGCCTTTTGTTTTGGAGATAGCCGCCCTTTGGCAGCAGCAAGCCCGGGAAACAGCACCGGCACCACCGCAGGACACGGTAATAAAGGAAATCACCAAAACGGGCCGCAACGATCCGTGCCCCTGCGGAAGCGGTCGAAAATACAAGAAATGCTGCTTGGGTAAATAACGCTACTCTATTACCCTAATTGAGCGAAAGTCGGAGGATGCCCCAGCTTCAAGGCGTTCGGGGGCGAAGCTGTAGTAAGCTACTGCGAGCCCACGGCAACGAAGAAGATGGGGTATGACCGGCTTTCCCAAAGGGTAAATAAAATGGAGATTATTTCTTTTAAATTATATTTCACTCATAGAGGAATTATCAATCATCGCTTCAAGTTATGGATTCGGTATTATTATGTAGTTATTATCCCCTCTCCATTTTATTTACGATCATTTAGGGTTTGAGTTTCTCCTTCAAGAACATAATAGTCCGTTTCCAGGCGAGCTGCGCCGCCTCCTTGTGATATCGGTCTGCATTGGTATCGTTGTTAAAGGCATGCTTTGCCCCATCATACATAAATAGCTTATAATCCTTGGAGGCCGCTTTAAGCGCTGCTTCAAATGCCGGGATGCCCTTGTTGATTCGTTCGTCCAGACCGGCATAATGCATGAGCAGAGATGCTTTTATTTTCGGGACATCCTGAGCGACCGGTTGGCTGCCGTAAAACGGAACCGCTGCAACCACGTCCGGAGAGTTGACCGCCACCTGGTTGGTCATTGCCCCGCCCCAGCAAAATCCGATGACCCCCACCTTTCCCGTGGACATGGGATGAGTCTTTAAGTAAGCCACGGCAGCCGTGAAATTTTTGATGGTGGACGGACCGTCCATTTTTTTAATGAGCTCAGGGGCTTGTTTCGGATCTTTGGGCGTTCCCCCAGCCGGCGACAACCCGTCCGGCGCAACCGCCAAAAATCCCTCAACAGCCACGCGCCGGTTCACGTCTTCGATATGGGAATTCAGTCCTCTGTTTTCATGGATAACGACCACCCCGGGCAGTTTTGCATCTCCTTTCAGCCGTGCCAGATAGGCCCTCACCGCACCGGTTTCACCCGGATAGTCTACATATTCCGTATGCAGGCGGGGATCGTCCTTTGGAATGATTTCGGCTCTGGCATGGTTTCTATCCAGCAACGGCAGCAGCGCGAAGGCCGCAGCAGTACCGCCGGCAAGAGCCGCCAATTTATTGAGAAATGTGCGGCGATCCAAAGATCGGTGAAGATATGCATTGTACAGGTCGATAATTTTCGAATCCATGCTTGTTTCTCCTTTCGCCAATAAAATCGTTAATCCCAAAGTTGTGACGTTTTAGGTGCGATCCCGCATTGGTCCCGGTCCTTGAATACAGAAACGAACTTGCTTGAAAATGTAAGAGGGTGTTTGAAATTCAGACCGTTTGCTTTGAAGGCATCTTTCACCGTACTACCCCCAAAAATGGATGATTGAAGGCAAGAAATGATGAGATAGGATGATATTAAAATTCGTATAATGTCAATTGAAATCGGCAGCGGCGGCAGGTATCGGCTCTCCGGCAAGTCCCATCGAGGTATGGGTCATACCCCCCCTATTCCTCTGTTAACCAAGCCAGTGCACTTGCTTTATCATTATAGGGCGCGCCCCTTCTTCTCTCAAACCTTCAGTGCGGGCGAGTGCGAACACGAGAAATGTTGACGGGGCCAAAGTTAGAATCAATTAAAATTCATTTAAATCGCACGATATAGCCCGTCCATCTTCATGCCTTTGTTAGCAGATTTAGCTCTTTGAATTTGTGAGCCTTTTTAATAGAATATCCTCAATATTTCGGCGTGAATCCAAAACTGATAATACTAGGACACTCTTTTCTGAAATTCTATATAGGATTCTCCACGGGGAAATGACTAATTCCCGATATTGAAGTATCCCTTGATCCCGTAATTCCGGGACGATTCGTCCTCTTTCAGGAAAGGTATAAAGGCTTGAAGCTTTTTGTTTTATGCGTTTAAATATTTTTAAGACGTTAGGTGGGCTATCGTCGGCAATGTATTCAACAATATTTTTTAAATCGTTTTCAGCAATATTTGACCATACGATATCATATTTTTTGTTCATTCCATTTTGTCTTTCAGAAAATTTTCAATGTTCTCAAAGACTTCCTGCTGAGACTTCGAATTTCCGCTCCTTATTTCTTCCTCACCTTGGGAAATCATTTTTAATATCCCGATAGCATTACGCATATTTTCATAACTTTTTGGGTCTTGTAATATGGCTTTCGGCTCTCCGTTTTGCGTAATGATCACCGGACGATGGGTTTCATTAATTTGTTTCAGCAAATCAGCTGCCCTTGATTTAAGATAAGTTACTGGTTTTATATCCTGCAAAATATTCATTTTATCACCTCCGGTCTTTTTATAGTACTAAATTAAGACCGATGTCAAGCTCATAATTTTTTACGCACTTTGCTAACGGGCTGCTCACGGGCTGGCGTTTGGCAGCACTGCTTTGGTTAAAACAAATGGCATTGGCGCTGCTCGGTTGGGCAAAGCCGCGCGGCCCAGCCAGTCCGGTGAAGCCGCAAGGTTAGGTAAAGATGCTGTATTTACAAGAAAACAACTCTTATTCACTATGCAAGATTTGACACCGATTTTTTACACTTTTGTCCGATTGCGCGCTGCAAAAGTCTGGAACGCATTAGCTTTGATTGGTTATAATATATTGCGGTTATCTACAAAGCTCCAGTTAACAAGAAAATGATTTGGGTGTGACCGGATCTGTCACACCGGGATGTTATTCTGGCCTCAAAATAACAAAAGGAGGC
>DUZK01000169.1 GCA_013349495.1 Deltaproteobacteria bacterium
GTTTTCCATTTTCATGGCTTCGAGGATCACCACCGTATCCCCTTCCGAGACGGTGTCTCCCACTTGCTTTTCAAATTTTACAATCATACCCGGCATGGGGGCCACAAGCTGGGTACCGTCTCCGGGAGAAGCTTTAACCGGCGCCTTTTCAGCCATGGGTCTCTCCTTCCGGTAATCCGTGCTGATTGTTTTTACTTGATCATGATCAAACATGTCTCTGTTCCCCTGCTTATGGATCACATTATACTTCCAAGTGCATGCGCTCTCTTATCAGTTATCGGACCTTCACTCCATGAAATGCTTTAAGCTGCATCATATTCCTCAACTGCATCTGTGCCTGGCGGCCGCTGATGCCCCAAAGATTATTTGAGTTGGAGACTTCAGCAGGAGAAGGCGCTGCCCGTAATTTGTCTTCTTCTTTCCGGATATACTCCATGACGGCAGATACTGCCGCAACGCGCTTCTTTTTATCTTCCATAAAACACTTCCGTTCATATAGAGTTTGCCAGTTAGCCAGTTGCCCGTTGCCCGTTAGCCGGTATGCTCTAATGCAAAAGAACTGGCCAACTGGCTGACTGGGAAACTGGAAAACTCCATCCTCATTTACATGGGTATGTTACCGTGTTTTTTCGCCGGCCGCATCTCTCGTTTGGCACACATGGCCTCCAGCGCTTCGATCAACCGAGACCGTGTTTCCCTGGGAGCAATGACCGCATCTATGTATCCTCTGCCGGCCGCACAGTACGGATTGGAAAATAGATTTTCATATTCTTCAATTTTTTCCTGACGTTTGGCCACCGGATCTTCAGCAGCGTTAATCTCTTTTCGGTGGATGATGTTGGCGGCACCTTCTGCACCCATTACCGCGATTTCGGCACTGGGCCAGGCAAACGCCATATCCGCTCCCAGATGTCTGGATGACATGGCAATGTAAGCGCCACCGTATGCTTTTCGGGTAATCAGCAACAGTTTGGGTACCGTGGCTTCCGAATAACACCACAGGAGTTTCGCGCCGTGCCGGATGATGCCCCCCCACTCCTGCCTGCTTCCCGGCAAATAACCGGGAACATCTGAAATGGTTAGAAGGGGCACGTTGAATGCATCGCAGAACCGGATAAAACGGGTGGCCTTATCCGAAGCATCGATATCCAGGCATCCTGCGCGGATTCTGGGTTGATTGGCGATCACGCCCACGGTTCGCCCGTTCAGCCGGGCGAAGCAGACAATCATATTGGTGGCATAATGTTCATGGGGCTCAAATATCTCCCCTTTGTCCACAATATGGCGGATGACCTCTTTCATATCGTAAGCGCGTCGGGAACTGTCCGGTATGATGGTATCCAGCTCTGGCGCCTCCCGCATGGGATCGTCGCCGGTATCAACTCTGGGCGGGTCCTCCATATTGTTCGAAGGAATATAGGATAGCAGTGTTTTGATCTGACGGATAGTGTCTTCATCGTTTTCGCAGGCAAATTGCGCAACCCCGCTTTTTCGGTTGTGCGTCATGGCACCGCCCAGATCCTCAAAGGTGATCTCTTCCCCGGTCACCGCTTTAATGACTTCGGGACCGGTGATGAACATATAGCTGCTTCCTTTAACCATGAAGACATAGTCGGTCATGGCGGGTGAATAGACCGCACCTCCTGCCGTTGGTCCCATAATGGCCGAAATCTGAGGGATGACGCCGGACGCCAGAGAATTTCGAAAAAAAATGTCTCCATAGCCCGATAGGGCATCCACGCCCTCCTGAATCCGCGCCCCGCCGGAATCGTTCATCCCCACGAAGGGGGCGCCGGCCTTGAGGGCAAGATCCATGGCTTTGCAAATCTTCTTGGCGTGCATCTCTCCGAGGCTTCCGGCTCGGGAGGTAAAATCCTGCGCAAAAGCAAATACCGGGCGCCCCGCCACCATTCCATGGCCGGTAACAACACCGTCGGAAGGGATCTCTACCCCTTCCATACCGAAGTTGACACACCGGTGGGTGACAAACATATCCAGTTCGCGAAACGTACCCGGATCAAATAGAAGATTAAGCCGGTCCCGGGCTGTCAATTTGCCCTTTTCGCGCTGAGCGGATACCGCTTTTTCTCCGCCCATCTTTAATATCTTCGCTTCTCGCTCCCTCAGTTCCTTGATCTTATCTTCAATGGCTCCCATTCATTCATCCCTTCAATCGATTCATGTTAAACTGAGTCCGGGTTTTCACAGACATATCCGGATAATTAGTGATCAATATTCAACACGCGATCCTCGATGCTGGATACTTGATACTTGATATTTAAAAAAGCGACTTCTATTTCTCGAAACATGTTAAACGGTCTGGTGCGATTCTTTATCGAGCATCCAGCATCCAGCATCGAGTACCAAGAAACGAGTATCATTTTAAGTTCGATCGTCAAAAAGCGAAAGGAGTGCAAATGCGGCATCGGTGGGTGCGGTAACTCCTGTCTCGACCTCTCGAGTGATGTTGTTCAGCAATTTTTTAATGGAAGGGCTTTCATAAAACCGCTCTTTTAAACCATCATCCACCAGGGACCACATCCAGTTCAAAGCCTGTTTTTTTCGCTTCTCTTCCAGTTCTCCGGTTCTTTCCAGTCTTTCCTTATGATCGAGCACCATATCCCAGATATCTTCGATTCCGGCCATTGCAAGCGCGCTGCAGATGAGCACCGGCGCCTTCCAGGTCGGTGATGACGGATTCAATAAACCTAGCGCTGTTTCGTATGCCTTCGCTGCTCTTTTCGCATTTTCAACGTTGCCGCCGTCGGCTTTGTTGATGGCGATGGCATCTGCCATCTCCAGAATGCCCTTTTTAATCCCCTGAAGCTCATCTCCGGCTCCCGCCAGCATCAAAACCAGAAAAAAATCGACCATGGACGCCACTCGGATCTCGGATTGTCCGACCCCCAAGGTTTCAATGATCAACACATCATAACCGGCGGCCTCACACACAAGCATGGTTTCTCTGGTTTTTCTGGCAACGCCGCCGAGGGTTCCGCCGGAAGGAGAGGGTCGGATAAAGGCCGCTTTTTCTACGGAAAGCCTTTCCATACGGGTTTTATCCGCCATGACACTGCCGCCGCTGATCTGGCTGCTGGGATCCACGGCCAGGACGGCTACCTGTAGCCCTTTTTCCACCAGCATCATACCGAAACTTTCGATAAAGGTGCTTTTGCCCACACCCGGTACTCCGGTAATTCCGAGGCGTATGGATTTTCCGGTATGCGGCAGCAACTGGTCAAGAATGGTTCGCGCCAAGGCCTGGTGTTCGGGCAGCACACTTTCAATCAGCGTAATGGTTCTGGCCAGCATCCGCCGGTTTTGCTCCAGTACCCCCTTGACATAGGGTTGGGGATTGGTCGGGGAACTCATATCCGCTTTTCTAACTCTTTCAGTACCAAATTGGCGGCTTCGGTAATCGAAGTTCCGGGTCCAAATACCGCAGCCACACCGTTGTCATAGAGAAAATCATAATCGGATCGGGGTATGATTCCGCCGACAACAACAATGATGTCTTCTCCGCCTTCTTCCTTGAGGGCGGAAATCAGACTGGGAACCAGTACCTTGTGGGCAGCGACTTGTGAGGAAACACCCACTACATGAACATCGTTTTCAATGGCCATCCGGGCTGCTTCCGATGGGGTCTGAAACATGGGGCTGATATCCACATCAAACCCGATATCGGCAAAACCGGTTGCGATGACCTTAGAACCCCGGTCATGTCCGTCCTGCCCCATTTTGGTCACCAGCATCCTCGGCCGTCTGCCCTCCTTTTCTAGAAATTTGTTCGTCCGCTTCCGAATGGAAGTAAAAACCTCGCTATCTCCGTATTCTGCGGCATAAACGCCGGAGATGCACTGGGTGGTGGCCACATACCGCCCGAAAACTTTTTCCATGGCCCCTGTGATCTCACCGACCGTAGCCCTGGCACGGGCGGCGGGAATACAGGCCTCGAGAAGGTTTCCCCCGGATTCGGCAACTCTGGTAATCCCTTCAAGGGCTTTTTCCACAGCTTTGCCGTCACGCTTGGATCTCGTCTCTTTAAGTCTTGAAACCTGATCATCCCGTACGGTTGGGGGTACTTCAAACACCTCGATTTCCGCGTCCTCTTCGATCTGGTATTTATTAACCCCGACAATCACATCTTTTCCCTGATCGATTCTGGCCTGGGCTCTTGCCGCCGATTCTTCGATCCTCAACTTCGGCATCCCCGCAATGATTGCCTTGGCCATGCCGCCCATTGCTTCAATTTCCTCGATGATCTTTCTGGCTTCTTTCACCAGGGAGTGTGTCAGATGCTCCACATAATAGGAGCCGCCCAGCGGGTCGATGACATTACAGATCCTGGATTCTTCCTGTACGATAATCTGAGTGTTTCGGGCGATCCTGGAAGAACGATCCGTGGGCAAGCCGACGGCCTCGTCAAAGGAGTTGGTGTGAAGCGATTGGGTCCCGCCCAGCACTGCCGATAAACACTCCAGCGTCGTGCGTACGATATTATTGTAAGGATCCTGCATGGTCAAACTCCAACCGGATGTCTGGCAATGGGTTCGGAGCATGGCGGATCGCGGGTCTTTGGGATTGAACTGTTCCATCAACTCCGCCCACAGAATTCTGGCAGCCCGCAGCATGGCGATATCCATGAAAAAATTCATGCCGATACCGAAAAAGAAAGCCAGGCGGGGAGCAAAGGAATCCACATCGAGGCCTCGGTTTAAAGTCACCCGGACATACTCCAGCCCGTCGGCCAGGGTAAATGCCAGCTGCAATAACGAGTTGGCGCCGGCCTCCATCATGTGATAGCCGCTGATGCTCACGGTGTTGAATCGGGGCATATGCTTTGAACAATATTCGATGATGTCGGCAACAATGCGCATGGAAGGTTCAGGCGGGTAGATGTAAGTATTCCGGGTCAGAAACTCCTTGAGAATATCGTTTTGGATGGTGCCGGTCAGTTGCTCTTGCGAAGCGCCCTGTTCCTCTCCGGCAACAATGAAATCGGCCATAATGGGCAGTACCGCACCGTTCATGGTCATGGAGACCGACATCTGATCCAGGGGAATCTGATCAAAGAGCAATTTCATGTCCTCCACAGAGTCGATGGCAACCCCGGCTTTCCCCACGTCGCCCAAGACCCGGGGATGGTCGGAGTCATACCCTCTGTGTGTGGCAAGATCAAATGCAACAGATAGCCCTTTTTGGCCTGCGGTCAGGCATTTCCGATAGAATTCATTGGATTCTTTTGCGGTTGAAAACCCGGCATACTGTCTGATCGTCCACGGCTGGCCGGCATACATCGTTGCTCTTGGTCCTCGAACGAAAGGAACCATACCCGGCAGGGTGTTCACATGCTCCTTGTTTTCAAGATCTTCGGCTGTGTACAGCGGTTTTGTGGGAATCCCTTCGGGACTCATCCAGGTCATCGAATCTAAAGGCTTTCCTCGAAGCTCCTTTTCGGCAAGCTTCTTCCAATTATCAATTCCGGAATGTTCAGACATTTCTTTCTCCTTCAAATATTCGGGTATTCGCCTGTTATCTTATCCCCTTTCACATATCTCGACCAGAACACCACCGGTCGATTTGGGATGAAGAAATGCGATCTTCGCTCCACCGGCCCCCTTTCTCGGGGTTTCATCGATGAGTCGAATACCGCTTTCTTTCAATTCCTTCAATGCTGCTTCGATATCGTCCACGCGAAACGCAATATGCTGAATCCCTGTGCCTTTCTTCTCAATATATTTGGCGATGGGGCCGTCCGGCGAGGTGGATTCCAATAGCTCTACCTCGCTTTCTCCAACGGGGAAAAAACCCGTGTTCACTTTTTGCTCTTCCACTATTTCAGACCCCTCAAAGGGAAGTCCCAGAACATCGCCCCAGAATTGTTTTCCGTCATCCATGCTGTTTACGGCAATACCCAGATGATCGATTTTGAGTATTTTCATTTCTAAATCCTATAAAAGGGTTTTAAGTGTTTAGTGTTTAGATTTCCAAGAAAACCAACTCGTATGAGGCGGTCACCACCCCGGCCAATCGGTATCGAGAATCGAGCAACGCGTATCCTATCTAAACTTCTCCATCACCCGTTTGAATCCCGGAAGCGCCTTGACGATGGTTTCATCATCCACGCAGTAGGCAATTCTAAAATAACCGGGTCCTCCGAAACCGCTGCCGGGTACTGCAAGGATCAATTCTTCCTGGAGTGCCTGCACAAATTCGACATCATCCGGAATCGGAGTTCTCGGAAACAGATAGAAGGCTCCGGGAGGCTTGGTAAAATCGTACCCTGCATCGGCCAGTCCATCGCAGAATAGATTCCGTTTTCTTTCATATTCGAATATGTTCACACAGGCCCCCTGAATTTTTCCGACAACCCGCTGCATGAGCGCAGGAGCATTGACAAATCCCAATATTCGATTGGCCAGGGCCATCCCTGCGTAAAGATCGTTCTTGTGGGTTGCATTGGGATTGATGGCTGCAAAACCGATCCGCTCCCCCGGGATGGAAATATCTTTGGAATAGGATGTCACGATGACGCTTTCCTTATAACAGTTAAAGATGCCGGGGACTTGGGTGCCGTCGTAAACGATTTTACAGTACGGTTCATCGGATATGATGTAAATGGTCCGGTTCAGCGCCTTGCCCTTGTCGGTTAGCAAGGAGCCGAGTTTTCGAAGGCTTTCCTCTGAATAGACCTGTCCGGTTGGATTGTTGGGGGAATTCAGGATAACCGCTTTGGTGCGCTCGTTTATTGCCTCTGAAATGGCATCCGGATTCAGTGTAAAGTCCGATTTTGTGGGCACGCTTTTAAATACCCCGCCATGGTTATCCGCATAAACACTGTATTCCACAAAATAGGGCGCCGGTGCGATCACTTCGTCACCAGGATCCAATACGGCTTTTAGCATGATGTTCATTCCGCCTGCTGCGCCGCAGGTCATTATCACCTCTTTTCCGGAAATTTGAACATCCTGTTCCAAAGTAAGGTAATCGGCAACGGACTGGCAGACTTCAGGATATCCGGTATTCGGCATATATCCGTGACCCTGGGATTCCGAGGCATCAACGGCTTCGTGCAACACTCTCCTGAATTCTTCCGGAGGCTTGACATTCGGATTTCCCAGGCTGAAATCGAACACATTCTCCACGCCGTGGATGCTTTTCAACCGCGCACCCTCTTCAAACATTTTCCGAATCCATGAGGATTTCGATATGGTGGCTTCGATTTTACTTGAAATGGTCATTTACAAACCTCCCTCCAGTAAGGCCACATGCCACGGGTAACCCGCTATAAAATCAGGATCAATATGCTTCGGCGTGCTTTTTCAACAATAACTAGACAGCTTCTACAGAAGAAACTTCCGGGACTTGCTCTTTTAGGATCTTCTCAACACCGTTTTTGATGGTCATCTGAGACATGGGGCATCCGGCACAGGCGCCTTGCAGCCGCACTTTCACCAGGCCGTCTTCTCCGACTTCGACCAGTTCAACGTCGCCGCCGTCGGCCTGAAGCATCGGCCGAATTTTATTCAATGCCGCTTCAACTTTTTCTTTCATTTATTTCCCTCCGTTTTGATTTATTCTTATTCAAGATTTGGATAAGTTTAAAGCAATATACATATCAATGATCGCGCATGCTGTAAAAGTCTTTCTTAAACTTATTGAAATTCCCTTCCAATATCGCTTTTCGGATCTGCTGCATGAGATGAACATAATAATAAATATTATGTATCGTGTTTAACCGATATGCAAGAAGCTCCCTTGCCATGTACAGGTGACGCAGGTAGGCGCTGGCATAGTTTCGGCAGGTATAACACTGACATAAAGGATCCGGTGGATCGCCATCCCGCTTGAATCGGGCATTGCAGATATTAATAGTGCCTTGGGATGTAATCAGTTGTCCGTTTCTGGCATTCCGGGTCGGCATGACACAATCGAACATGTCGGCACCAAGATCGACGAGTTCGACGATATCTTCAGGAGTCCCGACCCCCATTATATATTTCGGTTTTGAATCGGGAAGCAGGGGCAGTGTATGTTCCCCGATTTCCATCATGAGCGCTTTGGGCTCACCGACGCTCAATCCTCCAATGGCATATCCGGGAAATTCGATTTCAACGATCTGATTTGCAGATCTTTCACGCAGGTCCTTAAACATTCCCCCCTGGACAATTCCAAACAGGGCGGTGGAAGATGAGTCGCCTTTTTTCCATCTTGCCTTGCACCGTCCGGCCCAGCGGGTTGTTAGATCGAGGGCCGCTTCCACATCCGACCGCTCTGCCGGAAATTGAATACACTGGTCCAGGCACATGGCAATGTCCGACCCGAACGCCGCTTGCAGGGACACGGCTTTTTCAGGAGTAAATTCATGTTTTGACCCATCGATATGGGATTGGAAGACAACACTTTCGTCATTGATTTTAGACAATTTTGCCAGGGAAAAAACCTGGAATCCGCCGCTGTCCGTAAGAATGGCGCCGTTCCAGTTCATGAACCGATGCAATCCGGAAAACTGAGAGATCACTTCTATGCCCGGTCTCAGAAAAAGATGATACGTATTTCCCAGCAGTATCTGCACCCCGGATTCGGCCAGTTCCTCCGGTGTCAGAGACTTTACGGTACCCAGGGTTCCGACCGGCATAAAAACAGGAGTATCGATTTGGCCATGGGTCGTTTGAATAACACCCCTCCGAGCACGGGATTTTTTAGACTCATTTAACACTTCGAAATTAAGCATAAACTCTATCCAAAAATATAAGGAATTTAGAACCGAAGAAGTGTAGGAATACCTCGAAATTCGACATTCCTTGTTCAGCATTCTGTGGTTCGAAAACAATCCTAATTTTCAGGGACTTAAACAATCAACATCGCATCTCCGTAACTGTAGAATCGATATTGCTCTCTTACAGCTTCTTGATATACCTTCATAATCGTGTCACGGCCTGCAAATGCCGAAACCAGCATCAACAGGGTGGATTTTGGAAGATGGAAATTGGTAATCATTGCATCCACCATTTTGAATCCATATCCCGGATAAATAAACAGGTCGCACCAACCGTCTTTTTCGGAAATTTGGCCCGTATCATCTGTTGAATACTCAAGCGTTCGAACACTGGTGGAGCCCACACCTATGATTCGCGAGCCTTTGGCCTTTGCTTCATTAATGGCAGCGGCGGCCTTTTTAGATAAGCTGAATCGTTCTCGATGCATCCGGTGTTCCCGGATATCGGAAACGCGAACCGGTAAAAAGGTGCCGTATCCTACGTGCAGTGTGACGGATACGGTTTGAATTCCATATGAATTCAATCTGTTAAGCAGCTCTTTCGTGAAATGAAGTCCGGCGGTGGGTGCGGCCACCGCGCCTTTTTGAGATGCATAAACCGTTTGATACGTCACACGGTCGTCTAGCGTTTCGATATCTTTTTCTGTTCGCTTTATATACGGTGGCAGGGGCGTTTTTCCAATATTATAAAGAATTTGTTCAAATTTTCCTTTATAGATAAATTTTACCGTAACCATACGATCCTCA
>DUZK01000170.1 GCA_013349495.1 Deltaproteobacteria bacterium
GCTGCCGCATATCTCCAATTTTACCGATTTTGATCCCCTCTCTGACTTCGATCAAGTAAAACTCTACTTTATTGAAAAGGTGCAGGACCTGTCCCTGTTTGCCGCCGTCATACTCCCCGGTTCAAAGAACACCCGATTCGATTTAAACTGGATCAAAGAATCCGGCTGGAGTGATGAACTTAAGGCCTGTCATGCAAGGGGCGGTCATATTCTTGGAGTTTGCGGTGGATACCAGATGCTCGGTTTTTCGGTTCACGACGAAGACGGTATTGAGGGCGAACCGGGTGAGACCGGGGGGCTGTCTCTGCTTCCGGTTGAGACCTATTTAAAGGCGCCTAAAACAACCACCATTACGCGATTTATGTGGGAAGGGCATCCGGGCCGCGGATATGAAATCCACATGGGTCATACCCATCGATCAAGCGGGTCTGCTATCTTTGATATTACAGAGAGAAACGGTGCAGCCTGCGTGGATCTGGACGGCAGCGTTTCAGATGATGGACGGGTCATGGGAACCTATATTCACGGAATATTCGATACACCTGACATTTTATATCAATGGCTCACCCAGATCGGACTTGAAAACATATCGATACCTAAAGTTGCCGGTCCCGCGGCAAGAGAAAGAGATTACGATCTATTGGCGGAGCATTTTGAAAAGCATATAGACGTGGAAGGAATATTGAAAAAAATGAACGTCCAACATCGAACGTCCAACATCGAATGTTTAATGGGAAAAGATGAACAATGAAAGATGAACATTGAAAATTATTTAACGAAAAAGGTTATGCATTGGCTTATTTCGATTATAAATAAATTGAGGAGCGAAGCGACACCATTATTCGATGTTCGATGTTGGACGTTCGATGTTCAGTTTTAAAAAAAACACCTTTTTAACTTTAAAATGGAGCTGACATGAGTCTGGTCATACTTGTCATCGGAGGTTGTCGCAGCGGAAAAAGCGGATTTACCCTGGACGCTGCAGAAAAAATCGCGAAGAAAGATCGTTTCTTTATCGCAACAAGTCTCCAGCTGGACAGCGAGATGAGGGACCGGATACTCAAGCATCAAGAAGAAAGGGGTCCGGATTGGACCACCATCGATGCTCCGGTTCAATTGCCGGCGGCGATCCTCAAATACAGTGAAACCGGACGGGTTCTTCTGGTTGACTGCATCACCATGTGGCTCAATAACCTGTTTCTTGACGATGAAAAATCTCCTCACATCGATGAGTATATCGAAGATCTGAAGTCCTCTTTGAAAAAGATTTCCTGTCCGATCCTCCTGGTTACCAATGAAGTCGGAACAGGAATCGTGCCGGAAAACCGATTGGCAAGGGAATACAGAGATATTGTGGGCACGGTAAACCAGGAATTGGCCGGACTGGCGGATCAGGTGGTGATGGTGGTCGCCGGTATTCCCGTTTGGATAAAGGGCAGGGAGAAAGATATCATTCCATGAAATCGTTTATCGCCGCGGTTCGGTTTATCACCGTGTTGCCTGTGGGCCGGGCCGGGACATACGACCCCAGGGGAATGATACCGTACTTTCCCGTGGTGGGGCTTTTACTCGGTGGAATCATATCTGTTTTTGACCGGTTGATGACAGGATTCTGGTCTCAACCGGTGGTCTCGCTGCTGGATGTGATTCTGCTGGTCTGCCTGACCGGGGCTTTGCATCTCGACGGCTTGGGTGATACGGCGGACGGACTGTACGGCAATCGTCCCAGGGAAAAAGCCCTTGAAATCATGAAAGACAGCAGAATCGGCGTGATGGGGCTTATTGCCATTGTGTGCGGGCTGGCGGTGAAGTGGGCCGGAATATCGGAAATAGGGGAACATCGTCATCTCCTTCTGATCATTATTCCTGCCTATGCCAGGGGGGGGATGGTGTTTGCCATCCGATTTTTGGATTACGTCAGACCGAAAGATGGGATCGGAAGAGACCTGTTTGATGAACCGCTGAGGGTTTCCGATTTTTGCGGGATTATCATTCCTGTGGGGCTGTCGATCATTGTCGGCTGGAATGCGGTTATATTGAACGTCGCTTTTATCATCTTAACTGCAGCACTTATCGGATTCTATAAAAAACGGATCGGGGGAGTAACCGGCGACATGTTAGGGGCAACCACTGAAATCCTTGAATCGTTTCTGTTTTTGATTGTTTCCGTGGGGGGAGTCTGATGATCCGGGAGCAGACTGCAACTTAGTTATGGACGGTTTGCAATGGCATATCATTCCCCTGGCCTTTCTTCTTGATTGGTTATTGGGAGATCCCCCTTTTCTGCCGCACCCTGTTCGCTGGATGGGGAAAGCCATATCGAACCTTGAATCACCTTTTAGGAAGATATCGAGGTCATTGCTGCTCAACGGTGCGGTGTTCTCGGTTTTCTTGGTGGTTGCCATCTTTGTATTGACGGCTCTAATGCTCGAGGCCGCCCAGGCCGTACACCCGATGCTGCGAACCGTGCTGGAGATCCTGCTTATCTATTATGCAATTTCCATCCGGTCATTGGAAAGTTCCGCCATGGCGGTAAGCGATGCCCTTAACAAAGAAGGCTTGTCCAGTGCCCGGGAGAAGGTTTCCCACATCGTCGGAAGAGACACGGAATCGCTGGATAACACAGGCATTGCGGGCGGGGCGGTGGAATCCGTTGCGGAAAACCTGGTCGATGGTGTTATTTCGCCGCTTCTTTATGCCTGTATCGGCGGAGCACCCCTGGCCATGGCGTTTAAGATGATCAACACGCTGGATTCCATGATCGGCTACAAGAATGAGAAGTATGAGCAATTCGGCAAGGTGGCTGCCCGCCTCGATGATCTCGCAAATTACCTGCCAGCCAGACTTTCGATTCCGGTCATCTCCATTGCCGCCCAACTTCTTTCAGGAAAAGGAATGTCGGCTTTTAAAACCGCCGTCTCCGAAGGAACCAACCACACGAGCCCCAACGCCGGATATCCGGAGGCTGCATTTGCAGGCGCCCTGGAAGTCAAACTGAACGGACCCAACATCTACGGTGGAAAATTGGTGGAAAAGCCGTTTGTCGGAATCCGATTCAATCGACCGGAAGTATTCCATATCAAAAAAGCATGCGACCTGATGATGCTTTCGGCCTTTCTGTGGTTTATTCTGGTATGGTTGGTAAACATACTTCTGATTGCCTCGACCTAGAATAAAATGATTAAAATCCGGAAAAGAAAATCGCAAACCCGCCGGACAGACGGCGGGCAAATCGAAAATCCAAAATCCAAAATCAAAAATTACCCGTCTCTTCCCAAATCCTATAAAAAGGCGTTTCCGTTTAAAATCGCCGCCACCTCATACATCTTTCCGGATCATATCATTCCCAACGTCCGCGCTGTCGGCCCCTTTGTGGATGAAATCGAACTCATCCTGTTTGAAAGCAAACCCGAAAGCCTTCCCACCGATAGAGAAATCAGGGTGCTGGAAACCCTGGCCAAAGATCTTGATATCACCTATAACATTCATCTTCCGTTGGATGTCCATTTGGGCAGTCATGATGACACACAACGAAAAATCTCCATTCAAACATTAAATTCTATTTTTAACCTTACAGCACCGCTGAACCCCACCACCCACACGCTGCATCTCGAGTACGGCGGCCCCGCAGACGATGAAGAAAACAGAGAAAGATGGGAATCCTATCTTTTCGAGAGCTTCGAAGATCTCAAATCCGGCGGCATCAGCGGGGCTTCGATTTCCGTTGAAACCCTGTTTTATCCGTTGAACTGGCTCGATGATATTATCGACGAGTATAATCTCAGTATCTGCATGGACATCGGACACCTGATCTTGCAGAATGTCCCACTGCTTGAAATTTTTGAGCCGTATCATAACCATATAACGATGCTTCATCTTCACGGGGTTGAAAACGGAAAGGATCATCTTTCCTTGAGCAAGCTTTCCGAACCGAATTGGAATGCCTTGATCCGCATTTTGATGACATATAAGGGTGTTGCCGGTATCGAGGTGTTTTCATTCGACCATCTGAAAGCATCTTTAGAAGTATTTGAATATTTCTGGAAGAAACTCATGAAGCTCAGAGGGAAGGAATAACAGCAAAATGAAAATCACAATAATATTTCCGGCTCGAGATGTTGAAATGGGTAAATCCATGGTGCCGGTCATGCCGCTGGCACCGACTCTGCTTGCAGCACTGACCCCAGATGAACATCAAATCACACTGGTCGATATGTTTTACGGAGATAAAGTCGATTATGATACCGATTACGATCTTGTTGCTATCACCGTTCGAACTCCCTTGGCGGTCACAGCATATAGCATTGCCGACCAATTCGTGGCTAAGGGAAAATCGGTGATACTGGGAGGACCTCACATCTATGCGTTTCCAAATGAGGCAAAACAACATGCAACGGCGATTGCCGTTGGCGAGGCAGAAGAGCTTTGGCCACAAATCCTAAAAGATTTTCAAGCCGATTCTCTAAAAGACTATTATGTATGCGGTCCATACGATACAAAATCTTTAAATGGAAGCGTATACCACCAAAAGAATCGTCCCAGCCTTAAAAATATACCGATGATGCGACGGGATTTATTGCCCCGTGAACGCTATATGATGGATTCCATTTTTACCACACGGGGATGTCCCAATAGTTGCCGCTTCTGTCCGGTTACCCCTATTTTCGGACCTCAAATCCGGCATCGTCCCATAGATGAGGTTGTCGCTGAGATAAATACACTTCGAAAACGGTATTTCAATGTGGACGACAGCGTATTCGGTCACCCACAAATTGTAGACAGACCCCAGGAGAATCAATACTATTTTGACCTCTACAATGAATTGGCTGCGCTTCGTCCGAAACGGCTGTGGGCCGGTGCAGGAGGTCTTTCAGCGGTAAACTATAAAGATGGTCGAAAGATCATCGAATTGGCAGCTGAAAGTGGCCTGTGTTCGATTGCGGCCGGACTTGAATCCATATCCGGTTCGGGTCAGAAACAGTCCGGTGGCTGGCGCAAACTGCATTTTACATCCTCTGACACCTTTGAACTCCAGACATTAAAGGAAAACATCCGAATCATCCAGGATTTGGGTATAGAGATTATGGGTTTCTTTATTGTAGGCTGGGATGAGGACACTCTTGATACTTACCAGCGGACCCTTGGATTTTGTGATGAAATGAAAGTTATTCCCTTTATTTTGACGCTGACCCCTATGCCGGGAAGTCAAATTTACGAGGAATATCTGAAGGAGGGAAGAATCATAAACGATTTGCCATGGAACCATTACGGTGGGGAATCTATTGTATTTAAACATCCGAAAATGGATGCCAAGGAAATGTATGAAGAGAACACGAGGGTTTTGCATGAGGGGTTCAGCATGGGTCGAATTTTAAGTCGAACCTTACACACATTTCGAAACAGACCGTCTCCGGGAGTCGGTATGTCTTCTTTTTTTACTCAATTGGGAATGAGAAAATCTTTCAGGAATCAATTTAAACAAAAGCAAGACCAGATATCATAACGATTCCGCATACAGACCATTTCATTGTGGGCCTCCTCTGGGCACTGCCAGGAGCCCATGGCATAGCGATCACGGATAAATATAGCAATGGGATGTGGTTTTCTCGGATCACCTACCAGATTTGAAATAAGAGGGGAATGAGCGCTCATAAAGGTGTCCGGCCAGGTGAAAGCGATCAATTCTGACCGGACCTAAAATGGCAGATTTTTGTTGTGGATCCGGTGATGGTTACTGGACACTGTACGTAACAACTACTGCATGAATATTGACCCCGCTGATGATCGCTTTCGTTACTGTTCAAATGGATATCGCTGGCGTTAGAGCATAGCTGAACCACCAAATATGTTGGAGGTATATGAATATTTCGCTGATTAAATTTATAGAAGATACATAGCAGTTGTCACCGGTGCTATATTTGCGAATAATAGTATGAAATTGATGGTCCGTTGTTAGAAACAAAATATAGTTGATTCTGCTGTCGATTATTAGAAACAGTTATACGTACGGATAGAAACTTTGACATTTAGATGCCTTCAAAAAGTATTGATTTACAACACCAACCTATATATTCTTGGATTCCACATTCACCAGCATCACAATGAAGTCTTAAATCCGAGGACCTTGTCAGTTATTACGACATCCTGACCTGTTGAGCCCACCACCCCTACGGCAGAATAAGAAAAACATCCAAAAAGGGGGATTTCACAATGAACATACTATATTTAAGCAATCGGTTACCTATTCGAATGATAGGGTTCGGCATCTTGATAATAGTCTGCCTTTTGATCACTTGTCCATCCACTTCCGCTATTAGGCAAACACAACCAGCCGGTAAAAATCTCATCCAAACATTTAAGAAAGAGATCGAACGTCTGCGCAAAGAGTTTAGAATTCCCGGTTTGTCTGTAGCGGTTCTTCACGATCGACAAGTGATGTTTGCCGATGGTTTTGGCTACACCGATATCGAGAATGAAATACCGGCCACTGCCAACACACCTTACAACATCGCATCCCTTACAAAGCCATTTGCAGCAACAGTCTTAATGAAACTGGTCGAGGAAGACCGACTGAACCTTGACAGCGAGATGGCAGGCATCTTGAAAAATTCACTTTTCACGTTCTTCGACGGCAACATTCAGGGATACGCAGGCGCATGCGAGAAAATAAATGAGATCGGAAAAGACGCCTCTTTTCCCTTTGCATCCTTATTTCGGGATTACAACTGTGATACTTTGAAGATTACGTTGAGGCATCACCTCACCCATACGGCACAGGAGACGCCAGGTGAGACATACCGGTACAACGGTTTCTTGTATGGGTTGCTATCGTTGGCCGCGGAAGAAGCGTCAGGGAAGAGTTTTGCTGACCTGCTTGTCGAGAATATCATTCGACCCCTTAAGATGACCCGAACAGTTCCGAGCATAAACGACAATCTCCGTGATAAGGTCTTGGCTGAGCGAACAAAATATTATCGCTTAGGGGATGCCGGGAACTTTGTTCTTTCAGAATGGCCGTCAAAGGAGATCGTGAAGGCCCTGGAAGCAAAAAGTTTAAATCTCACCCCGGGTCTAAATGCTGGAGGTGGTATGATATCGACTGTGCTCGATCTTGCAAAGTTTGACATAGCAATGGACCGAAACCTGATCGTCTCACAGGAGTCGAAAAACACGATGTTCACCCCCACCGTCTCAAACAGCGGCCAGCCATTGCCTTACGGGTTGGGCTGGTTCGTACAGGAACATATGGGGGTTAAGATTGTCTGGCATTATGGATGGGCGCCTAACGCCTATTCATCATTGATATTGAAAGTACCGGGAGAAGATGCAACGCTGATTCTTCTTGCGAACAGTGAAGGAGTTAGCGCACCTTTCAGACTTGGCGACGGCAATGTGCTCACCTCACCCTTTGCAATCTTATTTTTAAACCTGTTTACAAAATTTGAGGTTAAGCCGAGTATCTCCATCTTAGGTGCAATTACCCATGTGCTTGAGCCTGACAACAGTCATAAAACTAACATCGATGTTATTATAGGGAAGGGCTTTACCGGCAATTTGCCGAATGACATAGACACGATTACAGTCATCGGACCCAAGGGAGAGCTTCCAATTATCAAAGATGACTTTCTCTATGTCCCACAGTTTAGATATTTCGGGATCACCATCCCTGGATCTCCTGAAACCGGAACCTATACTGTTACAGTAAAAAGCGGCAACATGAGTGGTTCGACTACGGATACTCAATCCGTGCTCAAGACGATCACCTTTCCGGATGACGGAACATTCTCACCTGCCAAAGGGGCGATACTTCGCACCAACACCCCCACATTTTCCTGGGGGGCTGTGAAGTCAGATGTGCCGATGTATTACCGGTTCGAGATAAATAAGATTAAAGGTGGTCGTGTTTACTCCACCGGTAGTATGAAAAACATGCTCAGTCACAAAGTTCCCGACGGCATTTTGAAACCAGGGCAGGCCTACCGTTGGCGAGTCCGGGTAACAGATGACGATAACTGGATCAAGGTGCAGAATCGCTCCAACAGTAAGTGGCAAAGCTTTACTATGTCCAAGGCATTGAAATATGGATACCAAATACCCAAAAAGAATCGCAGGGGGAGTAAACTGAAGCCTTATTTCCCTCCAACGGAAGATGAGCAGTGGGCGAGGATCAGTCCCCAGGAAGCTGGCTGGAATAAAGGCCTTCTGGATGAAGCCTTCAAATTTGCCCGAAACAATAATACCATCCAGTTTCTGATCCTGTATCAGGGGCGCATTCTGAAGGAGGCTTACTGGGGTTCAACTCCGGAAATGACGGGGGATGTAGCATCTGTGCAGAAGAGCCTGGTGTCCATCCTGGTTGGCATGGCCCAGGAAAAGGGACTCCTGAGCATACATGAGCCTGTGTCCCGTTATATCGGTTCCGGCTGGACCCGGATGAACACCACACTCGAGCAACAAATCACTCTCTATCACCTCTTATCCATGACCACAGGTATGGACAGCTGGCTGAACCGCGCGAGCGGACCCGGAGGTGCATGGAGCTACAATACACCGGCATATCACTACCTGAAAAAAGTTCTGGAGGCAGTAACGCAGCAAGGCTTGCATACCCTTACGGAACAGTGGATTACGAAACCTCTGGGAATGAAATCGACAAGTTGGATAGATCGTGTCTACATGAAGCTGCCCGACGGCACGCCCATGTCGGGTCTGCACACCAACGTGAGGGATTTGGCCCGGTTCGGATTGCTGGTTCTGGCCGATGGGAAATGGGCAGGTAAAACGATCATTAAGGACAAGGCCTACCTCAAGGAAGCCTTGAGTCCCTCGCAGGACATGAATGCGGCCTACGGTTATCTTTGGTGGCTAAATGGTCGAAGCCATTACATGCTGCACATTTCAAAACGCACAAGGAAGGGTTACCTGGTTCCATCAGCGCCGGCTGACATGGTGGCGGCGTACGGTGTCAAGGCTCAGAAACTCTATATTGTTCCGAGCCTGAGTATTGTGGTGGCTCGCCGCGGAGGTGCACCTACTGGTGCAGCTAATTCCTCCTTTGACAATAGGTTGTGGGAGCAACTGATGCACGCAGCGCCTCTCATTAGTGAACGATAATTATGACTAAATTTGGTGTTGGGAAACCAGGAACCATCTTAAGGTCTAACAATCTGAGGTTGAGTTACCTGTAACTTGCCAGTATCCCACTTTTCCATCAAGTAAAGATACATTGAGATAACCTCAGGTTCCGAGGTAAACGAAATTATCCCATGTATGTAATGGATATCCAATCAATATATCGAACAGAAATCAATGGTTTGGTTGGGTGCTCCAAAGTAACGATTTCGATACTTATGTTGCGAGTAGATCTATCCTGTTGTTAATACAGCAAAATTTGTATCGAGTCCAGCAAAGCGGTATTTCCATTAAAAACAGCGAGTTACAAGGCAACGGACAATTTTGTA
>DUZK01000171.1 GCA_013349495.1 Deltaproteobacteria bacterium
CAGATGCCAAATTACTTGTGGATTCCGTCGGACATTATGCGCGTCCCGATGTTCTGCGTCTGACCATAGACCGGCGTGCCCAAGTCTCGGTCGTAGAGACACGGGATGATGTTGAATAAAACATAAAGAGGTATTCATCATGGATAAACCTGAAAAAGACAATTCGCCGTTCTCTCAACTTCATCACATCTCCATTGTTGTTAAAGATATCGGTAAGGCCGTAAAATTTTACGAATCCATCGGCATCGGTCCTTTTGAAAGCTACCCGCCGATCAAAGAATATGCAAAAATCGATGTGCCGGATAAAGAAGGTTTCTATGATCTGACGATCAAGTGTACCCGGATCGGTCCGGTCGAACTTCAATTGATTCAGCCGGGCAAGGGAAAGAGTCTCTACAAGGACTTTCTGGAAGAAAGGGGAGAAGGTGTATATCATCTCGGTTTTGTGGTTGAGGATATCGATGGTTCGGAAGCCGAGGTCAAGGCCATGGGACTCGGCGTTATCAGTAGCGGCCGGCGTGAAAACGGAAGCGGATTTTCCTACCTCGATACAGCCGATAAAGCCGGTGTGACCCTGCTCATTCGCCAAAGCCCACCGGCGGGTAAGTAAACCCCAAAGGCGATGACGCTCAGTTAGTTCCTTAATAATCATTTCTGTGTTTTTTGTGGCAAATAACCAAAACACAAGCACCCCGCCAGAAAGACGGCGGGCAAGCAAATTCCAAATAAATTCAAATCTCGAAATTTCAATGATCGAAACTAAGAAATTTGTATATTCAATATCACATCTTTGTTTTGAATTTGTGTTTTTGGTCATTGGATATTATTTGTTATTTACGATTTGTTATTTGTTTTTTCTGATTTATCCGGGTTAGGGTATTCGTGATGGGTTATTCGTTAATTGAAGGAACTCTGATACGGAGGAGGTCAACTCTACCATGAAAAGCATCGAAATCGATCGAAGCAAACGGTTAAAGGAAGAACCCCAAACCGGGCACAACCGCTGGCATCCGGACATACCGCCGATCATCGAAGCAATACCCGGCGAGGATGTTGTTTTAGAAACCCGCGATGCAGCCGACGGTCAGATTAAAAAGGGCATGTCAAGCACCGATCTGGCCTCCCTTGATGCCAAGGTTGCCCACCCGTTGACCGGCCCCGTATTCATACAAGATGCAGGCCCCGGCGATCTGCTCGAAATCGAATTTATGGAAATCATTCCCGAACCCTATGGATGGACCCGGTTCCGGCCCGGTGCGGGATTTCTCAGGGATATTTTCAACGACTACTACCTGGTTCACTGGGATATTGCCGACGGATGGGCCGTTTCGGAGCAGCTTCCGGGTGTTCGTATTCCGGACGGCAGTTTTATGGGAACCGCCGGTATTGCACCGTCCAAACGCCAGATGGAAGCCTGGACGAAACGGGAAGCCGACCTGATTGATCGAGGAGGAATCGCTTTTTTGCCCGATCCTGAAGACGCTGTTCCCACCCATGAACCTATCGCAAGCAAAGGGCTGCGAACCGGACCGCCGCGTGAAAACTGCGGGAATGTGGACGCTAAACAACTCACCAAAGGATCACGCCTGTTTATCCCCGTCAATGTGGAAGGGGCGCTTTTTTCAACAGGAGATGCGCATTTTGCACAGGGCGATGCTGAGTGTTGTGTCACCGGCATCGAGATGCAGGCAACTGCTATCGTTCGATTTCATATCCATAAAGGGGAAGCTGAAAGAAAAAATATCCGATGGCCCCGTTTTGCACATCCCGGGTATTTTACATCTCCGGAGTGGGCGGCACCCCGAAACTTCATCGCAACCATGGGGATGCCCATACGAGAGGATGGAACCCAGGAAGGAGAGGATCTGACCCTTGCGGCACGCAATGCGCTGCTCAACATGATCGATTTGCTCCAGGAACGAGGATGGAGCAGAGAGCAGGCTTATGTCATTTGCAGTGTGGCCGTTGATTTGAAGATCAGTAATGCCGTGGATCTTCCGAATGTCACGGTATCGGCTTTTCTGCCGGAAGACATCTTTCAGTAAACGGAGGGCAACCCGATAAGACCGGCTTCAGAGAGCAAGAAAAAAGCAAACAACTTTCATTAAAGTTTTCGATAAATTATGGAGACGTGCCGAAATATTATTCGGATAAGGAGGTGATCGGCACCACATTGATTTTGATGGCGGTTATGCCTTTCAAACCGCTCAGAACCCCCTCTATATCCCTTGTAAAGGCCCTCTTGTAGGACAATGGTATATGCACTTCTACCTGGACCACCCCGTTTTCCGCGCTCA
Source organism: Deltaproteobacteria bacterium (assembly GCA_013349495.1). Classification (GTDB taxonomy): domain Bacteria; phylum Desulfobacterota; class Desulfobacteria; order Desulfobacterales; family SURF-15; genus DUZK01. The sequence goes on from DUZK01000171.1 coordinate 2,298, forward strand.
CTTCGGTATCAAAACCGGCATTCAGCAGGGTGGTATTTGCGTCGGCGGCCAGGATAAGGTCATCCAGCATCCTTCTGGATTCCTCGGTGGTCTGAAATTCTTCATACCGGATGGTATTGCAGATGAGATCCACCGCGTGGTCGACGGTAATGCGGTGAATGTTGATTTTCATATCGTAAAGGCTCGAATCCGCGGTATCGATTCCGTATAGGGTCTGTCCCCATTTCCGTCTTTCCTCGTCATCCATCCTCAGAATTCGCAGCGCCTCTTCCCTTGCTATCCCTTCCCGCTTCATCTCTTCCGCAACCCGGGTATCCATATCGGCAATGATTCTCACCTTCAATACATGCGGAATATCCTGCACAAAATAATGGCCGGCAAGCCCGTGGTAAACGATATTGTCCTTCTTGAAATGATGAAGCAGTGCGGACTGGATGTACGCGACATACTTTTTCTTGTTCAACCCCAGCGTGTTGAAGATGGAAGGCGCATCATGAATGGCCCGGATCAGTTTAATTTCAGGAACATTGAACTCCTCTGATGCCTCTAGCACGATATCTCTTGAAATGCACGTGTAACCGAGCCGGTCTGAAACCCTTTCGGCGATTTCCTTACCCTTGCTGTAAGATCCCCTGGAAATTGTGATGATTGACATAATCCCCTCCACAACTAACTCAAACAGTGCACGAGTCTTCTACTGGACACTTTTCCAGCCATATACAACCCTTGATCGCAAATAAAACGGAAGCCTCGGATCTGGAGCATCCTCAACTATCGCTCAAGGGTACAAAGAACTCCTTCAAATTAAACGCATTACTATAAAAAAACAAGCCGATTCTGTTCATTTGGCGGTTGGCTCTTACCGTTTACTCTAACACCTGAAATGCATCTCTCATTTCAAACGAAACACATGTAAGGATCGTTTTCAGCAACCGACTTAAATAGTAAACACGGCCGATATTCGACACTGAATTCGGCCGGCCTTAACATTAACATGATTTTGCACAAACAGGAGGCTGATATGAATACATACCTGAAACAATTCATTGTAGTGGCAAGCGTACTGCTGTTTACCGGTTCATTTTCTTTTTCCGATGTGGGAGGCGTAAAGGCGGACCTTACGGCCACTAAGGCCCATCCGAATGCCAACGGAACCGCACATTTCAAAGACGGTAAAATCGACATTCAAACCAAGGGACTTAAACCGGATTCCGTGTATACGGTTTGGTTTGTAAATATGAAACCCAAGAAACACGAAACCGGAGCCGGCCAGCCGCCCTATATGTTCAAGACCGATTCAAACGGAAACGGCACTTACGCTTCGGCTCTGAACGAGTCACCGGTTGGAAAATGGGAAATGATCATGATCGTCCTCCATCCCGATGGCAATCCTGCGGATATGAAGAACATGATTGGAGCATTAAAAGCCAAGCTCTAAAGACGGTTTGGACGGATCTATATCATCAGCATAAATCTAAATCATGCATCAAGAAAAATCAGGGGGCGTTTTCCTCTGATTTTTCATTTTCGGATAATCATTTGATTTTTTTCAGATTGACCACGTTTTGAGGCTTGCCGGAGAGAAACGCCTTCACATTTTCAACAGTTTCTTTCATCAGTCTTTTTCGGGCATCCAGAGCCGCCCAGGCAATATGGGGAGTTAATATAACGTTTTTCGCACTCAGCATAGGATTGTCCGATTCTATCGGTTCTTTAGATACGACGTCAAGCGCTGCACCGGCGATCTTCTCGTTATTCAGGGATTCGGCCAGATCCTCTTCGTTGATAAGCGAACCACGGGATGTGTTGATTATGAACGCCGTTTTTTTCATAAGACCGATCAACCGGCGGTTTACAAACCCGATGTTGTCTTCTGTCTGATTGCAGTTGATACTGATAAAGTCGGATTGCTCAAATAGTTCTTCAAGATCCATCCAGGAAAAAGACGCATACCCGGGCGTGTCTCCGTGATAAGGATCATATGCAGCGACATTCATTTTAAACGCGGAAGCCAGTTCACCGATACGATGCCCGATACGTCCGAACCCGACGATACCCATGGTTTTACCTGCCAGTTCGATCAGCGGTGTCTTCCAGAAGCACCAGTGAGGCTGGGCATTCCATTCGCCCTGCCTGACGGCTTCATCGTGAAACGCCGGCCGGCGGGCCAGTTCCAATACCAGGGCCAGGACATGCTGAGCCACGGTCTCGGTTCCGTAAACCGGTACATTGGATACCGGGACACCTTTTTCCGCAGCGGCGTCAATGTCCACAATATCATAGCCGGTGGCCGAAACGGTAATAAAACGCAACGCATCGAGTGCATCGAGTGTCGACCGCCTCAATGGGACCTTGTTGGTTACAATTATTTCGGCATCTCCTGCCCGCTCGACGATCTGCGAAGATTCGGTTCTGTCGTATACGGTAAAATCGCCCAAAACAGCTAAATCATCCCAGGGGTTGTCACCCGGATTCATGGTGTATCCATCCAGAGCCACAATTTTCATATCTTCCTATTCTCCACTTCAATTTTCACGCGATCTTGCCAAAATTAACAGCTTGCGAACTCAGCGATCGAAAGCGCTCTCACATAGAATAAACGCTCCCCGTTGTCAAGTCGAAGGCGATTCCGTTCGCTCTCGCAAATCCTCATCACATTCTAACGCATCCGCTTTATCAATGGTTCTTGAAGATTTGGATATAATCATGCTTGTTTTTGCATGCGGAATAACTTAACTTTTCAGATCGCAAAACCAGCCTTGGAATAGGGAGCAAAGTCGCAGATGGTGCAAAAACTCGAAAAAACGGTTCCGGTATCGTGCAACAAAGATTGCGGCGGGGGATGTGCATTACTCGCCCAGGTTCAAAACGGAAAGATCGTGAAAATTACAGACAACCCCCTCATCGATGAACACATGAAAGGGTGCATCCGAGGATATCATGTGCCGGATACCGTTCATTCGGAACTACGTCTGAAAAGACCTCTGCTCAATACCGGCAGCAGAGGGAGCGGTGAATTTAAAGAAATAGCCTGGGAGGAAGCCTTCAGCCGAATATCAGAGAAACTCGGGGAAATACGTGAAACCCATGGTTGTGAATCGGTGCTGGCCTTTAACGGTTCGGGAAGCTGCCGGGGGGCATTTCATCACACCAATCTCCAGACCCAGCGGTTTTTTTCACTGTTCGGCGGTTTTACCGGGAGAAACGATTCATACTCCAACGCAGCGGCGGGTTATGTTGAAAAATTCCTGTTCGGAACGAGAATGGTCGGACTTGATCCGCCGACTCTGGAACACTCGAGACTGATCATCCTGTGGGGGGCGAACCCCTCAAGCGTCCGGTTCAGTTCAAGAATCGAATCATGGCTCCACAAACGGAAGGATGATGGAATTCCGGTCGTCGTCATCGATCCGCGACGATCCCGCACGGTGCGAAAGCTGGCCACCCAATGGATTCCCATCCAACCGGGCACCGATACGGCGATGATGGCGGCGGTGCTCCATGTGCTTCTCGAAGAAGGCTACGCCGATTTGGAATTTGCAGAAAAATACACCATCGGTTTCGACGATCTTTCTTCCTATATCCTGGGGAGAACGGACGGAATCCCCAAGGATCCCGAATGGGCGGAAGGCATATGCGGGGTGCCGGCCGAGACCATTACCCATCTGGCGCGCACCTATGGCACCGAAAAACCGGCGGCGCTGCTTCCGGGCTTTTCGATCCAGCGAATTCTCGGCGGGGAGGAAACCTACAGGTTTGCCACTGCACTCCAGGCGGCAACCGGAAATATCGGCCGTGTGGGAGGATCGTCAGGCGGCGAGTTCAAAGGCATGCTGCCCATTCCCTACTTTCCGCAGCTCCCCGTGCCGGAAACCTCCGCGTTCGTGAGACTTCCGGTTTATACCTGGCCGGACGCGGTGCTTGAAGGAAAAGACGGAGGATACCCGACCGATATCCGGGCCATATACAATGTCGGGACAAACTATCTCAATCAGGGCAGTGATATCAAAAAGAACATCAGGGCATTCAATTCGGTCGAATGGGTCGTAACCCAAGATTATTTCATGACCCCAACAGCCCGTTACAGCGATATCGTGCTTCCGGTGACCACCTGTTTCGAACGGGAGGATGTCGTCTTCCCGGCCGACAATTACCTCTTCTATTCGGGCAAGGCGATCGATCCGCTTTATGAAACGAAGAACGATTATGAGATCTTTTGTGAACTCTCCGAACGCCTCGGATTCGGCAGCGATTTTTCCGAAAACAGGACGTCGGAACAATGGCTTGAAAAATTCATGGCTGAATCCGACATCGAAGACACGGACCGGTTTAAAACCACCGGCATCTTCAAGGGAAATGACCATCATCGGACGGGGTTAAGCGATTTTATCGCAAAGCCGCAGGAGAATCCGTTGGACACCCCTTCCGGAAAGATCGAGATACGGTCCCAGGCGTATGCGAAAACAGGTTTCTCCCCTATTCCCGAGTGCCGCATCACCGCTCCACCAAAGGACCACCCCTTCCGGATGATCACCCCCCATGCCCGGTTTCGGGTCAATTCCCAGAACTCCAACCTGAAGTGGATCGAACCGTTTAATGCCGACAGGCTTCAAATGAGCCTCCGGGACGGGGAGGAACTGGGAATCAGTCAAGGCGACCGGGTCCGGGTTTCAAGCCCGGAGGGGGCGATGGATATCGAGGTGAATCTGTCCGATGATATCATAAGGGGAGCGGTCAGCCTGCTTCAGGGTTCCTGGACGGTAATGGATGAAAGCGGCGTTGAGAAGGGAGGTGCGGCCAACATGCTCACATCCACCACCCCCACGATGCCCAGTCAAGGAGCCCGGACACACTCCGTATTCGTTCGTATCGGAAAATATAATGCGAATTGAGGAGCTTGTCGATGATATTCTATCTGGTGGATGTATTTGCGGAAGAACCCTATTCCGGCAACCAGCTGGCCGTGTTTTTGGGTAATCCGCCCGAAGACCTGATGCAAAAACTGGCAAGGGAGATGAATCTTTCTGAAACCACGTTTATCACATCTCCGGAGCCTGAAAACAACGGATACAATGTACGTATTTTCACACTTAAAAGAGAACTGCCTTTTGCCGGCCACCCGACCCTTGGCACCGCCTACATCATTCGGCGGGAAATCATCAAAAAAAACATACCGTCCATCAATTTGAACCTCGCCATAGGGCAAATACCGGTCACTTTTCACGATGACGGTACCATATGGATGAAACAGAATGCGCCCATATTCGGCCATGTTCATGATAAATCGGAAATGGCAAAGGTTCTGAGGCTTGACGAATCCGATATTCATGCGGAACTTCCTGTCCGGGAATCATCAACCGCCAACCCGCATATCATCGCACCGCTAAAATCGCTGGAAGCCGTGAAGAAAGTGGATGTGGATGTTCCAAGGTTCAAAAAACTGCTGGAAGCTGCGATGCCTGAATTCGGAGCAAACGGAATCTGTGTCTTCACCCCGGAAACGATTTATCCGAGCAATGACTTTAACGTGCGGATGTTCGCCCACCCGAGAGGCGTTCCGGAGGATCCGGCAACAGGTTCGGCTATAGGGAATTTAGCAGGATATCTGGTGCACCATGGCTATTTTGACGATGCATACGCAGAAATGAAACGGGTTGAACAAGGGTATGAAATCGGAAGACCCTCGCTTTTGCTGTTCAGCACCGGAAGAAGAAACAATGAAATCGAAGTTCACGTGGGCGGCAAAGTCCGAATGGTTGCAAAAGGTGAATTATTATCCGAGCCCGAAAATTCAGAATAGTAGATGAATGCTCAGCCATCGATATAGTAGTCGGCCCCACCTCCGCTTAGATCCACTGCCTGGCCGGCAATAAAATTTGCAGCCTTTGACAGCAGAAGAAGAGCTTGCATCGCAGACGTAATATCCTTGCTCCATCAAGCGCTTTTGTCGAGTTTGTGTGAACTGTTGACTTAAATTTTGGCAACATTGCACAAATAGGCCTTGTAGGGAACCGAACCGGTTATTTCATCGATACAGTCAGACCCGAACAGGGTATTGGCGTTGGCTCCGTCCGACGAATAGGGATCATACCCCGGCAAATCCAGTTCAGGGCAAGATTGCCACCAACCATGCTGAATACAGACCACATTGACATCGATTCCATCCGTCAGTTTTGCTTTCACCTTGATTTTTCCTCCGGGCGTCTCCACATGAACCCATTCATCATCCGCAATATTCAGCTCCAGTGCTTTTTCAGGATTTATTTCCACAAACGGATGAGGAACGGCTTTGCGTAGAGATGGGATGGATCGGTGCTGTCCGTGACAGAACTGAAGCAGTTTCGAACATGTTAAAATGAGCGGATATTCGCTGGTCCATTCCTGTTTACTGACCGGGCTGATAAGGGGCTCTCGATAATCGGGTAAAGGGTCATAACCATTATCTTTGAAACGCTGCAAATAAATCTCAATCCGACGAGAAGGGGTCGCAAACCCTTTCGGTGTCCCTGTATTTTGTTCTATTCGCGCGAACTTTTGATATACCATCGGTACGTCAACCGAAACACCGCCTGGGTTTTTCTTTAACGCGTCAAGATCAAGCCCAACATACTGCAATTGATCATTGAATGCCGCTTCAATGTCTCCATTCCAAAATCGATCGCCCAACCCCAAACGCACAGCCATATCAAAAATAATGTCCATATCCGATCGGGCCTCATACAGGGGGGGAATGATCTGTTGTCGATACTGAACCCATCGATGGGCTGCCAGCGTATTGGGAAAGCCTTTTCTAATATTGAATGATTCATATAACGTAGCTGCCGGAAGAACAATGTCCGCAAGTTCGGCTGAAGGCGTCATGAAAAGCTCAATTTGAACAAAAAAATAAAGCTTCATCAATGCCTCCCGGGCGGCAAGGCTATAACTGTTGGCAATCACTATGTTTCCCCCAAAGGCCGCCAAGGCCTTGATCGGATATGGCTTCCCCGTCAGCACCGATTCAAAAACATCATAGGCTTGTATGTTTGAAGCGGGGAAACCCGCCGGTCCGAGCGGTCTCTTCTCATAACCGAGTCTCAGTTTATGAATGTCAGCGGGCAGAAGTTTTGGATCGCGGGCATTAAATCCGGGCAGGGATGGAAAAAAAACATTGCCCCCCGGAC
>DUZK01000172.1 GCA_013349495.1 Deltaproteobacteria bacterium
CAGCACCTTCATGCTGTTCGATGTAACGCCCCCTAATGCACTCAGACAGTCATACTGCTGCGAATCGGCTCACCTTCACCGCCTATTCCACAAATCAACTTGGCTTTTGTAGATAACCAGGTTTCCTTATTTGCCATTTCTAGTATCCTTCATGTACGGCTTCCACTATCGCCTTCAGATTTTCAATCGGGGTGGACAGAGGAATGGCACATTCGGGTCCGATCATATCGACCCCGGCTTCAATCGCATATCTCGCCTGCTGATGGACATCATCCGGTGTGCCCTGAAAGAGGACTTCCGGATTGTTGATGTTTCCAACCAGGGATATTTTACCTCCCACGGTCTCTACCGCCATCTTGGCATCCACCTGCCATCCAAAATGATAGGCATCGACACCGGATTCTGCAAAAAGATCGAGCCGGTCCGCACAATTTCCGCAGACATGGAGGATCAGCGGACCTTTGATTTTTTCCGTGATTTCCTGATGAAGGGGCAGAAGATATTCTTTGTAATGATAATTCCCCACTAAATTGCCCGTGGCATGATCGGCAAGCACCACAATATCCGCACCGGCTTGAAACTGAGCGTTTGCAAAGGCTATGGTTAACGGCATGAGCTGCCTGAGCATTTTATTGATCTTTTCTTTTTCTTCCAGCCCGATCTGGAGCAGAAAGTTCTGAGTGCCCGCCATATGATAAGACAACGTCCAGGGTCCCATGACCTTACCGACAATGGCCACTTTTCCGCCCACGTGTTTTCTGAGGATGGAAAGGGCATCCAGCACGACCCTTAGTGACGGTTTTTCCAAAATATTCTCAGGAATATCGATGTCTGAAAAATCTGCATGGGGGAAGGACTTGTTCTCCGGCATTCGATCCCGCCCCCCCCAGTCCATTTCGCAGCCCAGGGCAGCGGCTTCCTGTTGAACGCTGAATTCCGGCATTACCGAATCGAAGCCAACGATTTCATGACCGGCCAGAGCCAATTCAGCCATGGCACTAGCCTCGAGATGCGCTTCCGGGAAATTTACCCCTGAAGCATCCATCAGACCCTCACAAACGATGGAAGTGGGGTTCAAAGCCGGCGGGCGCGGACCCTTTCGGCCGTTAAACATGGCGGACATGGAAAGATTATATGATGACGGTTTCATATGCCGTGCAAGCCTCCGGATTCCGTATTTTTCTCCTTTTATGATAGAATTTCAACATGCAAAAATGCAACTACAAAATATAATGAAAAAGCGCTTTAAGTGTCAAATTAAAAGCGAGATGAGTTCAGAGTTCAGAGTTCAGCGTTCAGGGTTCTGAGTTCGGAGTTCTGAGCCCAGAGTGCAACGTTTAGCGTTGAGGATGTTATTGTCGCGGAGGAAGGATTCGACATCTTCCCAGAACACGTTCCAGTCAGGCGGGCAGTCATTATGGCCGGATTGATAGGTGATCATTTTTGCGGATTTGGCGGCTTTGTAAAGCGTGCGACCGTGACTGTACGGAATGACCTCATCCCTGTTTCCATGAATGATCAGGATCGGATTGGGGTAGGATTTTACCACCGAGAGGTTGTCGAACGGATCTCTTACAAGAAATTTGGGGGCTAGATATCGAGGGGCAAATGCCGTAACACTGGTAAACGAGGACATGAGAATCATAGCTGCCGAAGGCCGGTTGGCCGCAATAATGCATACAGCGCCACCCCCGAGCGATCGGCCCAACAGAATGACCCGTTCGGAATCGATGTCGCTTCTTTTGGATATTAAGTCATAAGCCGCAAGGAACGTTTCGCTGATGGATGCTTCAGACGGCTTTCCTTCAGATCGACCGTAACCCGGATATTCCACCAGCAACAGTCCGATGCCCATCTCATTGAACCGGTTCAGCTCCTGAGGCCAAAAATCGATCAGCTCGCCATTGCCGTGGGCAAAAATTACGACAGGCGCCGGAGGATCATCTGTTTTCCGAACCGGCGGAAGATACCAGGATTCCACTTTTCCGTATTTCGTGTTTAACCATAGGATCTCCATACCCTTTATTTTTGGCGGCGCACCGGATGGAAGGCCGATCATCCCTCTTGGAAACAGCATCACACGCTGCATTACGAATATGAGAATACAGTAAACGATATAGATAACCAGGGTGCTGATTACAACTTTCATTGTTTTCTTCAATTTTCCTTCTTTTTAACAGAGTGTGAGAATTGCAATATACGGGAAAACAGTATAGGTGTAACATCAGCAAAGCTGCCTGTGGCTATGATAGAGTAGTGAAACGGGTTAATCAATAAGATTTAGGTAACCGTTCACGGGTTCAGCGTTCAGAGGTTCAAAGGTTATAACCTATTGCCAATAATCATCTTCTTTGTTCAAGTCCGGGAATCGTCACGATTACCCGTTGGGTGAGACGGTCTTGGAGCCAAATTGAAGACAAAAATCCTTCGATAGTGGCTGATTAGAGTTTTTCAACCCTGAACCCTGGTCGCCTACGGCGCCGCCAAAGGCGGGTAAACCTTGAACGCTGAACCCTGAACGCCGAACGCTGAACCTAATCATAAGGGACCTGATATTGCACGAAACCGCTGATCAACCGAATGGGAACCGGTCGACCTCGCTTGTTGAAAGCCTACAGCTTGGACCATTGCTCTTTCTGACCGCAATTTTTTGGATGGGATTTGTTGCCCGCATCATCTGGTCCCCTCTATTGCCGACCATTGAAAAGGATCTGGGCATCACTCACACTACCGCCGGCTCACTGTTTCTTTATGTATCTTTCGGGTATATGACCGGTCTGCTGGGGTCCGGATTTGTTTCAAACCGGATCACCCATCGGCGCGCAATCATCCTGTCGGCCGTCATTGTCGGGGGCGCGCTTTTATGGATTGCTTTCTGGCAAGGATTCTGGGTCCTCCAGTCGGGGCTGTTCATATTGGGAATCGGAGGAGGGTTCTACCTGCCTTCCGGTGTCGCATCCATCACCGCATTGGTGCGGCCCCGGAACTGGGGCAAAGCCCTGGCCGTTCACGAGCTGGCGCCTGTACTGGCCTTTATCTCATCACCGCTGGCATCCGAACTGCTGCTTCGATTTTTTTCATGGCGCGGGGTGGTTTCCATCGTGGGGGTCGGATCGCTGTTAGCCGGCATGGCATTCGTTTTCTTCGGGAGGGGAGGGGAGTTTCCCGGTGAACAGCCCAACATGAAATCGGCCAGGCTGCTGTTTTCCGAGCCCTCATTCTGGATCATGGCGGCGCTTTTCTGCCTTGCGGTCAGCAGTACCATCGGCATCTACACAATGATTCCCCTCTATCTGGTGGTGGATCACGGCCTGGACCGAAGCTTTGTAAACTTCCTGTTCTCCCTGTCGAGGCTTCCAACCGTGGGAACGATATTTTTCGCCGGCTGGGCCAGAGACCGCTTCGGATCGAAAAAAACATTGGGATGGGTTTTTTTCCTGGGATGTTTCGCCACCGTAACCATGGGAATCGCGCCGACTAATCTCGTGATCGCCATTATGTTTGTTCAACCGTTGATCGCCAGTTCCTTTTTTCCGGCAGGATTTTCAGCACTCTCCGGCATCGGTCCTCCCAGCGTGAGAAATATCTCCATCTCATTCACCCTGCCCATTTCCATGACCATCGGCGGCGGTGTAATTCCGACATGGATCGGCTTTATGGGCGACAGGGGATCGTTCGGCTTCGGAATCGCTGTCGCCGGAGGCCTTCTTCTCCTAGGAGCGCTTCTGGCGCGATTTCTCAAGATAGAAGGCGAGGATCATTAATGTTGCGGTTCGATTACAAATGGAACAGAATCATCATTTTGAGCTAGCAGAAGAATACTTCCGGTATCTGGCTCGGCGGTATCCGGTGATGTGTGCCAGTGATGAGTTTCATTTTCTTCCCCGGGCACAAGAAGCCGCAAGCTATATCCACAAACTCGATTGGCTTACTCCGGAATCCATGGAGGAAGACATATCGATTCTGAAAGACTTTCAAAAACGGTTTCGTCAATTGTCCGGAACCCAGGCGGATCCTGAAGTCGTAATCGATCTAAAGCTTTTAACTGCCAATGCCGCAGGGGTTCTCATGGAACTCGAAGGAAACCAGACCTGGCGCCATAATCCGCTGCTTTACTTAAAGATCGCTTTCATCGGGTTGGACCATGCCCTGACAAAACCGGCTGTCGATCCCGCGGAGAGAATGGATCGAACCTTCTCTCGGTTAAATGAAATTCCAAGACTCATCGACCAGGGTATCCATAATATTCAAGGAATACCTGAATCATACCACCGGGCTGCAATCGACATGATTGAAGACTGCAGAGAATATCTTATTGCAGAGACTCTGAATATTCCAGGTATCGACAGTGATCGGTTTCAGTCGATTTTCAACCAAGCCATACAGGCCTTGAATCGGTTCAATAAGTTTCTGGAGTCGGCCCTGCCGGTTTCCGACAAGCGATTTGCAGCAGCTTCCATGGAGGCTACTCTTAAAGATCATTTCCTCTATTTCAGACCCCTTAAGGAAATATATCAAATTGCCGTGGAAGAATGGGACAGAAACCAAAAGGAGCTTGAGAAGCTGAGACAGGAAATCGATAGTAATGCCTCATGGCAGGATTTATACCATTCGTATTCTCCTGAAGGCATTGATACCCCTGATACATTTTCGCTGTATCGGGATGAAATTAATAATATCTGTCATTTTTTTCAGGATATGGGGTTGTGCGGGACCGATTTCTTTCAAACCATGGAATTGAAGGAAACCCCCAGATATCTTAGATCCGTTAGAAGCGGGGCATCTTTCGGAGCCAGTCTGACCGCCGGCAAACAAGAAAAGAGCTACTTTTATATAACAACAGACGGCAAAGGGGAGGATTTTGATGCGCATCGGAAGAAACGGTTTCATCGTGAATTTCGCTTTTTAGTGGCGCATGAAACCATACCCGGGCACCATTTTCTGGATTCGATTCGAAGAGAAATGGACAATCCGGTTCGGCGTCAAATTGAATCATCGCTGTTTTATGAAGGCTGGGCGTCTTTCGCAGAATCGCTGTTGTTCGAGTACGGGTATCTCCAAAATCCTCTGGATCGCCTGGTTAACTGTAAACGGTGGCTTTGGCGGGCTGCCCGTTGTCAGATCGACGTCGGACTCCCCCAGGGGCTTTTGACAGAGAACTCGGCTGTGGAATTACTGATAACCGCAGGCTTTTCAAAAGTGGAGGCTGTCAAACAGATTGAACGGTTCAGTTTGAATCCCGGATATCAATTATGCTACAGTCTAGGCAGTTATGAAATAAAGCAGATAAGAAAAATCTATGGAAACCGGTTGGACCGGAATGTGTTCTATGGACATCTGCTGGGCGGCGGAGAACTTCCTTTCAGCATTATCCGACAGAGATTCGAAGAATTAATCGCAAATCAGGAGTAAAAATTGGAAGATTTCTTGGGGTACCATTCTGAGTGGAATCTTGGAAGTCCGGGAGGATGGGATTATCAGCGGATTACCCAAATCATCGGAAAGGCGGTATGGGAGCGTGTCAACAGTATTCGTTCGATTCCGTTGGAATTGGATTTTGATCACCCGATGTTATGCCCGATCAATGGTTTTGTGGATATGCTAGTGGATGCCCATCGCAAACGGGAAGGAACAGAACCGGGACTTATTGCCGTTGTGGCCGAAGAAGAGACGCTCGAAACGGTTACCGAAAATCAGAATCTTGCAAAGCAGCTGGATGCCATAGTGGGGGTAAACGGCGCTTTAATGGCGCCCCAGGAGCTTGAATTAGAAGGCGGAAGGGTGTGCTGGAAAGGACAACCGGTATCCATTATATTTATGGATTTTAACACCGATATACTGCTGTCTCTGCATCGCCGCCATAATCTGGAACCGGCTATCCAGGCAGTACGGGAAAATCGTGTGATCAACCCCCGGGGTACGGAACCCATCAATGTCAAAAGCATGTTTGAAGTCATTACAGGGCCAGATAAGAAACGGTTCCATGAAGATATTGTGAAACGGACCCCTTGGACCCGGCAGTTTTATTCCAGAAGGACCGAAGGTCCGGGTGGTGAAAGAATCGACGATTTAATTGAGTGGACGCACAAGAACTGGGATGACCTGGTTCTCAAACCGGAACGGGGATATTCCGGAAAAGGGGTCCGGGTGGGAAAGGTGAATCCGGATGCGGATGAGGCCGTCAACTTAGCCGTTAAAGAAGGAAACTACATTGTTCAAGAAAAGATATCGCCCAGGTTGTGGGGTGAAGAAATCCCTGTATTAGAAGAGGGGACGGTATCCCTTAAACCGCACCAGACCGATTTTCGATGTTTGATGGGGCCCGAAAGCCTGTTCGGATTTTTGGGGCGCTACGGCGGAATCCCCACAAATGTGGGAAGCGGCGGCGGCGTTCAACCCCTTGCGGTGCTGCATTCCGATTTGTCCGTTAGGGAAGCCGTTTGCCGGGTCAATGAGGCTATCTTGGGCGTCGACCCCGGCGAATTGAGCGAAGTGGCGAAGATGCAAAATGAAATGGCCTTGGCGCACGGTTTCACGTATCTGCTGGGACCCATTCGCATCGCCATGAGGCCAAGGCTGATCAAACCCTCACAGCTTGATGCGCTTGAGATTTATTGTTCACATCTCTGGTCGGATTGCCTAACCCTTGAAAAGATGTGGCTTTCAGGGGAACTGGATGAGATCATTAAAATCGAGGACGAAGAACTTGAAATCGCGCGAATGAATCCCTGGGGCGGGTCATCCGCCATTATCGCATCCGACGGGCTGTTCAGCTTTGGAGCCGATCTATGAGCATAGATGTCAATCCGGACTGGTGGAAGCGGATTTTTGACGACATATATCTTCTTACCGATGCGCGCTCAGTGTGCGACGACGACCTCACCTGTCGGGAAGTGGATCTTATTCTGGACATGCTTCCCATTCAGCCAAAGCACCGGATATTGGATTTATGCGGGGGGCACGGCCGCCACAGTCTCGAGCTGTGTGAGAGAGGGATTTCTGCCTGCACTCTGGCAGACTTTTCAGAGACGTTGACCGGATGCGCCAAAACCGAAGCGGATCTGCGCGAATATCCTGTCCGGATTATTCGATGCGACGCGAGGTGTACGGGGATGTCTTCCGAAAGCTTCGATCATCTTTTAATTATGGGAAATTCCTTAGGCTATATTCAGCTCCCTGGTGCAGACAGTCAAATCCTGATGGAAGCCCATCGCGTTCTCAGGCCGGGGGGCTGGCTGCTGGTGGATGTTACAAACGGTGCTGCCGTGAAAGATAGTTTTGTCAATCAGTCCTGGCACGAGATTGAAGATGACACGGTGGTATGCCGATATCGTGAACTTAATGAAGATCGGGTAGATGCAAGGGAAATGGTTCTTAGCAAGACCAAAGGACTGATTCGGGACGAGAACTACTCGGTCCGGTTATATGACGACCAAACCCTTTCGGAGCTCATCAGAAAATCGGGTTTCCGCAACGTTGAGATTAAAACCGATTTTTCTCCACATGATAAGGATGACGATTACGGTTTTATGAACCGCCGTATGGTTGCAACCGCTAAAAAACCATAGGTGCTCTAAACTATAAATGAGATGACATATTTTTATCAGGACGACTATTCTGTATTATCTGAGGTCCAAGAGTTTAAAGTTTGAAGTTTGAAGTGAGCTAAAATTGAGGAATGCGCTTTCAGCGCGATCTGTATTCATAATTGATAGAATACATTAATTTTAGGCACTTTAGCTCACTTTAGGCAATTTAAACTTTTGCCTATAATGGTTAAAACAACTGAAAAGCGTAACTGTATTTAAATACGTTCACTAAGATTAAATGATTATGGGGTTGGTTTCCAGCCTTTAAGCCCCCACATCAAAAAAACAAGAGCCAAACCGGTGATAACCGCCGAAACGATCCCCGTGGCATGGATTCCACCCGATATCCAGATCGGCCCTCCGATCAACGCACCGACCACGCGCCCGAGACCGGCTGAAGCAAGAAAACCTGCCATCATTGTTGCCCGGGCTTCAGGCAGCAATTCGGTGCAAAGAGAAATGGAAGTTACAATGGTCAATTCAAAGGCTAAAAAAACAAAAAACAAGGCGCTTAAGGCAAGAGGCAGATTAATTCCTATTGCGGGAAGCGCGATATAGCATGCTGTCGATAGAATCGTTCCCATGGTGATCAGCCGCGGCAGCCCGATTCTGTCCCCTAGAAAGGCGGTTATCATTTCTCCCAGCAATTCAGCCGCCCCAATGACGGTTGTGGCAATTCCAAGGGCCACGATACCGAGGTTGAAATTTTTTTCCAGCCAGGCACCGTAAACGACAAACAGATTATCATTGCCGGCGTTCAACAAAAATGCAAAGCCCATGGCGCCTAATGGAGACCTTTGCCTGATCAGTTGACTGATTGCAGTGATATAAATGGATGTTTTTTCAGTTGAGATGGATTTCTGTTCATTGACCGGTATGAGCACATAAAGCCCGAGTAGTCCGATGACTCCGATTGCTCCAAGGAAAAAAAAGGGAAATTGCCAGCCGAATCGTGCGATGAGAATGCCCGCCAGGGGGATGCCGAGCAGCGAAGCGCCTGCCCAGGCCGTCTCACAAATGCCGATGGCCATGCCCCTGCGTTCGTATGGAATTCGGGATCCCACAAAGGCTTGCAGTGCCGGATCGAATACCGTCTTACCGAGTCCGGCCAAAAACAGCGCCAGGAGAACCATCCCATAATACGGAAAGAGACCACCGCAAAACATGCCGACCGCCAGGGCGCCCGTACCTGCCATCATCATCAGGCGATATCCCCATTTATCTCCAAGGGGAGCAAAAACCAAACCGAACAACCCGGTTATCTGGTTGACCGCAATCATTGATGTCACGGCAGTCAACGACACCCCCATTCCCCGACTCAAAGCCGGTGCAAAGGGATATGCGAATCTTCGAGCCGTATTAATAAAAAGACGAATAAGCGTTGAAAAACCGACAATCGAAATCAGCCTTGATGTTGACATGTAAGATGGCGAAGTATTTTTCATCTTCGAATGCCGAGTTTTTTTACAAGGGTTTTTAAGAATCCGCATCCTCGGGTGATGTCGATCACCAGCGGTTTAAGGGACCGGCACTTGATGTGATCGAATTACAGTGCGCCCACGGACTTTAAGGTTTGTTCGATCTCCTCCAAGGCTTCTTGCGTCAGCTTTGTCTGAGGCGGCAGCGGATCACCCACCGGAAAGCCCTGGAGTTCTAGCCCTCCTTTTATGCATGCCGCCAGGTTGTATTTGGCAAAGACATGATTGAGCCGCCACAGCTTTCGTTGGAGGTCCATGGCCTCATCCCATCGTTTTTCCACTGCAAGTTGATAAAGCCGGACACTCTGGGATGGAATCAGGCACGCCGGCCC
>DUZK01000173.1 GCA_013349495.1 Deltaproteobacteria bacterium
AAATGGTTTGAGCAGGACTCCTCGTTGACATTGAGCTTGATGATGACATCGATGATTTCTTTGGGGCCGACGGTTGCCCCCAGGCGCCAGCCGGTCATGGCAAACTTTTTGGAAAACGTATACAAAATTACGCAGCGTTCACGCATCCCGGGCAGTGATACCAGGGATTTGCTTTTACCGCCGTAGCGGATGTCGAAATAGGCCTCATCACATAACACATACAGATCATGTTTGAGCACCAGTTCGGCAATCGTTTCAAGCTCTTTGGATGAGCATTCAGCGCCGGTGGGATTTTGCAGGTCGTTGAGCATCAGCAGTTTCGTACGGGGCGTGATCCGGTCGGCCAGCATCTCGGTGTCGATGTCAAATTTATTTTTGCCCTCGATGTAGCTGTAGGGCACGGCTTTGCCGCCGTGAAATTCGATTTGAGATTCATAGATCGGATATCCCGGGTTGGGGTAGAGCACCTCGTCCCCCGGATTCATCATCGCCAGTAAAAATTTGCTGATCGTGGGCTTTCCGCCCGGTTGGATGGCCACATTCTCCATGGAATACTGAACATTGCGACTGGTGCCGATATCGTCGGCCAGGATTTCCCGCAGCCGGGGCACACCGGCATTGGGGCAATAGTTGGTATGACCGTCCCGCATGGCTTTGATGCCGGCCTCGAGCACATTGGCCGGGGTTTTGAGATTCAAATCTCCCAGGTGAAAAGGATAGACCTTGTTGCCCGGGGCGGCAAATGCCGCAGCTTCGGCTGAGACGGCAAAGGCCGTTTCGGTACCCAACCGATCGACTCGTTCTGCTATTATCATATTATACCCGCTTTTAGTTAATGAGTTGAATAGTCAATTTTACTTGATTAAGCATCAATTATGAATTTGAATCAATTACCCTATATGATATTGCCCCATATTCAATATAATTCCAATATATCGATATATTCAGTTTCGATCAGATTACCGGCATTAATCGGAATTTTCAATCCATTTTCGCACATGTAGTCGCAACATCGTAATGGTTGAGTTGGGTGTTCTAATGCAGGAATTTTGCAATCTTTAGCCCCTCAAGTCGAACGCTGCTCCACTTGTCGACTCTCACCCATTCCTGTCTTGCCTCAAATTTAGATCTTCGTTCTTCCCCGCATCTTCTTTCGACTCCTCCTTTCGAGAAGAGTCCACGATGGTAAAATTTACGTTTGTCCGTTCCAGAACGCCTATCAAAATTGGATCTGCGCTTTTCCATTATGATCTACCTCCCCAGTGAATGTAAAATGGATGTTTAACAGCCGAGAAATTCAAAATCCAATGAAAATTCTATATTCAAGATTTCAAACACATGTCAACACGTTTCACAGGCTCGTCGGGTATTGATAACATAGAACTGAACCGCTACGTGGTTGAATCGGTATATCATTTGTTGATCCGGTCTTTTAACTTGCTTGAGCATTTGAATGTTACCGCTCTTCTGGGGGATAATATTAGCCTCGCACCACAGAACGGATTGCGCTTCGGCTTTCTCGTTTGTTTTTGACCTGGAAGTTGCCAAAGACGGACATCATATCATCCTCTCCATATTAGAGGGATCGCTTGATGATTTCTATCAGGATTTCGGTGATCTCGGCTGCTTGGCTCCGGGAATAGCCATTTTTTTTGGATTGCCTCAATAATAGCTGCTTTTTAGAGTATATTCGGCAAGTTGTGTTATCGCATTGAACAAATAGTTAATAATTAAGATGCGACCCCAGGTTTTCGTAAATCAATTAATTCCATTGATAATTCAGACGATTATGGTAAATTAGTAGAGTATTTGAATAAACTAAACTGGATACTTTCTTCACTTAGACAGATCATCCTAATAAATAGTGGCAGCTGACTTCAAAGTCGTTTCGAATCAGGGGACTGCTGTTAATGGATAAGAAAACAGTTTACTTAGAGACATCGATCATTTCATATCTAACGGCGCGACCATCCAGCGACTTGTTGGCTGCCGCCTTACAAAAAGTCACCATCGATTGGTGGGACACTCAAAGGATCCGCTTCGATTTATTCGCGTCGGAAATTGTGATCGAAGAGGCTGGAAGAGGTGATGATATACCTGAAATTTGCACGCCTCAAGAACTAATGGGGGTATTTGAAAATGGCTGATGAAATCATCAAGGAACTCTGGAAAATCAAAGACGGCATCGCAAAGGAATATGATTGCGATGTGAAGGCATTTGTTAACTACTTACGAACCAAGAAACACGAAGGAGATCTACAGGTTGTTGATCTCCGTTCTAAGAACCAGACCGCCGAACCAGTCGGTTGAGCGGATATGTAAAAATCTGGTGGTGTTGCGTTTCTTTCATTGTCAAATACATACAGCTTCTGCTGCTACAGGTGGCGCCATCCCTCAGCAGAAAAGATGTCCTAAAAACTATATCTGATTCCCAGGAAAAGCCTGTCGTTATCGCCGACATCGTTGAACTGCCTGAGGTCGCCGGACGTGTAAAACACGAACCCGCCGGACAGTCGGATGGAGTCGGTCAGGTCATATTCGGCGGAGATTCTCTGAAAGGCGCCGTCACCTCCCAGTGCACCGAAGGTTTGGGCAAGGAATGTTACGGTCAGGGTGTCGTTGAGAAACTCCCGGGTGAAGCGGAATGCGGTCTGGAATTCGTCTTCGACAGCTTTATCCGGAGCCAGTTTCAGTGAATCCCTGAAATCGAAAAGATGACGGTTGGCAATTTCGAAACTGATGACGGTTTCGTGAAATCCCGTGTATTCGAATCCGACCAGCGCATCAGCCATAGAAAAGCTCTTACCGCCGCCGGGCGCATTAAAAAACTTGAATCCGTCCAGATAGGCTGCCTCGGCTTTCAGGAGCCAGTTTCCCAGAGCCATATTGAAAGCCGAGCCGAACATTTTCAGCCGGGCATGTTTGCGCATCTTCTGCCCGTCCGGTTTTGCTTCCTGATGGGGCGGGTCGTTATATACGTCGGCAAAATAGAATGCCAGGTCCCATCCGCTCAAGATTCCGCTTAATGCTGCGGCAAATTGGGTATTGTCCAGAGAATCTGAAGGTGCGTCCTCAAGGGGCAGGGGGCTTTCTCCCGGAAAAAAATCACTTCCGAATGCCGGGACTTTGTTGAATCGGATTTCATGGAGAAAGATGCCGGATAGATTCCAATTGCCCAAATAGTAGTCCAGCCGCGTCATGGTGACCGGAAGCCTGAGATCCTCGATATCCACCAATCCGGGTTCTCTTAGATCCAGGGGATTCAGGATGTCCGTTACACGGATATTGTCAGATTTTCCCCAAACATTGATTTGACGGCCGAAGCGGATATCGAGTTTGTCGGTGATACTCCCCAGTATATAGGATTCACCGAACTCGGCATCTTGTTCCCGATTATCCAAGACCGCTCCGGTAAATTCATCCCGTCCTCTCATTGCAAACACAAAATCATAATAGGCTTTTCCCTCCACCTGTGCCTGCCAGGTTTCAGAGAGCTTGACCTTCAATTCAAGGTTGATTTCCGATCGAAACCGGGAAAGCCCTCGCCAGTCGGTTTTCCCGGGTTCGGGACGATCATGAGCAAAATTGTACGACAAGCCGTGTTTGAGATAGCCGTCGAAGCTGAATCGAGAAGACGTGTCTTCAGAGCCACCCTTTATGGAATCAAGCTCGTCGGTTTTTTTCTCTTTCCCGTCTTTTCCGGTTTCGACATCTTTCGTTTCAAATCCTTCCATCAGTTCTTTCACGGATGGCTCTTCGCTTGCACATAGCAGGGGGGCTGTTCCGATAGACATTAGAACGAGTATGGTCAGCGTGATGTGTAGGCAGGGTGTTAAAGCACGCACGGCGATTCACATATCTGGTTATCCATTATTCTCAAGTCAACATTAGTGTCGGCTACTAAAACTGATATGATCATTGATGCATCTTTCAGGTTTCAGGTGTCGGGTTTCAGTGTTCAGCTAAGCAAGCGACGGTGCTTCCTGACACCTGACACCCGAACTCAGAACTCAGAACTCAGAACCCTGAACCCCTATAGCCCTTTTTCCATTCTTCGAACCGTAAACATATCATGATCGAGTGCCTGGTTGAACTTGACATTGCTCCAATTCAATATGGTTCGGTGAACCGTCTCCTTGCCCCGTTTCGTTGTCACCTCCATCCGGGTAGCCACCCAGATGCCGTCGATCCGATCTAATTCTTGAACATCCACATACTTGAGGTATCCGCCGTCTTTCACCCAATGGATGGCACGTATGACCATGAAGTTATCCTGTTGAACCCAGAGCATGGATTTGGTATAGCCGGTTTCCTTGATGACTTCCTTGCTTCTCGGAATCGATTCGATGAGCCAGGTTTTTTCCCCTTTGACGTCCATCTCTTTCTTAAAGAAGAAGTCGTAATCTTCGAGCTCCCTTGACGTCATATCCGAATAGTTCAGATCGGATCCCATGAAACTGCCGCTCTTATCCGAAGTGGCGATACGTTTGGTTTTGTGAAGCGCCGGGAGGTAAAGCCACTGGTCGTCATCCTTGTCGGGATCGTCGTAATCGTAAGTGAGAAAGGCGGTGTCTTTCACATCCGCCGGATGGATAAAGAACATGAGTCTGTAGATATCCTCGCCCTTGTCTTTCATATACGTTCGAATCTTCCGGAGTCGTTGCTGGCCTCTTTTATCGATGAGAATCATTTCCATATCCGAGGTCTGGTTATCACCGTCGTCCCGGGCATCCACCTTGTCCATGATTTCCCTGGCCTTGGGATCATCGGCAAATACAACCGGATTGACCGTTAATATTAAAAGTGAAGATAATAGAACCGCCCACCGTATGATATATCTGATTTGATCCATTGAAGACCTCCCGTCTTTTGATCTTTCAACCCTGAACGCTGAACTTTGAACGCTGAACTTTCAACTCTTTCGGTTTATTGACCAGCACCATAATCGCCGGACCAAGAAGATAATCCGCTACCAGGGCCATAATAATCGTAAAGGCCGTCAGCAGGCCGAAGTTGATCAGGTTGTGCATGGTGGCAAAGGCAAAAATAAAAAAACCGCAAGAGAGAACAATCGATGTGACCAGCATGGCACGTCCGGTGGTTTCCAGGGTTTGCCGCACCGCCGCTTTCGGATCGCCTCCGGTTTCGTAGTATCGTCTGAAATTGTGCATAAAATGGATGGTATCATCCACCGCCAGACCGATGGCAATACTGGCCACCATCATGGTAAAGAGATCCATGGGTAAGGAGAATGCGCCGATGACGCCGAGCATCAGAAGGATCGGCACGATATTGGGTATCATGCTCAGCAGTCCGATTCTGACCCCGCCGATTAGAAGAATCATCAATACCGTGATCACAACCAGAGCGATGGCATAGCTTTCTGCCATGCTGATCATGACATTGGTGATGGTACGGAACAGCAAGGCCATCATGCCGGTAATGGTGACTTTTGCTTCCGGGAAGTGGGTTTTAAAATAGGTTTCAATCGTATCAATGAACGCATCGTATTTAACGGCATCCTTAAAAGGTGCCTTTATTGTGAATCGGACCATCGAGAATTGACTGTCTACCACATCTTCGAGGTCATCGGATCCGGTGTTTGCGAAAAGCAGGAATTCCTGGGCGATCAGATCGCGATTCTGGGGTACTTTATAAAATCCCGGGCGGTTTTCATTCAACGCCTGGTGGATCTCCTTCAGGATCGTGGTGAGGGACCAGGCTTTTCCCGCAAACACATCCGAAAATTCGAGGGGTTCCACAAAGGCAATCGCTTTTTCGATGCGGTTGAGTATATCCGGTTCGTAGAGACCGTTTTCTTTGCCCGTATCGATAATGATCTCGAGACTGAGCGATCCCCTCAGCTCACGATCTATTTTCTCGGTTGCTATTCGTATGGGACTATCTTTGGGATACCACCCCAGCACATCATGGGAGAGCCGGATGTTAAATAGAGCAATGACAGCCAGGATGAATACCACTGCGCTGACCAGAATGATGCTTTTGGGATGTCCGGTTGAAAACTGTGCTACTGCCGCAAGAAATCTATCCATCATGGTTTCACGGTTTTCCGATTTTTCGGTTCTCGGTTTTGGCTTGAGCGGTATCAGTGCCAGCAGTGCCGGCAGCAATACAACCGTGTTGATGAAGGCGAACAACACCCCGATGCCGGCAAAGATCCCGAGATCCGCGATGGGAGCGATCTCCGCCGTGGAAAATGACAGCAGGCCGCAGGCTGTGGTTACATTGGTCATCACTATGGCCAATCCCGAATGTCCCAGGGCATAGGCGATGGCCTCTGCCTTGTCACCGCTATGATCAAAGCGATGATAAAAAATGGCGAGTATATGTACGGAGGTACCCACACCCACCGCCAGCAGAAAAGAAGGGAGGATTTGGGTCGGGAGCTTGATGGGTACCCTGAAAACGGCCATGAGTCCGATGGTCGCCAATAAAGATACGACCACGACGAATATGGGCAGCAGTATTCCGCTTATCCTTTGAAACATGACAAACAACAGGACAGACACCACCAATACCGCCAGGGCTACGAATTTTCGCATGTCATGCATCATGGTCTGTTTCAGATAATGCGTAACCGCCGGGGATCCGGCCACATAAACGGGAAAATCCGAATCATTGAATTTCCGGACAACTTTGTATACCGCATTCACGACCTCACTGTTTTCCTGATCCGTGAGATACGCCGTCTTTTTAGAAGGTTGATTCTTTTCTTTGGTTGCAGTATCCTCAAACCCTTCCAGGATATCCGATTCATTATTCAGTGAGGATTGGCTGTGGGTTTGAATAATGATGGCGGTGAAGCGACCGTCTTCGGAAATCAACAGGTTCTTGTACAACTGATTGGACAATACCCTTGCCTTGAGATCCTTCATCTCTTCATCGGTTTGCGGCCGGTTTTCAAGAAGGTCCTCTACGATCAATTCATCGGCCTCTCCCCGTGTATTTCGGGCGTTGATCAGGCTGGTGATGTCATCGATATAGGGTACCTGCTCTTCAAGCGTCTCATGAAATTCTCTCAGTCTCTCTAAAAATTGCCGGTCAAAAACATTCGGAGGATTGATGGCGATGATGATGACCTCGTCACGTCCAAACTGATCTCTGAAGTTGCCATAGGCGAGCAGGGCAGGGTCTTTATCATGGAGAAACCCTTCCGTGGAGGTGTCCACCGTTATTTTGGGGACCTGGATAATCAGCCCCATGGATAGCGCCAGCATGATCAGGAGGGTTTTTATCCGGTTTCGGAATATGAAACCGGCGAAACCTTCGAACCGGCTTTCTATGCGGTGTCTGATATCGACCATGGAAACCCTTTACTCCTGATACGTAATTTTTCCCGGAATATAGCAGAAAAAGAAAGGTGATCATTCATCGGTTGAAGTTTCTATTTCGTCAAGCATTTGATCGAACTCGGCCTTTTGCAGATCGAGCTTTCGGGTCAGGATTTCGAGTTCATTAAACCCGTCGTCTATGATGGTTTGGCATCGATGAATCGATTGAGCGATTTTACCTATTTTCTTTCCGTCTTGGGCCAGAGAAGCCTGCTGCATATCATTGTTTAATGACTCCATCGACTGTTCCCGGGAATCGATTTCATTTTCAACCTCGGCGATTCGATCCTCCAGAGGTTTTACTTCCCTTGCTCTTCGGGCCAATATTTCTGACCGGCGGCGCCTCAGTTCTTTTTTTGTGGCCTTGGTGAGGTCTTTTTTTTCGACGGTTTGATGTTCTTTTTTCGTCATCACATCAGATTCGTCCATCCACCCTGTTTTTTCCAGGAACCGCTGGTAGCTCCCTTCGAAAACGTACGGGGAATCATTTTCAAAAACGATCAGAAGATCTGAAAGGGCATGAAGAAACATTTCATTATGGGTTACCATTATTACGGTTCCGGGAAATTCGCTGATAGCTGCCAGCAATGCGTCACAGGAATCCATATCCAGATGATGAGTCGGCTCGTCAAGGAGCAAAAGGTTGACCGGGGTCACCAATAGTTTTCCCAGCAACACCCTGCTTTTTTCTCCACCGGAGAGGATTCCGATCTTTTTCAATGCATCATCGCCCGAAAACATCATGGCCCCGCAAATATTTCTTGCTCCCTGTTGCCCGATGCTCGGGTTAGAAACCAGCACCTCTTCCTCTATGGTCCGAGTCGAGTTGAGATTTTGGATATTGGTTTGTTCGAAGAAACCTTTTTCCACCCCGGAACGATAAGAGATGGTTCCGGCTTGGGGTTTTACCTGTCCGCCAAGAAGTTTGAGCAGTGTGGTTTTTCCCTTTCCGTTTTTCCCGACCACACAGACCCGGTCACCAGTTTTGACGGACAGATCGAAGTCTTTAATCAAAGGTTTCTCCGGCATGTAGCCGAATGAAAGCTGCTGAACATCCATCACATGTTTTCCACTAAAAGGAGTGGACTGAAATGAGAAATCGAGGGTTTTTATTTTATCCAGCTTTTCAGGTTTTTCCAATTTATCCAGAAGCTTGACCCGTGATTGAACAAGGCCGGCAAGCCGCGCCTTGGCCCGGAACCGTGTAATGAACAGTTCGATTTCCTTTCTTTTCCGTTGATCGTTCATACGGGTTTTTTCGTGGATTTCTTCTTCCTGCGCGATTTGAGAGTAGTATTTTTGTGTCTCCCCTGGAATTTTCCGTAGTTTTTTTCGGTGAATTCCCATGGTGTGAGTCACCACTGCATCCATGAAGCTTCGATCGTGGGTGATGAGGATGACCTCATGAGACCAGTTGTTCAGGAACCGCTCAATCCATCGAATGGAAGTAATATCCAGGTAATTTGTGGGCTCATCCAGCAACAAAAGGTCCGGGTCCGAAACCAGCACCTTGGCCAGGTTCAAGCGCACCTGAAATCCACCGGAGAACTTCTCCGGCGGCAACTGCATATCCTCCACAGAAAAACCGAGGCCGGTCAGTATTTTTTCCACTTTCCAGGAATGATCCTTGTCTGCTTCCGGAAGCCCTTTCATACCTTCCTTTAGCACCGTATCCTCTGTGAATTCCAGATGCTGTCTGACATAACCGATACGGTAATTCTTCGGCATGTTGATGATTCCGGAGTCCGGTTGCTCCTCCCCGGTGAGTATCCGGAGAAGGGTTGTCTTTCCGTGTCCGTTTCGGCCCACCAATCCCAATCGTTCGCGCGGGTTGAGCTTGAAGCTGACATGATCAAAGAGGTCCAAGCGGCCGAAACTTTTTGTGAGATTATCTACACTGATCATTTTCTTAATCCGATCTGACGATATACAAAAAAGTTTGCCACAAAGTCACAGAGGCACAAAGTTCAATCT
>DUZK01000174.1 GCA_013349495.1 Deltaproteobacteria bacterium
CTTAAAGGTCTCAAACTCCCCCCCCCAAAGCTGGTCGTGTCCGCAGCACCGTTCATCAGCCATTACCTGCGGGGCGATCCCGAGATGGTTGAGGATCTTCACCGCTGCTCGTGCGGTTTCGATCCCGTCGATATCAAGCTCCCTGAATAGGGTATGGTATAGCGGAAGGCAGCCCACAAAAAGAAGGGTGTCGGAATCGTCTGATGTCTCGAGCTCTTCGGTCAGCCAGCCCAATCGATCCTGGCGCAGGTTCGGATCGGTCATCATTCTTCCCCAGGTCTGAATAACATCACCGTGGGTACAAGATCCGGCATGGCCTTCATCCCGAGCAACCTGCCGCATGTCCCGTATGAATTCGGAAAAATAGACGTCCGACGGGCAAAGCTCACTGCAGCGTTTACAGGTAAGGCACGACCAGAAAAGCGGGGCTTCAAAAAACGCTTCTTTCCGACCTTCCATGGCTTTTCCCATCAAAAGGCGGGGGGATGCAAACTCCGTTCTCTCCCAGCGGGTTACCGGACATACGGCGCTGCACTTGCCGCACTCCAAGCAATACCAGGCTCTGTTACGATTGATAATGTCTTTGAATTCACTCATGCTTTATTCTGTGAACCGTTAATTCCTTCAATAAAACCGATAATCTTTTCGGAAAATGTCTTCCCCTCTCCTGCAGCCACATAATCGAGCTTCAACTGCGAATCACGAAACCCAAGGGTACGTATGAGATCCATCGATTGCGCATAAACTTCCTCGGCCTTGCGGAAACCGAAGTCGAAATTACATTCATCGGGCGGGCACCCCAGCATGAGGACACCGGCCGCTCCCTTTTCGAATGCTTTGAGGATGATGCCCGGATGAAGACGTCCCAAGCATTCGATCCGGACCGGAAACACCGTCTCCGGGTATTGTTCGTGGTCTTTTCCCGCAGCCTCAAGCCCGCTGTAGGCATTCCAGTTACAGGTGAATACGACAACCTTTCTAATGCCCATAAGTTTTGCAGTTCCTGAATTGTCTTTTTTGTGCTTTTCCCGGCAATTTCTTTCTTTTTGCCACCAAGGCACCAAAACACTGAGAAAATAATAGATTAATACTTTGTGGCTTTGTGGCAGACTTTCTTGGTTCCGCCCTGTTCAAATTAGGATAACAATGCATCAATCATCTCTTCCAGCTGGCGATCCGAGGAGCTGCCGGCAGCAATGGCGCCGGAAGGACACCGGGCGGCGCAACTGCCGCATCCGGTGCATATCGTCGGGTCGATCCATGCGTATCGGGCTTCTCCTTCAAGGATGATTTCCGGGGCTCCGATTTCACAGGTATCTACACAGGTATTGCAGGCTCGACATCGGTCGGTGTCGACCGTTGCCTGGATCTGCCAGGACCGGTTTTGTATTTTACCCAGCCAGGCGGCCATGCGCGCTGCGGCTGCGTTTCCGGATGCTTCGGTATCGAGCTTCGGGTCGCATAAAAAAATGCCCGGCTGACGTGCAATGATTCCGGTTTTACCGTACTGAAAGCGGAGCTGGTGATGATCCGTTCCGAATACGGATATCAGCTTGTCCCACTCCCCTGCATTTCGAGGGGCCAAGATGATGCCCGCAGCCTCTATGGTTTTACCATTTCTGGATGCCTTATAGATACCCCCCGAATGCTCGATCCGATCCGGCACGGCTTCCAGATGTTCGGCAGGTATCCCCTGTTGGTTCAGTGCGCCTTTGCAGGACCGGGATGCGTAACCGCTGCCGAATATCAAAACCGACGGGGAGACGGGTTTGGGCTTTAAGAACCGGGGCGATACGGACCGGGCATTGGCTGTTGCCAAAGCGACCAGAGCGGTTGCTTTGCCGGTTGCCGCTTTGGGGTCTTCCTCATGAACCCAGGCGCACTGTTCACGGATATTCACAAATGCGAATGCATGTGAAGGTAAGCCCGCAGCAGTCGGAAGGCTATGAAGATCCCCGTCCCTCTCGAATATCCCCAAATTCTGCTTGCACCGAACCCTTTGGAACGTACAGCTAAAGCAAACCTGATCCACGGCACAACACGAACATGCGGCCAGTACCACCCGATTCAGCTGATGCTCTGAAACGGCGGATCGAATGGTTTCCGCAGCATCCCATGAGCATGAATGATCCAAAACCGCCGTATGGGCCACATCAGGCCATGCAGCCGCCCGGTTGCATACCGTTTCCGTATCAACGGCCTTGGCGATCTCTTCACCGCAGCGACAAACAAAAACACCGATTCGCAGCGGGTCGTCGGAAATGGAAATATCTTCGGTACCGGACAGTCCCTTTCTTTCGGCAAACAGGTGGAACATGGCCTTGGCTGCGGCAGCCGATCCTTCCAATGGGTTGTCCGGGTCTGCAATATGCAGGCCGGTTTCCTCGGTGAAAGGAAGTTCGGACAACCGTTTCGGCTCATCGGCAAAAAGGACGGAACCGATGTTCAATTCAACAACCGTTTCTTTCTGGTTGTGAACGATGGCTTCCGGTTTGCAGGCACTGACGCAGGCCATACACTCACTGCACGGGCCGCAGGCCAGGCAGCGCTCGGCCTCCTTCAGCGCCTGATCTTCGGTATAACCCAGCTCAACCTCGTCATACCCGGTCAAACGATCCGCGACCGACAATGCGGGGACATCCACCCGGGGCTTGAACGTTTTTTCAGAAGCTGAGAGCTCCCTTCGGGAAACCGGCAATTCCCGGGATTCCTCCGGATCCTTATGGGACCGGTCCCCCTTAAGGTACAAATCGATTTCTTCAGCTGTCTGTTTCCCCATCCCGATGGCTTCGATAATGGCCATTTTGTCAAGGGTGACCGCATCACCGGCGGCAAACACCCCGGTGCGCGTGGTCATGAAACTTTTGCCTTCCAATTGAATCCGACCTTGACGGGTAAGGGCTATTTTATCTGATCCATGGATGTCCGGCACTTGGCCGATCGCCAAAACCACCAGATCGACATCATGCCGGAACTCGCTGCCCTGAATCGGTACCGGTCGCCGGCGGCCGGACTCATCCGGTTCGGTAAGTTCCATCCGGATGCAGGTAAGGCCTTCGACGCCGAATTTTTCATTGCCTTGAACCCTGACCGGCGCTGTCAGATATTCGATGGTTACCCCTTCGGCTTCTGCTTCTTCAATTTCCTCGGGCAGCGCCGGCATCTCGGTGCGGCTTCGCCGGTAGAGAATGCGAACATCCTTTAACCTCAGCCGTTTAAGAGAGCGTGCAGCGTCCATAGCCGTATTGCCGCCTCCCAAGACAACTGCCCGTGTATTTTCCCCTTTGGTTAAAATTTTATCCAAAACGGATTGATACGGAAGCTCCGCAAGCTGCTGGTTGATACTTACGGTTTTAAGGAGTTCGATG
Source organism: Deltaproteobacteria bacterium (assembly GCA_013349495.1). GTDB lineage: Bacteria > Desulfobacterota > Desulfobacteria > Desulfobacterales > SURF-15 > DUZK01. Next base: position 3,369 of record DUZK01000174.1, read on the forward strand.
CCTTGCACCACCCCGGGCAGATCTTCGCCCGGAATATGAAGGGACAGGCTGTTATGGGCGCCTATTGCCAAACAGACGGCACTAAAACCCATATCAAAGAGATCATCCACCGAATAATCCCCGGCCGGCCCGATAGCGGTATTGAGCCGGATCTCCACCCCGAGATCCTGAATCCTTTGATATTCACGGGCAATGACATCACGGGGCAACCGGTATGCAGGAATCCCGACGGCCATCATTCCTGCGGTAACCGGCAGTTTTTCATATACCGTCACCCGATAGCCGAAACGGGCCAGCCGGTCGGCAACGGTCATCCCGGCAGGACCGGACCCCACGACAGCCACCTGTCTCGCATCCGGTGGGTAGTCAATTTTCAATTCAGGCGGGGGGCTGCCTGCCGTTTCCACCCAATCGGAAACGAATCGTTTTAGAAGCCGGATGGAAACCGGTGCATCCACTTCTCCCCTTCTGCAGTTGGCCTCACAGGGATGCATGCAAACCCGGCCGCAGATGCCCGGAAACGGAATGGCGTCCCGGATCAAATCAAACGCCTCCTGAAAGCGCCCCCGGGCAATCAACGCCACATACCCCTGGACATGAATGCCGCCGGGGCAGGCGTGGCTGCACGGCGGGATGCCCTGTTTATCGATGGCTGCACATCCCGGCTGGCCGGCAGCCGGCAAGTAAACCGCTTTATGTTCGGTTTCCGGTATTGATACGGGACAGACCGCCATACAATCACCGCATGCGGTGCACTTGGTCAGGTCAACGTATCGTGGATGCTGTCTGAGGGTTATCCGGAAACGATCGGTATCGCGCTCGGCCTGCTCGACATGGGTGTTTGTCCACACCGTGATTTTCGGATGCTTTGCGATCTCAAGCATCCGGCTGGTGATCAGGTGATCGGGAATAGAAACGGAACGGTTTTTCCCGAGAAAGGGTGTCGATTCAACAAGATGTACGGATATGCCGGAATCGGCCAGATCCTGGGCAGCTTGAACTCCGGCCAATGTTCCACCGATAACAAGAGCGCCGTTACTCACAAAAGATGTTCTCCACTTTTTACTTAGTTTGCTTCGCTCACAATTGGAATACTGGAATATTGGAGCACTGGACTAATGGGTTTAAATGAATCCTACCGATTTTATAAAAAAAATCTTTTCCGCTTTCATACCCAACATTCCATTATTCCGTCATTCCACTATTCCATATTGCACTGCAATGTCGAGCGTCATCGTTCAATTGCGATATTAGCTGATAAACTATCTACTGCTCTATTTTTTCCCGGCCTCTATTAAATCCGATGTCGAAGGCCTTCAGATTCACATCCAGCGTCTTTGAAGGAACCGATTCGGACACCGACTGTCGCATGGCTTCCTCACTCACCGCCCCGATGATGGCCGCCCAGAAACCGAGCATCACCGTATTGGCGGCCCGGGAGTTTCCGATCTCCCCTGCGATTTGTGTGGCTGCGATACCGTATGTCTTGATATCCTCACGATGGTTTTGAGATAGGCACACCAAGCCGTCATCAATCAGAAGCGTTCCACCCGATGCCAGATTCGCCACATATTTGTCATAGGCTGCCTGGGACATGATAATGGCACTGGTGGGTTCGATCAAATGCGGATGGTGTATCGGATCGCTGGAGATAACCACCTGGGACCCGGCCGATCCGCCTCTGGCCTCGGGTCCGTAGCTCTGTGTAAAACTTGCCTCAAGCTTGTCATAGATGGCTGCGGCCTGGCCGACAATTTTACCGGCGCTCATGATCCCCTGCCCGCCGAACCCGCCGAGCTGGACTTCGGTCCTCGGCACATGGTCGGTCCGTTTCGGCACTTTGGGACGCTCGTCCAGCGATTTTTTTGCTGCCTGCCACCGTTTATCGGCAACCGATGCCAGCTGATCGATGGCGGCCTGAAGGTCCGGTCTGGGATCATCCAAAAATTTGCCCTCAACGATCTCTGAAATCAGGCCGTTTTCATCGACCTTGATCACCGCATCCTTGGGGTGTACATCCTGCCCGACTCTCCCGATTTTCTGATAATGCTTCATGACTTCCAAACCGCGGCGCCCCAGCTTTTGCGGATCCAGACCCCTGCCTTCCGGATTCCACCGCGCGTAAGCCGTGGAACAAGGGGCGATGATTTCAACAAAACTGAAACCGGGATGTTCCATGGCTTCCCGGAGGGTCCAGGTCAATCGCCTGGCATGGAGCACGGTCCAGCGAGCCACAAACGATGCGCCCCCGGCAGCGACCAGATACGGCAGGTTAAAAGGATATTCATAATTTCCGTATTGCGTGGTTACGGCCCGTGCTTTGTGAGGAGTTGTGGGGCCCACCTGGCCGCCGGTCATGCCGTAGTTGAAGTTGTTTACGCAAATGACGGTGATGTCCAGATTACGTCTGGCGGCATGAATAAGATGATTGCCCCCGATTCCGGCGATGTCGCCGTCACCGGAAATTACCACCACCTTCAGGTCCGGGTTGGCAAGCTTGAGGCCTGTTGCAAACGGCAGGGCCCGGCCGTGAGTGGTATGAAATGAATCCAGCCGGAGATACCCGGCCACACGACCCGTACATCCGATGCCGGATACCACCGAAATCTTGTCCAGATCCCATCCCCGGTTCTTTTCAAGCCACTGGATAGCGCTGATGAACGTGGTCAGCGCGGTGCCTAATCCGCACCCCTGGCACCAAATATGAGGCAACCGCTCCCCCCGGAGCAGATCGTCCATGGGGTGAAGGCCGGTCAGCCAATCGCTTTCCTCAGAAGATTCATATCCTGATTGTTCAAGACACTCATTGTTGGGGTAGCCGAGTTCAGCCATGGGATTCATCGGTCCTTAAGCGTCGATTCTTACTGGTTCAATTTAAGAATTCATCGGTCACATATTCAATCTATTGAAATTTAAGATTGTTTTTGAACCGCAGAATGCTGAACAAGGAATGTCGAATTTCGAAGTTTTTTTACACTTCTGCGGTTCTAATTTCCTTGTTCGATATTCGATATTCAAAATTTTAACGAAAAAAAACAAAAATCATGTTCTGTCAGGTGACTCGGAGTCCCCCGCCCGACCGGCAGCCCGCCGGATTGCCCCCAACACCCGGTCGGGTTCCAGAATGTCGCCCCCCGGGCGATTCACGCCATGAACCTCGGCATTTGAGGCCGCGCACCGTTCCACCTCTCTGACGATTTGGCCCATGTTGATTTCCGCAACGACAAACGCACGAACCTGCTTTGCCAGTTGGCGGATACGGCCATCAGGAAACGGCCATACGGTGATCAGTCGCAGCAGGCCCACGCGTATCCCCTCTTTCTTTGCCATGGCAATGGGCCAAAGGGATGTGCGGGCGGAAATGCCGTAGGACACCACAACCACATCCGCATCCTTCAGGTCCTGTTCTTCAACCTGAATGATATCATCCTGATTATTACGGATTTTATTTACGATCCGCTCGAGGTTCCATTCCTGGGCGGCGGCGTTCATTGCCGGATACCCGCGTTCATCGTGGGTCAATCCCGTAATATGAATGCGATACCCTTCCCCGGCCACCGCCATCGGCGATGCCGGACTCTTTCCTCCGGAAGCGCCGGTGTCCCTGTAGATACGGAACTGATCCGGACGGACATCCCCTTTCCGGACCATGGGTCGATTAATGATTTCGATATCTTCAGGCCGCGGAATAACCACCTTTTCCGTCATGTGCCCCACTTCGGCATCGGTCATGACCAGCACCGGGGTCCTGTATTTTTCCGCTAAATTGAAAGCGCGGATGGTAAGATCGAACAGTTCTTGGGGGGAGGATGGGGCCAGCGCAATGATCTCATAATCGCCGTGGGAGCCCCACCTGGCCTGCATCATATCCTGCTGGCCGACTAAAGTCGGTAGCCCGGTGGAAGGGCCGCCTCTTTGAACGTTCACCAAAACGCACGGGGTTTCCAGCATGATACCGAGACCTAAATTTTCCATCATCAGAGAAAATCCCGGGCCGCTGGTTGCCGTCATGGACTTTGCCCCGGACCACGATGCGCCCAATATGGCATTCATGGACGCCAGTTCATCCTCCATTTGAATGTAGACGCCGCCGGTCTGGGGCATCCGGGTCGACATCCGCTCGGCAATTTCCGTGGCGGGTGTTATGGGGTAACCTGCAAAAAACCGGCAGCCGGCAAGTATTGCGCCTTCAGCTGCCGCATGATCGCCCAGCATGAAATGTTCACCTGTCAATAAACCCCGTTGTTCGCTCATGGTATCACTCGATTCATCAATATCGATCATTCGTCGGCCCCACTGTCTTCGACATAAATGGCAAAATCGGGACAGAGCAGCATGCACAATCCGCAATTCACGCAATTCGAATCATCGGCAATTTCAGGGAGATGATAACCTTTGGCATTGGTCTGCCTGGACATGAGAAGGATGCCCCGGGGACAAAATTCCACACAGAACCCGCAGCCTTTGCAGCGTTCATTGATGACGTGAACTATCCCGATAGGGACTTTGATTCGATCCTTATCAAGGGGTTGTCTCCAATATTTCACAACTCCTCCTTGATGCCGAATGCTCGCGGCAGCCGGTCGGTTTCACCGGTCGATTTCAATTGACAAATTCCATCTTCGAACTTTAACGCGAAGTCAGCATTATACTTTAGACATCACTATTGTCAAAAGGATTTTTCGACACGGATACGGGCTCACATTAAAATGCTCCTGCGTTGACAAGCACTTTGGCGACACTGTCCATAAACCGCATGCCTTTGCGGGAGAGCCGGCAATGATTTGAATCCAACACAATCAACGCATCATCTGTGAGTGTCTCCAGCGCATCCTTAAACATATTCAAAAAATCTGACGAGAAAAAACGTTCAAACTTCTCGGTGTTGATACCTTCCGTCTTTCTCAGACCCAGGTAAATGGCCTCCATGATCTGTTGTTGCCGGGTTAATGCCTCCCTGCCCGCCACAGGCGGTTTACCGTTCTCGATGTCCGCCAGGTATGGGGGAAGGCTCGAATGATTCCATCGGCGTTCCGGCGGAAAAAAGCTATGGGCTGAAGGCCCGAGGCCGAGATACGGTGTGAAATCCCAGTATTTGCGGTTATGCCGGGAGATGAATTCCGATGATTTGGCAAAGTTGGAAATCTCATACTGCATATAGCCATTGGCGTCCAGGTATGCGACGGTTGTCTCCAGAAGGTTCCCGGTCTGCTCATCGCTCAACGGAGAGAACTGACCCGCGTTCATGGAATGGGTGAGCCGGGTGCCCGGCTCATATGTCAGCAGGTAACAGGACAGGTGCTCCGGATCGAAAGATACGGCTTTCTTGAGATCGAGGATAAGAGACGATGCGGTCTGCCCGGGCAAACCATATATGAAATCGATTCCTATATTAATAAACCCGGATTGCCGTGCGGCATGGATGGTTTCGACCGCTTCCTCATTCGAATGAATTCTTCCCAGAAACTCCAACTGATCTTGCTGGAAAGACTGTACACCGATGTTGATCCGATTCACCCCGGCTTTTCGGTAGGCCTCCAGGCGATGGCGGTTTACAGTGCCGGGATTCACTTCAAGGGTGATCTCGGTGTCCGGCTGTATGGAAAAGCGACGGTGTATGGAATCGATTAATCCACCGATCTCCGAAGGGTTATAAAGAGACGGGGTTCCGCCGCCCAGGTAGATGGTGTCAAAGGATAAGTCGCCGGCTTGAACAAGCGCCGTTTCTTTAAAGAGCGTATCCAGAAATCGAGCCTTCAGAGACAAGTCCGTTGTGGAAAAGAAATCACAGTAGGGACATTTTTTCACGCAAAACGGGATATGAAGGTATAGACCTGCCCATGGGTGGTTCGGTGTCTGGGAATTCAATCTTGAGATTCCGCCAACTCCATTCCGACCTGGAGGGCTTCCCGGTTCAATTTGAGAAAGCTTGCAGGGATA